>NC_008530.1:0-315726 GCF_000014425.1 Lactobacillus gasseri ATCC 33323 = JCM 1131 | reverse complement strand
TTCATCTTCAGTAAAATGATATTTTTCTTTACAGAAACGGCAAACTAATTCTGCGCCATGATCTTTTTCAATCATTTCTTTTAGTTGTCCTGGTTTAAGTGTAGCTAAAATTTTACTATATTTTTCTTTTGAACAATCACAAGAAAACGCAACATTTTCTTTAGCTAAAATCTTGCAATCAGTTCCTAGGATCCTTTCGGCTAGATTTTCAGGTGACATCCCATCTAGGAATAAAGTTGAAAGATTAGGAAGAGCTTTAATTCTCTTTTCCACTTGAGCTAATTGTTCGTCAGTTGCTCCTGGCAATGCCTGTAATACAAAACCACCCGCAGCTCCAATACTATTGTTTGGTTCAACAAAGACAGACAAACCTACTGCTGAAGGAATTTGTTCAGATTTTGCTAAATAATATGTGAAATCTTCCGCAATTTCTCCACTAACAATTGGAACTTGACCAGTATAAGGTTCTTTTAATCCCTGATCTTTTGTCACTTCAAGCCAACCTTCACCAACAGCTTTGGCTACATCAATGTGTCCATCTTTTTTAGGTGGAAGAGCAATATGCGGATTTTGGACATATCCCTTAATAGTCAAGTCAGCTTTTGCTGTTACAACAGTTGCTCCTACTGGGCCATTTCCAAGCAGTCTAACTGTTAACTCATCTTTATCTTTCAATAAGGCCGCCGATAAAAGTAATCCACCAATTAAAGTTCTACCAAGCACAGCTGAAGATGCGCTCCAAGTATCATGTCTTTTTTGAGCTTCACTTACTAACTCTTTAGCATTAACCGTAATTAATCTTAAATTTTTAGTTTTATCAATTGCTTTTACTAAATAATCGTTCATTTTTCTTTCTCCTAAAAAATAAAGCCTATAAAACATAGACTTCATTCTTTAATTAATACTTTTTCTTTTCTAAATAAAATTAAATACAACTAATAGGATTATACCTATGATACTTGTTACAGCGCCAATAAGCAATTTAATACTTTCGATATTACTAAATTTTATCTACTTAAAAAAATACACTTCTCAATAATTAGCTTCGAGAAGTGTATCTGATAATTAATCTTTTTTATTCTTCTTTAAAAACAAAGTAAATACGATTAAGGAAATAATACCGATAATGCTCAAGAGAGCACCTACTAATACACCTGGTGTTCTATATTTCAATGTGATTTGATGAGTTCCTGGTTTCATCTTTAATCCAATAAATACACCCAAAGTACGATTAATTTTAACTGGTTTTCCGTCTACTTTAACTTGCCAGCCCTTACTATAAGGAATAGTAGTTACTAAATTTTGATTTTTATTAATTTTAACTTTACCAGCTACATATCCATCTTCAAAACTTGTGAATTTCATTTCCCTTTCGTGCGCTTTTTTGACTTTATCATGTAAAGCTGAAAAGTCGATATTCACAAATTTAGGGTATTTAAGAATGAACTTGCCACCCTTTCCATCTACGGTCATTTTAATATCAACTTTTCCATTTTTATCAGCTTGAACGCCAATTAATTGGTCCGTATATTCTTGAAGTTGAACTTGTTTACCGTTTATAGTCACACTAAATGGAGGACGATAATCAGGATTTTTATTCCATTGATAATTATTTAAAGCAAGCACTAATTGCATCAAATTTTTACTAAAACGAATATATCCCACCTGGTTAGGCTTTAGATTATCATAGGTGAACCTCATCGTCCCAGGACGCTCTTTATCATATCTCTTAATTGTGAAATATTTTTGTTCAGTACGCTTAGTAATCTTCTTATGTTTCTTTATGACATGATATTTTACTTTACCATATTTCACTGACAAGTTATTTGTTGTAATCCGTGCCTTTTTATTACTATAATCCAAAACATTAGACTTAGATTGAGTCAAAGAATTTAAAACTAAGTTTTGATTATAAACAGGATTTTCATCTTTAAACTTTAATTTATTAGATAAATTACCAGCAAAGGCAAATGGAAGTGTTTCATTTCGATACACAGTTTTATCGCCCTGTTTTAAAATAACTGGTCTAGTTTTTAAATCATCTCTTAAACCATAGTTAACATATTCTGGTGAAATACTTTGATTAGTCAAAGAACTGTTAATAAAGCTCTTAACATTAAAGATAGCATCAGTAACTACAGTACCCGTTTGATAGTAATAGAAGTATCTAAATGTTGAAAATCCCAAATCAGTCATCAAACTACTAATTCGTGAATCATTATTAGATGAAAATTCTTCTACCCCACGATAGTTAAAAGTATATCCTTCACCGCGATCATTATTTAATTCATAATTTTTAGCGATTCTACCTGTCTTATCAGCTGCCGGAATCTTAGAAATTACTTCACTGTTTTCTGCAACATATTTAGGATAATAATCACTCTTCATTCCCAAATGGCTAAGACCAGTATATGCGTTTCCCGATAATTCAACTAATCCAACCAATATTAGAATAATTCGAACAAAGTTTTTATTTGAGAAGTAAATTAATAGTCCAAAGAGCAGTACTAAAGCTACAGCTATCCATTCATAAAAATTATTTGGTCCGATTCGACGACGAATATACACCGTCATCAAACTCAATAATAAATAAATAGTGGTAGCTATAATTCTATCTTTTTTCTTAAAGTTCTGATATGACAGCTCTTTTGCTGCTAAAAGTAAAATCCAAAATACGATTAAAAAACTAAAACGATAAGGGTAAGCAATAGTTTGTTGTCCACCATGCCAGAATAAGTATAATGGACGCACGATAATACTTAAGACAAATATAATTCCAATTATCAAATTAGTGATTCTGGCTTTAACTGAATTACGAGAATCAATAAAGTAGATAATAAAAATTATGGCAGCTAATGTACCTACAAAAATTGGTGGCCAATCATTGTAAGTATCTCCAATAAACAGTCTGGATACTGTTTTTCCCCCAGTAATAAGGAGCTTAATATTAAAATTCGAATTAAAATCCGACTGTGCTAATTTATTACTTGAAAGATTAAATAGAGTTGGTAATAGGACTATTGCACTAATTAAACCACTAATAATAGAACTGATCGCAAAATTCAAAAACTGATGGAAAAATAGTTTAATGTCTTTAAAATTATTGATTGTATATGCTAGGAAAATAATTACCATAAAGATACAAATCATGTAACCAATATAGTAATTAAATATAATGGCACAAGCCAGTAAAATACTGTAAGTAAGCCATTTATTAATCTTGATTCCTCTAACCAAAGCATAAGTGATTAAAGGCAACAAAATTAATCCGTCAAACCACATGACATTTCCAGCATAAGCAACTGAATAGCCACTTAAACTATATGCGATTCCTAAAAAAATGGCATAGGCCTGATATTTAAAGTTAAACCATTTTAAAATGAGCCAAGTAAATGTACCACTCATCAAACCTAGCTTAAACAAGATTATTACATAAACAGCAATATTGATTTTATTTGCAGGAAAAAGAAAAACTATAAAATTTAATGGACTTAAGACATAGTAAGCAATGTTACCAGCCATATCTCCACCTAGTCCATTGGAAAAAGTATACCCAGCACTTGCCCAATTTCCTAAAACTAAATGACGATAATATTGAAAGAAAGATAAATACTGATTAGGTAAATCTCCTCCATACAATACTCCCCCAAAGATTGGATTACAATCAGTGAAAGTAGATAAAAGGAAAAAGAGCACCATAGTTGTCAAACAACTTATTAAGCTTAATTTTAAAATCTTTTTGTCTTTTTTACTTAAATATTTCATTCTTAATACCAAAAAACTCCTTTCTAAAATCTGTAATTTCAGTATTAGAAAGGAGTATAAACATCACTCTTACAATAAACTCTTACTTATCCTTGTTTTCATCTGAATTGTGTTCGTCAGAATTCTTCTTTTCAGATGGTGGGTTAAGTGGAATATCGTCAATATTCTTATGATCATCAGGAAGTGGATGAACGTCTTCTTTGTCATCCTTATTTTCAGTTTCTTCTCTTTGTTGATCCTTCTTTTCCATTGCAGCTTTTGCTTCTTCATAAGTTGAAGCTTTGGACTCACTTGGAAATTCATTCTCATCATTTTCTGGCATCTTACCAGTCTTAAATAATGAAAGAATTTGCTTTTCGTTTAAAGTTTCATACTTGAGCAATGCTTCTGCAATAATCTTATGAGTTTCACGGTGGCTCTTAATGATATCAACTGCTTGTTTGTGACCTTCATCAAGAATTTCTTTAACAGCTTCATCAATCTTAGCAGCTGTAGCCTCACTGTATGGCTTAGTTCCATAAGGTACTTGCATACTTGGAGATTCAAGTTCAGTCATACCAACGTCAGTCATACCATATTGAGTAACCATACCACGAGCAATGTTAGTAGCTTGTTCAAAGTCGTTTGAAGCACCAGTAGATTTATCACCAACAACTACTTCTTCACCAGCACGACCACCCATTAAACCAGCAACTTGTTCCATTAATTGCTTCTTAGTGATGATGTTTTCATCCTCTTTTGGAAGCATAATGTTATATCCACCAGCACGGCCTCTAGGTACAATCGTAACTTTACGAACAGTTCTAGAATCGCTCAGGACTAAACCAACAATTGCGTGTCCTGCTTCATGGTATGCAACACGTTTTCTTTCTTCAGGAGAAATAACAGTGTCTTTCTTAGCTGGTCCAGCAATAACGCGGTCTTCTGCCTCATCAATATCAGATGCTGTAATTTCAGTCTTATTACGACGAGCGGCAACTAAAGCAGCTTCATTTAAAACATTTTCAAGATCAGCACCAACAAAACCAGGAGTTTGGCGTGCTACTTCTTTTAAGTCGACATCTGGAGCTAAAGGCTTATTCTTAGCATGAACCTTTAAGATAGCTTCACGTCCCTTAACATCTGGACGACCAACTAAAACCTTACGGTCAAAACGGCCAGGACGAAGAAGTGCCGGGTCAAGAACATCTGAACGGTTAGTAGCTGCCATAACAATGACACCTTCATCACCTTCGAAACCATCCATTTCAACCAACAATTGGTTTAAAGTTTGTTCTCTTTCATCATGACCACCACTTACGCCGTTACCACGTTTACGTCCAACGGCATCAATTTCATCGATAAAGATGATACTTGGGGCGTTCTTCTTAGCCGTTTCAAATAAGTCACGTACACGAGAGGCACCGACACCGACGAACATTTCTACAAAGTCTGAACCAGAAATTGAGTAGAATGGCACGCCAGCTTCACCAGCAACCGCACGAGCAAGTAAAGTTTTACCAGTACCAGGAGGGCCCTCAAGAAGAACACCAGCTGGAATTCTAGCACCTAGCTTAGTATATTTTGCTGGATTCTTTAAGAATTCAACAATTTCAACTAACTCTTGCTTTTCTTCTTCTTCACCAGCTACATCTGAGAATCTAACCTTATTTTTACTTGGGTCTTGTGGCTTAACATGAGATTTTCCAAAGTTCATCATGCCGCCACCACGACCCTGTCCGCCTTGGTTCATCATCATCCAAAGCATGACAATAAAAATCAAAGTTGGGACAAGCATAACAATGGTAGAAATCCAAGTTCCAGATTGAGATTCACCCTGACCAGAAATTGATGCTCCGCTCTTTTGAGCAAGATCTGAAACTGTCTTAACCATTGAGTCATTTTGAAGCATCGTAGTACTGAAACGAGTTACTTCACTACTACTTTGTGAACTTGGAATAAGTCCAAATCCAGTATTATTTTGATTCTTTGATTTTTGAGCTTTCTTATAAGATCCAGTAACCGTATATACACCATTTGATGGTTGTACATTGATACTCTTGACTTTACCCGCTTTTAAATCCTTTACTAATTGAGAATAACGGATATTTTCTGTGGAACCATTACTACCTGAGCCCCCTACGGCCCAATTGATTCCAGCCAAGAGGATCACGAATACTATGATATAGAAAAGACCGTTAGAAAGCAGTCTATTTCTTCTATTTTTCATCTATAAACCTCCGCGACACTTCTTGGAATTACTCCAACGATTTTACCACAAATTCCGCTTTTACCATAGAACTTTGCATAAACTTAAAGATAAATATACACATTATATCGAACAAAATTTGCATTATATTCTTGATTTTGATAAACATTTTCAACATAAACTGGATTTTCTTTCTGCCAAATAGTTAAACAATATGGCCTTAATATCAAAGGAATCCCATTCTCCGCAAATTTTTTCTTAGCTTTTGTTTGCCTGCCATCAGCTAGTCTTAACTTGCTCCCCTGAGGTAAACTTCCTACCTCTAAAAAATCAGTTCTCACTCCATAGAAATATCCAACTAAGTTGCCTATTTTTTTATCATGCGAAATTAGATATTCTTTTCCATTTAAAGAAAACTTTTCATCGAGTTTAATTTTCTTTTTCTTAGAGTCAATTGGCGTTAACCCGTTTCTATTTATCAAGTAATAATAATCTTGATAAAAAATTAATTGAAAATTTTCTTTATTAAAAGTTGCTTTTTTCCTCCGCCTAATTTCATCAAAATGAACTCGTTGATGCCACTTTTTATAAACTAGATAATCAAAAAAAGCTGCTAGTTGATTTTCATTTAAGTTTATTAGATCTGACTTTTTACCTCGTAAAGCTTTACCAAAGTCAATTGGTAAAATCAAACTTTCAAAAAAACTATTTTGACAGTCTGAAAGTAGCGCTGCACTTTCGCTAAAACGATAGGCATTTTCAACCAAATGGTTCGTTTCTTTTTTCAATAAAGGAACAACATAATGCCTTAAGCGATTTCTTAAAGTATCATCTTCAAAATTAGTCTCATCTTCAATATAATCTAAGCCGTTTCTCTTATCATATTCTAACAACTGATCCTTTGAATACTTAATTAGCGGTCGTAATAGCCTCATGGAGTCAAGATTTCCTACGATCTGAAGACTATTCATTTCAGCTACATCCCCTGAGCGAATAAATTTCAGTAAAATATTTTCAATTAAATCATCGCCGTGATGCGCTGTTAATAAGTAATCAACCTGATATTTCTTCCCGGTATGAGCTAAAAATGCATAGCGAAACTCACGCGCCTTTGCTTCAATACCAGTTTGAGGATGAAGCGCAACGGGCCAGCTTTTTTCTATCAGTTTTATTTTAAAAGCGGTAGTTAACTTTTGTAGTAGCTCACTTTCTAAATAACTATCTTTTCTCAGACAATGATCTAAATGAGCCACAATCAACTGCTTTGAAGGATTAGGTAAAAAATTAACTAACATGTGAAATAGTGCCACTGAATCAGGCCCACCACTTGCAGCTAATAAAAACTTTTTATTTTTAATTTCAATATTATTTTTAGTAAAAAAATTTGTAAATTCTGTCATTGTTAAATAAAAAAGTGACCCTTACTGGTCACTTAATTCAATTGAATTTTTTAAATCTGCTATTTTCTTTGTAGAATTTTCTACTAGCTTTGCTAAAGGAGTAAAGTCTTTACTGTCTTTAAATTCATTAGTCGGATCAATTAAATCAGGATTATTTACTTGACTCAGTGAGAGCGAAAGCTTTCCCTGATGATTATTGATAATAACTGCCCTGACTTCATCTCCAATACTGTACTTGTTCCTAGCACTTTCCCATTTATCACCAAAATCCTTATAAAAAATCAAGCCATGATGATGGTGCGGTAAAGTCACAAAGAGCCCAAGCTTAGTAATATTGTTAACTTTAGCATTAAGTCTTAATCCAATTGGAAATTTCACTAATAATCCTCCTCTTTATCAGGAAGAGTATATATTGATTCGCCAGATTTAGAATAGTAGAACTTATAACGTATTACTTTAGCCACATAATCAGGATCTTTTAGATCTGCCACTTGCGCCTTTAATTTTTTATTAGTTTTATTAACTTGGTTTAACTCTGTCTTATTCGTTTGAATTTGACTATTAATCCTACCTGTTTGTACATGGACCATAATTAACTGCAGTCCAAAAATTAAAATTGCAATTGCAAAACAAGCAACAATTCGATTTCGCCGAACGCGATGAACTTCTTTTTCTTTCCTAGCTGCTTTACGCCGTAAGCGCGCTAAGCGTTCTTCATCGCTTAAGGCATTATAAAGTCGTGGCCCTCTCTGCATACGCGTGTCCCTGCCTTTTCGTTTATATTCTAAATCTTAATTATATCACCACTTGTTATTAATATAACACCTTACTCTTCCCTTGTCATTAATCAATTAGCTCATACAAGTCGCTTGCTTCAGCCTTCTTAGTCGTTTCTCTCAAGTCAAGCACACGAGCTTTCAATTGTTTTGTACCGAATCCGATTTCAATAACATCACCGACTTTTACGTCATAACTGGACTTAACTACTCGCTCATTAACTTTTACTCTTCCTTGATCTGCCATTTCTTTAGCAACTGTACGTCTTTTAACTAATCTAGATACTTTTAAAAATTTATCGATTCTCATTTTATTTTCCTCTCTACCTTTGAACAATATCACTTGCTGCTGTTAAGAATGTGTGCAGCTCATTAAATAATTGTCTAGTGCTCATCTTTTTTTCAAGTTCAAGCATGACATTCATTCTCTTTTGTGGATCCATATTAATCCTGGCTCTTAATGACACATGTTCTAATGCCTTAAAAATATTTGGCCCTTCTAATTCTTCACTAGCGCGATTATTGAAAATAATCTGTAATTTATCATTTGACTTCTGATTAATTGCTACTACTTGGGCTAAATCAGCATCTGCTTTGACTTTTGATACATTTAACAGATTTTCCACCGCTAATGGATAATCTCCAAAACGATCAATTAATTCATCAGCGATATTTTCTGCTTCCTTTTGGTCATTAATCCCTTTAATTTTTTTATAAAATTCAATCTTCTGTTCCTGATCAGCAATATAATCATCAGGAATATATGCTTCCAAATTAAATTGCACTTCGGCATTAGATTTAACAGCAACTTTCTTGCCTTTACGTTTCTTAATTGCATCATCTAACATTTGAGCATATAAATCATAGCCAACGCTATCAATAAAACCATGCTGCTGTTTTCCTAGCATGTTGCCGGCTCCTCTAATTGACAAGTCTCGCATGGCAATCTTAAAGCCTGAGCCCAATTCAGTAAAGTCACGAATAGCACTTAATCTCTTTTCACCAATTTCGGTTAAGACCTTATTAGGCTGATACAAAAAATAAGCATAAGCCAAACGAGCACTTCGTCCAATTCGACCACGTAATTGATAAAGCTGACTTAAACCATAGTGATCCGCATTTTCAACAATCATTGTGTTGACATTGGGCATATCAACTCCAGTTTCGATAATTGTTGTTGTTACTAAGATATCAAATTCATTTCTTGAAAAACGATACATAATATCTTCCATTTGATTTTCGCTCATGCGGCCATGAATATACTCAATTTTAGCTTCTGGTATTAGTTCTTCTAATCGGCTAACTACTTTATCAATATCATCAATCCGATTATGCAAGAAAAATACCTGCCCATTTCGCTTCATTTCTCTCAGAACTGCTTCACGTACAACACTAGGCATTTCTTCCATGACATAAGTTTGAATTGGGTATCGATTGGTTGGCGGAGTTTCCATTACAGAAAGATCTCTTACTCCAACCATTGACATATGTAAAGTACGTGGAATTGGCGTAGCTGTCAGAGTCAAAACATCAATATTAGCTTTTAATTCTTTTAGTCTTTCTTTGTGCTTAACACCAAATCGCTGCTCTTCATCAACTATTAATAAACCAAGGTCTTTAAATTTTACATCTTTTGATAGTAAACGGTGCGTACCAACAACCATATCAATTTTGCCATTTTTTACCCCTTCAATTATCGCCTTTACCTCAGCAGGAGTTTGAAAACGTGATAGAAGCGCACAATTGACTGGGAAATTTTTAAAACGATCCTGCATTGTTTCAAAATGTTGCTGTGCCAAAATAGTAGTTGGTGCTAAAAATGCAACTTGCTTTCCATCACGAATAGCCTTAAATGCAGCTCTTAAGGCAACTTCAGTCTTACCAAAACCTACATCACCAACTAAGAGGCGATCCATTGGCTTAGGACTTTCCATATCCGCCTTGATTTCTCTAATTGAACGAAGCTGATCAGGCGTTTCTGGATAAGGAAAAGCATCTTCAAACTCTTTTTGTAAATCATCATCTGGACTAAAAGCAAACCCCTTTTCAGATTCACGTTTAGCATATAATTCGATTAAATCATCTGCAATATCTTCAACCTTTGATTGAACTCGCTTTTTAGTCTTGGCCCATTCTGCACTTCCTAATTTATTAATATGCGGAACTTTACCTTCTGATGCCACGTATTTTTGAACTAATCCTAATTGATCAGCTGGAACAAATAGTTGATCATGATGTTGATAGGTAATTGTTATGTAATCACGTTTTTTTCCATCTACATCTAATGTCTTAATTCCTTCAAAACGGCCAATACCATGATTAACATGAACGACATAGTCACCTGGCTTTAATTCGTTATAGTTCCGTAAACGCTGAGCATTTTCAAGTGTTTTAATACGTTTACGATGGTGTGGTCTTTGATTAAACAGTTCACGTTCAGTTAAATACACCAAATTCAAACTAGGAAGAGCAAAACCATGTGCAAAGTCACCAACAGTTATTTGAGCTTTTTTTGCCAAAATTTGATCAGGTTTAACAACTGGAAGATCAACACCATAATCTACTAAATTTTGAGCAATTTGCTTAGCACGAGTTGCCGAATCAGCCTGTAAAACAACCGTATTTCCTTCATTTGCAAAACGTGTTAATTCACTTTTAATTAGTGGCATCTGACTAAAGAATTGCTGCACTTCTCGCGTAGTAAAATTAAGTATTTGATCAAATTTTAGGCGACCCATTCCTTTTTGAAACAGTGAAAATAGCACTTGCGCCTGTTTCACTTTTTGCACGACTTGCTCAAAATTATGCCGTAATTTTTGGCTATTTAACATTGCGCCCGCTTTTATTTCTTCGGAAATAAAAGCTTCGTTTTGAGCATCTACATCAGCAACATTCTTTTTGATTGCTTGCCAATCATCAAATAAAAGTAAGCCATTTTTATCAAGATAATCCACCAAATTAAACGACTTGGGTAGTAGGTAATCAATTAAAAAAGCATAATTTTCGGGAAGGCCGTCCGCTTCAAGCAAGTCAATTGCTTTAACAAAATGATTTTTAACATTTTCTTCGTTGGCAATTGATTCATTCATATCTTGCTTTATTTTTTCAATTGCCTCATGCAGATTACGGCTAGAAAATACTCTGTCTAAAGCCGGCCCGATTGAAACAATATCTTTTTCTTCCAAGCTGCGTTGTGTTGCTGCATCAAATTCTTTTACAGTATCAACTTCATCACCAAAAAATTCAATTCTAACGGGATTTTCTTGGTCTAAAGGATAAACATCAAGAATGTCACCACGACGAGCAAATTCGCCTGGACGTGCAACAATGTTTTCTCTACGATATCCAGCTTGTGTGAACCATGCAGTCAATTCATCTAAGTCAAATTCTGCTTCAGGTTTAAACACTTGCTTTGCTTTAATAAAATCTCGCGGATCACTTAGCTTATATTGCAATGCTTGCGGAGTTATTACTACAATTCCGGCTCTTTTTTCAGTCAAGAATTTCAAAGTTTGCAGTCTTTGACTTAGTTCATCTGGAGAAGCGACAGCAGTTTGTGTTGCAATTGTGGCATCAACCGGAAAACTAAATACCATCTCATCAGGTAATAAATTTCCTAGCTCATCTAAGAGCAGTTGTGCCTTATCTTCACTATCTTCAACTAAAATTAAGGGACGCTGCCAAGTGCTTAACATTTGCATCAAGACAGCACTAAAAGCTCCAGAATTTACTCCAGTTAAAAGTGAACGTTTTTCTTTTAGAGCTTTATTAATAAAATTATTTAAATCTTTGTCTTTATTAAGTAATTCTGTAATATTCATTCTAATTGTACTGATTCATTAAATACTGGGCATTCTTTCCCTTAATGAAATCATTAATGATATTTTCACTAACCTCAAAAGCTGCATCCATTAACTTTTGCTGTTCATCATTAAAAGGACTTAATACCCAAGAAACAACACTTTCTTTTTGCGGATGACGAATTCCAATCTTTAATCGGTTGAAATTATTTGTTCCTAAACAGGCCATAATACTCTTAATTCCATTATGACCTCCTGATTTTCCATTTGCACGAATTCTAATCTTTCCGATTGGCATATCCATGTCGTCGTGAATAACTAAGATATCTTCTGGAGCAATCTTAAAGAAATTGGCTACTTGTGCAATTGACTTTCCTGAATCATTCATAAAAGTTTGTGGTTCAAGAAAGATCACATCTTCACCGTTAACCTTCTGCTTGGTCCATAGTCCCTCAAACTTATCTTTATCTAGATCTAAGTTATTTTTGCTTAAATAATGGTCTAATGCCATAAAGCCAGTATTATGCTTGGTCTGATCATATTTTTTACCTGGATTTCCTAAACCTGCAATTAACTTCATTATTTTTCATCCTCTTTGACAAATATCTAATTCTATATTCTTTCGCTCTTGAGATTATAGCACAGGCTTACTTACAAATAATAAACTACATCTTTAAAATTATATTTTTAATTTTTAAATTTCAATATGATATAATCTTATTGTTAAATAAATCACTAATATGGAAGGAAGTATTAGCAAATGTCAGAAGAAAAAATTCATAAGATTATTCTTGTTGGTGACGGTGCTGTAGGTTCTACTTACGCATTTTCATTAGTTCAACAAGGTATCGCTCAAGAATTAGGTATCGTTGATATCGTTAAAGAAAGAACTCAAGGTGATGCTATTGACTTAGCAGACGCAACTCCTTGGATTGCACCAAAGACTATTTACTCTGCAGAATATTCAGACGCAAAAGACGCTGACTTAGTAGTTATTTCTGCTGGTGCTCCACAAAAGCCAGGTGAAACTCGTCTTGACCTTGTTAACAAAAACTTAAAGATTTTATCTTCAATTGTTGAACCAATCGTTGAATCTGGATTCAATGGTATTTTCTTAGTTGCTGCTAACCCAGTTGACATTTTAACTCACGCAACTTGGAGAATGTCAGGTTTCCCTAAGGATCGTGTTATCGGTTCAGGTACTTCACTTGATACTGGTCGTCTTCAAAAAGTTATCGGTGAAATGGAACATGTTGATCCTCGTTCAGTTAATGCATACATGCTTGGTGAACACGGTGATACTGAATTTCCAGTATGGAGCTACAACAATGTTGGTGGCGTAAAAGTTAGCGACTGGGTAAAAGCTCACCCAGAAGTTGGCGAAAACAAGCTTGAAGCAATCCATAAAGAAGTTGCTGACATGGCTTACGATATCATTAACAAGAAAGGTGCTACTTTCTACGGTATCGGTACTGCATTAGCATTCATTACTAAAGCTATCTTGAACAATGAACACAGAGTTCTTCCACTTTCAGTACCTATGGATGGCGAATACGGCTTACACGATCTTCACATTGGTACTCCAGCAGTTGTTGGTCGTCACGGTTTGGAACAAGTTATTGAAATGCCATTAAGCGCTGACGAACAAGCTAAGATGGAAGCTTCTGCAAAGCAATTGAAAGAAGTTATGGACAAAGCCTTCAAAGAAACTGGCGTAAAAGTTCGTCAATAATTAAGACTTTTTCTACAGAAGAGCATTCACGACAAGTGAATGCTTTTTTCTTCTTCAAATTAAAGTTGTTTAATCAGACTTTAATTTTTATATAAAACTATGGTATAATGGCTTGTAAATTTCAGATGTATGGAGGCTAATCATGCTAATTAAATCTCTTGTTTATAAAAAAGATTACTTAACTACAGTCAACGAAAAAGCTACTCTTGCCGAAGCATTAAAAATTTTAGAAGACTCCGGTTTCCGTTGTGTTCCTATTTTAGATGACACAGGAACTATTTTCCGTGGAAATATTTATAAGATGCATATCTACCGTCATAAGTCTCAAGGCGGCGATATGAACCTGCCTGTAACCTACTTACTTAAGAATGCTACTAAAACTATTAAGGTAAATTCACCTTTCTTCCGTGTATTCTTTAATATTAAAGACCTCCCATACATCGCTGTATTGGATGAAGAAAACCACTTCTATGGAATTTTAACTCACGCTCGTTTACTAGACATGCTTTCTGATGCTTGGAACATTAAGAATGGTTCTTATGTTTTAACTATTCTTTCTGACAATGATCGTGGTAACTTAGTTAAAATGGCAAAAATCATTTCTAAGTACAGTAATATCGCAGGCTGCCTAACCTTAGATGTTAAAACTGGTGAATTAGTTCGTCGTAACTTATTTACTTTACCAATCGGTGTTTCTCGCGAAACTATGACGGCAATTGTAAACCGTCTAGAAAAGAAAGGTTTTGTAGTACCCGAAATTGAGGATCTTCAATCTGGACTAACAATTCGTAGTGCAGAACAACCTGGAGAATTAAAAGATTAAATTCTCATCAATAAAAAGACTCGTTTAACCATCTCAATTTGGCTAAACGAGTCTTTTTTAGTCTTCGTAATAAACACGCGGTAAGCGATCATTCAATAAACAAGCAACTTCATAATGGATCGTATCAACATAATCAGCTGCTGCTTTAATATTATTTAAATCATCAGGATTATCAGAAATAATTACTACTTTAGTTCCAAGCGGCATTTCCTTTGGCATTTCAACCATAAACTGGTCCATGCAAATACGACCAACAATTGGACAATATGTATTACCTACTTTAACTTTGAAACCTTGGAATTTTCTAATAAAACCATCTGCGTAACCAACTGGCACTGTTCCAATAATCGTATCCTTATCGGCAACAAATGTCGAACCATATCCAACTCCATCACCCTGATGAATTGTCTTCACGTGCGTTAACTCACTCTCAAATGATAAAGCTGGATCTAAGGCAATCTTTGACTTCAAATCAGGTGAATTAGGATTAGACGAAGGATTTAAGCCATAAATTCCAATTCCGAATCTAACTAAATCACTCTTAATTCCATTATGAAAAATGCTTGCTGCAGTATTATCAACATGAATCCACTTTGGCTTTACTGTAAGCAAACTCTTCATATGGTTAAATTTTTCACATTGGTGCTTAAAGTAAGTTTCATCGCTACTATCAGCTGAAGCAAAATGTGCAAACATTCCTTCAATATAAAAATTATCATTATTTTCTAAAAACTTATTAGCAGCAATAAAGTCCTTATCCTCATTAAATCCAATTCGACCCATTCCTGAATCAATGCCCAAATGAATTTTCAATTGTAAGTCTGAATTTTCTAAATATTTTTCTGCTTCTTTAAGCCATTCTAAATTTGGAACAGTCAGTGAAATATCATTCGCTGCAGCAATAGGAGCATATTCAGGAGAAACGACACCTAAGACTAAGATCGTCTTAGTAATATCTGCACGCCTTAATTCTAGCGCCTCATCTAAAATTGCAACACAGAATCCAGCGGCTCCAATTTGATCTGCTACTTTTGCTACTTCTACTGCACCATGGCCATAACCGTTAGCTTTTACAACAGCAAGCATCTTTTGGCCTGGTTCAAGATGCTGCATTTCATTTTCAATATTTCTCTTAATTGCGCCCAAATTGACTTTAACCACAGCTGGACGATGAATACCTGGAACCATTAATTTAATTCCTCCAAAACTACACCTGTTATAATCTCATGATCATCATGTGTGATACTAGCAAAAATATTTCCAGAAAACTTAGTCGACGTCGTTACTGGATATCCTAAATCATCCCATAAGGTTTCAATATCTTGAAAGCCAACATACTTACCTAGGCCTGTCCCTAGTGCCTTAGAAAAAGACTCTTTTAATGAAAAACGCCCACCAAGATACTCAACTCTTCGCTTTCCTTTTAATTGCTGATATTGGGCAAATTCCTTTGGAGTTAACACTCTTTTGGCAAATTTATCACCTTTCTCAACAATTTTTTTCATGCGCTCAACTTCAACGGAGTCAATTCCAAAGCCTCTAATCATTATTTTTACCTCACACATTGATACATTATATTACAAAAAAGAGCTGTAGCAACTACAGCTCCCAATTAAAAACTAGTCTTTTTTCTTAATTACAAAGTCATGTTTTCTACCACCACGACGGGCATTCGGCTTACGATGATATCTTTCATTTCGATCGCCACCACGCTTGAAGTTACGTTTAAAATGGTGATTACTGTTACCGTGCTTTGATTTAAATGGCAATGGTTTTTCAGGTGTAATCTTTACCTTTACGCTTTCAGCATCTTTAGATAAATTCTTTAACAAGGCAGCTACTAAATCCACTGCAGAATAATCATCAAGTAGTTGTGATGCTTCTGTAGTATATTTAGAAAGATCACCATCTAATAATTCTGTTACCTTCTTATTTGCTGCACTCAATTGTCCCTTAAATGCTTCTTCATCTGTTGGCGGTTTGAGAGGCATCATCTTTTTATGCGTTAATTGTTCAATAGTACGCATGTAGCCAATTTCATTTGGAGTAACAAAAGTTACTGACATTCCGTTTTGACCAGCACGTCCAGTTCTACCAATACGGTGAACATAAGAATCTGGATCTTGTGGAATATCATAGTTATAAACGTGACTTACCCCAGAAATATCTAATCCGCGCGCAGCCACGTCAGTTGCTACTAAAATATCAAGCTTACCTTTACGGAATCTCTTTAAAACACTCATTCGCTTAGCTTGAGAAAGATCACCATGAATTCCCGCAGCATTATAGCCACGAGCTTGTAATCCACGCGTTAATTCATCAACACGTCTTTTAGTTCTGCCGAAAATAACAGCTAAGTCAGGATTTTGAACATCAATCAAACGACATAGAATATCAAACTTTTCGTTTTCTTTTGCTCTTACAAAATATTGATCAATTAAATTAGCAGTTAGTTCTTTTCCCTTAATTTTTACAATTTCGGGATCATGCATAAATTTCTCACCAATTCGTAAAATTGGCTTAGGCATCGTTGCTGAGAAAAGCAACGTTTGATGTTTACTTGAAGCATAATTCAAGATACTTTCAATATCTTGAATAAATCCCATATCAAGCATTTCATCTGCTTCATCTAAAACAATCGTTTTCACTTTAGAAATATCAATTGTTCCACGTTTCAAGTGATCTAGTAATCGTCCCGGTGTTCCTACTAAAATTGCTGGGGTTTGCTTTAAAGCACGAATTTGACGACGAATATCTGCCCCGCCATAAACAACCTGAACACGAGCTTTTTCATCCCGACCTAAACGGAATAATTCTTCTTGGGTTTGAATAGCGAGCTCACGTGTTGGCTCAATAACAATTGCTTGAATCGAGTCATGTTGCTTATCTAAATTCTGTAAAATTGGCAAACCGAAAGCAGCAGTTTTACCAGTACCAGTTTGTGCCTGACCAATTACATCTTTTCCCTCTAAAACCAAGGGAATAGTTTTTTCTTGAATTGGGGTAGCTTCTTCAAAACCTGAACGCTTAATAGCTTTTAAAATTTCAGGTTTCAAGTTCATTTCAGAAAATTTCAAATATCTAATTCCTTCCTACATTAGGCGGTCTAAAACCTTTTCTAAATGCATTCCATGTGATCCTTTTAGCATGACAATATCAGCTGGCTTAATATCATTCTTTAAGTCATCAATCATATGATTCATTTCATCTTGTGGATAATAATGCAAGTTTGCTGCTGGATATTTATCAACAAGTGCATCATACAAATTCTTCATTTCTGGACCATATAAATATAATTCGTTAATAATTGCTGGATCTAAGGCATTAGCAAGTGAAGCATGAAGTTCAGCAGATTCATCCCCAAGTTCTAACATGTCACCCAAGACTGCAATTCTACGTCCACCATCTTGAACCATCACCTGGCCAAATGAAGTAGTAACAGCCTTAACTGCAGTTGGATTTGAATTGTAAACATCATCCATAATTGCTTCGCCTACGTCTCCCTTTTTCCACTGCATTCTGTTTGCAGTTGGAGTAAAGTTAGCCAATGCTTGAGCAATTTGCTCATCATTTTCGCCAAAGTGACGTCCTACGCTAATTGCCGCAAGAGCATTAGACACATTATGCTTACCAATCATTGGAATTTTGAACTGCTGCTCTGAATCATTTATTTCAAAAGTAGCGTGGTGCATGTAAGATCTAAAAGTAGTTGCAAAAACAGTATCTTCTTCTCTAAATCCAAAAGTACTCTTGTCTTGCTTAATCTTAGCTGCGCGTTCTTCTAACAATGGTTCATCACCGTTATAAATAAACTTACCGTCTTCTTTTAAGAAATCAGTAATTTCCATCTTAGCATCAGCAATTTTATCCCTAGTACCAAAGAATTCGATGTGAGCTTCACCAATCATGGTAATTACACAAACATCGGGTCTTACTAATTCACTTAAATGATGTAATTGTCCTGGGCGATCCATCCCCATTTCAAGTACTAGAATCTCAGTGGATGGTTTCATCTCTAAAATGGTTACAGGAACACCAATTTCATTATTAAAATTGGCTTGTGTCTTATGAACATTAAATCTTTTAGCTAAAACAGCTGCAACCATATCCTTAGTTGTAGTCTTACCGTTAGAACCAGTAATACCAACAACAGTTGGGTTAACTTTACCTAAGTAATATTTAGCTAAAGATTGAAGTGCTGTTAATGGATCCTCAACTTCAATAACTGGCACATCAGTTGGCTTACCTTCATGGCCTTTTTTCCATAAAGTTGCTTCTGCTCCATTTGCCATTGCATTAGATACAAAATCATGTCCATCCCTTACACCTGCTAATGGGATAAATAAAGAATTGGGAGTTGCTTTTCTTGAATCAAAAACAACAGAAGTGATGACCTTATCTTCTCCCATATTAACTGAACTATTTAATGCTTTGGCGATCTCAGCAAGTTGCATTTTCATAATAAATAAATTACTCCTACCTAAAATTGCATGTAACCATATTATACTGATTTACACTTATCAGAAAAAGGTCACGTGCATATCAATAAGAATTATACCACGTTAATCATGAAAAAAGAGCAGTCCAAAGTGGGCTGCTCTTTTGGTAAAAAATACCAAGAATTATTAGTTCTTTGAAGAAATACCGTACTTCTTGTTGAATTTTTCGATACGACCATCTGCTTGTGCAAACTTTTGCTTGCCAGTATAGAATGGGTGAGAATCTGAAGAAATTTCAACACGAACTAATGGGTAAGTCTTACCTTCAAATTCAATTGTTTCTTCTGGCTTTAAAGTAGAACCAGCTACGAACTTAGCACCAGTTGCTGAGTCCATGAAAACAACTTCTTGGTAATCTGGATGAATCCCTTTTCTCATTGTTTAATACTCCTTTGCCATGACCAATATTTCAGATCATAGATTATTTTACGACTAGTTAAGAATAGCACCTTTCTAACTATAATTCAAGCTATTTTATAGTTACGATTTCAGTTCCTAGTCTTCTTCAAGCTTAATTTTTTCGTTTACTTTCCTTGCGGCAGAATCAATTTTTTCTAGGCCACTGTTGATTGCAAATTTATAGAATAGTAATGATGCAATACTAATAACTAAGAAATCCCAAGGATATGAAATCCAGTTTTGACCGCCAAAACCGTCACTACCGCAATAAGACATAATTGAGATAAATACTAAATAACCTAAAAGCCAAGCAGCATGTTTAAACTGCGACTTAAAATTTCTTTTTTGATATTTAACTTCATAATAGAAATAAATAGGGATGCCTAACACGATTACCAAAATAACTTGAATTGTCGTTGGCCACATTGTCCAATAAATAGCCAAACTAGTTAGTACAAATGTTAAAGGAGCAAACCATCGCATATATCCAGGCTTATATGGACGGTCTAAATCAGGAGCTATTTTTCTTAAAGTGATCGTAGTTACTGGCCCAGTTAAATAAGCAATTAAAGTTGCGCAAGTGATTACCGTTGCTAGTAAATTCCAATTTCTAAAAACACTAACTAAGATCATCGCTAAGATTAAATCAGCAATCATTGCAAAGCGAGGTACTAAGTAGCGCCGATTGAGTCTACCTAACCAAGCTGGTAAATGTTTAGTATGAGTCATTGCAGCTAATGCTCTAGAAGCCGTTGCTACAAAAGCTACTCCAGTACCAAATGGCGAAACAAAAGCATCCATATACAGTAAGATAACCAGCCAATTAATTCCTAACAAAATTGCAATATCCGCAAATGGAGAGGCAAAGTTAATTCCATGCCACGAGTTCTTAGCAATCATTGCTGGATCCACTGCGCCAATAAAGGCTATTTGAAGCAAGATATAGATAGCTGCAGTTACCAGCATCGATATCAAAACTCCGCGAATAATATTTTTACGTGGATTCTTTAATTCTCCACCAATATTAATAATCGTCTGAAAAGCATCATAAGACATAATGATCCCAGCTCCAGAAGCTGCTTCAAAAATTGCTCGACTTCCATAAGGCATAAAAGTTTTTACATCATGACCAAAATTGGCAGGATGAAAACTAGATGCAAATAACATAATAATTGTAATTGTAGGCAGCAAAACCTTAAAAACAGAAATTAAATTAGTAAAGTGCGTCATAATCTTAATCGACCAAAAGTTAATTAAAGTAAAAATAATCATGAACGCAAATACAACTAATAATCCAGGTGTCGTTATATTACCGCCTTGCATAAAATAATGAGTCCAATTTGCCCATTTCCATGGCCATGAGCTCATATATTGAACAGCAGCAACTGCTTCCATTGGTACCAAAGTTACTAATGAAATCCAATTTGCCCAAGCAGCAATAAAGCCAAGCATGGGTCCATGACTGTATTGAGCATATTTGCTCATTCCGCCACTTTCAGGAAACATCGCTCCAAGTTCAACATAAGTCAAGGCAATTGCAATAATAATAACTGCACCAATTATCCACGACAAGATAGCTGCTGGGCCTGCAATTTTGGCTGCTGATCCCGATCCAAAGAGCCATCCCGATCCAATCAATGAATTAAGGGCTAGCATTATTGCTGAAAATAAACTTATTTTATGTCTTTTATTATTCACAGCTTCCCCCATTTTTATTATTAAATATATGCTTAAAACAATTAAAAATTATTTTAACTAAAAAAGCAGAACCGACAACTGGCTCTAGCTTTCATATTAATCTTCAAAATATTTATATAGATCACCTACTTTTAAGTTTTGCTTTTCTCTTTCATTAATATCAGCTTTAACTTTTCCATCTTTTAAAACTAAGAGACGGTTCCCATACTTTAAGGCGTCTTCCATATGATGTGTAATCATTAAAGCAGTTAATTTATTTTCCTTAATCTGCTGATCAGTTACTGCCAATAAATTTTCACTTGTATGTGGGTCTAGCGCTGCTGTATGCTCGTCTAGCAGCAAAATATCTGGTCTTTCAATCGTAGCCATTAAGAAACTTAGAGCTTGTCTTTGACCACCTGATAAACCTTCTACAAAAGTATTTAAGCGATTTTCTAGGCCATTGTTCATGACTGCAGCTAATTTTTTAAAACGTGGTAAGTTTTGCTTTAACTTTCTAATTCTTAAAAATCTTCTCTTACCTCTCTTAGTTGCTAACAAAAGATTTTCCGCTACTGTCATTCTCGGAGCAGTCCCCAACTTAGGATCTTGAAAAACACGTCCAATAAATTGTGTCCGCTTTTCTTCACTCATTTTAGTAATATCCAGTCCATTATGGAGAAGAAAACCACTATCTGGTCTTAAACTACCCGCAATAGTGTTCAACAGCGTAGATTTGCCTGCTCCGTTCGTTCCAATAATAGTAATAAAATCCCCAGCTTTAATTTTTAAATCTATTCCCTTTAAAATAGGAACTATTTCACCATCAGCTGTCTTTACAGTAGTCTTTACATCTTTTAATTCTAAAATTGGCTTAGTCATGCTTCTTCACTCCTTTCTCTATCGGCTTCTTCAAGTGAACAATTTTTTCTAATTGTGGCAGCATCATGCAAAGTGCCAAAACAATTGAAGAAATTAAATTTAAATCATTAGCTGAAAAGCCTAGTTGTAAGACTGCTAATAAAATTAAGCGATAAATAATACTCCCTAAAGTCACTGCTACTAATCTTTGATTTAACGTTAATTCTCCAAAAGCTACTTCACCAATAATAATTGAAGCTAAAGCAATAACAATCGTTCCAATGCCCATATTGATATCAGCATAGCCATTATTTTGCGCAATTAATGCTCCGCACAAGGCAACAATTCCGTTTGAAAGCATTAAACCGATAATTATCATTGAATCAGTATAGATTCCTAAAGACTTAGCCATTTTAGGATTATCTCCCGTAGCAATAAAAGCTTGACCAAAATCTGTATTTAAAAAGAAAACCAAAATTCCTGTAATAATTACTACAACTATTATTCCTAAGACCACGCTATTAAAATACTGAGGTAGAGATCTCAAAAATTCATTATTAAGCAGAGTTTTCTTACCAATTAATGAAATATTAGAACCGCCCATAATTCTCAAGTTAATTGAATAAATCGCAGTCATCGTCAAAATACCAGCAAGCAAAATCGGAATTTTTCCCTTTGTATATAATAAACCGGTCACTAACCCTGCAAGCATCCCCGCAAGCAAAGCTAAAAAAGTAGCCAAATATGGTGACATTCCATGAGCAAGATTAGCAACAGCCACAGCTGCTCCTAATGGGAAAGTTCCTTCGACTGTCATATCAGCAAAATTTAAAATTCTAAAAGTTAAATATAATCCTAAGCCTAATAATGCCCATAATAATCCTTGACCAATTGCAGATACGATCAAATTCATCTGTACACAACCCCATTTCTTTGACACTCTTTTAGAAATCTTTGTGGCGCTTGGAGATTCAATTCTTTTGCTTCTTTTAAGTTAACCACAGGTTCTCCTTTTTGAACTCTTTCTACTGGTAATGAACTGACCCTTTTACCTTTTAAAATGGCAATTGTCATTTTTCCAGTCATCTGCCCCAGTTTGTACTGATTAACACTATATGTTGCTAAGCCACCTTGCTTTACCATTGTTGCAGCCGCTGGAAAAATAGGTTTCTTAGCAGCATTTCCGTTTTTAACCAAAGTTTCCATTGCTCCAGCAATTGTATTATCAGTAGGTACTATGGCCGCATCCACCTGCCTAAACATTTGCTCTGATACCTGATTAAGATCATTGCTATTTGCTATTGAAAATACCTTTAAATTTATTTTTCTTCTTTTACATTCTTGTTCAATTTCATGAAAACCACTAACTGCAGAAGAATCGCTTGAAGTATAAATTACTCCTAGTGTTTTCAGATTAGGCATAAATTCTTTAATTAAATCTAACTGTTGTTTAATCGGAGCAGCGTCGGATACTCCAGTTACATTTGATTCTGGATGGCGTTCATTTTTCACTAAACCACTCGCTTTTGGATTTGTTACTGCTCCTAAAACAATTGGCGTTTTACTGGTTGAATTTGCCAATGCTTGAGCAGCTGGCGTCGTAATTCCAACAAGTACCTTTGACTGTTCATCAGTTAACTTAGTAGCCATAGTACGCAAATTGCTTTGATCATTATTTGCGTTTTGATAATCAATTTTGATATTTTTTCCATCTATATATCCTGCTTCTTTTAATTCTGCTTTAAAGCCACGATATATTTCATCAAGAGCTGGGTGATGCATTAAAGTTAAAACCCCAACCTGCGGTACTTTTTTATCTGCTTCTTGTTCACGATTTTCAGTGAAAAAAGCTACTGCTAAAAAAGTTATTAAAATTGCAATTAATCCATACATTCTTTTCATAATTTTTCCCCACAAAAAATAGGAATCTGACTCCATGCAGATCCCTATCATTTTTGATTATAAAAGAAAAGGTCTGCATGTTTCTTCCATGCAGACCACAATAAATACACAGCCAGCACAGATACAATCTGAATCTTTCAGGTTGCATCTAGCTAACAACCTGATTTACTGGCCTTGCCAACGATTATTCTTAATAAAATTAGCTTGTGTATTCATAATTAAGTACTCCTCAAAAAAATTTATCTATATTGTAATTGGCTTAGATTTTTCTGTCAATAGTTTTTATTTGATAAAGATACGATTGAAAGTCACCACTAATTTGCGCAGTGTCAGGATTTGAAGCATTGAATTGATATGGTTCACGTAATCCAAATTTTTGTAAAACTCTACCCGATACCATCTGATCAAAATTAATTTGATATTTTTGATGATCATTTAAATGTTTAAGAGGGAGATACTGATCTAAAGTTTCATTAGGTCGCGCAAGTTTGCGATAAAATCCGACAATCTGTTTATTAGAATTGCTTACACTCCAAGCATAAGTATTTTGTGAGGGATCAAATTTTAATAGTTGATCAAAAGTTCCATTGACCAACAATTTACGATTTTCTTTATACCATCTAATCCAATTTTTAATTTGGTTCTTTTCTTCTGTTGATAACTTATTTAGGTCTAACTCATATCCTAAAGGACCAAAGCAAGCAACATTTTGTCTAAATTTTAAGCTTGTTATTCTTTTTACTTGATCGTTAGGAACAGCAGAAACATGATTACTAAACGTAGATAAAGGATACGCCAACAAGGTTCCTGACATAATATCTAATCTTTCTACTGCATCACTGTCATCACTTGGCCAAATTTGTGGACTATAATATAGAATTCCTAAATCAAAGCGTCCGCCACCACTAGCGCAACCTTCAATTAACAGGTCAGGAAAACTTGTTAATAACTTTGCGTATAACTTATAAACACCTTGAATATATCTGTGGAAAATTTCACCTTGGGGATGATTAATAGAATACAAATACGGCGAATATGCCTCAGTAATATTTCGATTCATATCCCATTTAATATAGTCTACTTGAGCATCTTCAATTATTTTAGCCATCTGCTGATAGATATTATCTACCACTGCTGGATTTGCAAAATCAAGTACATATTGTCTGCGTCCAACTGAATAACGCTTGTAAGGATGTCTAACAACCCAGTCGGGATGCATATTATATAGTTCAGTATCTGCTGAAACCATTTCTGGTTCAAACCATAAGCCAAATTTCATCCCCATTTTATGCACCTGTGCACTGAAATGATCCAATCCTTGTGGAAACTTTCTTTTATCCACTGTCCAATTTCCTAATGAACTGTTATCACTATCTCGTTTACCAAACCATCCATCATCAAGAACAAAACACTCAATTCCTAGTTGGTTAGCCTGAGCTGCCAATTTCAGCAGCTTTTCTTCATTGAAGTCAAAATAAGTAGCTTCCCAATTATTAATTACAATTAGTCTATCTCGTTGTTGCCATTTTTGATCAATAATATGTTTTTTAACAAAATTATGCGTCTGCTTCATTAAGCCGTTAAAGCCTTGCTTACTGTAAAACAAGACAGCTTCTGGTGTAGAAAAATCCTGATTTGGTGCCAATTTCCACTTAAAAGTAGCTGGATTGATTCCGGTCATCAACCTACTTTGTCCCCATTCATCAACTTCCACTTGGCTAATAAAATTGCCAGAATAAATTAAATTACTTGCATATATATTTCCACTGTCATTTGTCACATTCTTATCCACAAGTGCAATAAAAGGATTTTCTTGATGGCTTGACGCGCCTCTTAACGATTCAATTTTAGTAATTCCTTGCGTTAACGGACGGGTTGTAATATGCCGCTCTTTAGTCCAAGCTCCAGATAATTGCAGAAAATCATAACTATCATTCGGCAAATCGAGAACTGTACTTTGCAAGTTAGTAAGTTTAACTTCTTGCTTACCATGATTAATAATCGTTGCCTTACGCACTATTGCCGACCAGTTTTCAAAAATACTATATGAAAGTTGCAATTCTAACTGGTGATCAGTATCAATTAAGGAGACAATTAAATTTTCACTATCATTTCCATATGAAGTAGGAAAATCTAAGTTTCTTTTCTTACCTGTCGTAATCTCAAAATGATCGTATTTAAAATCAGGATATAGATACGCGCCCTCATTTTCAATACTTACAGCACCCTCACGAAAATCGCTTGTACCGTACGTTGGGAATTCCTGCATTCGATCAGCGAGTGTAAAATTTTTAATTTTTTTTGAATATTTCACTGTTCCAGAAGCTTTATTTGGATGAAGCGACATATATTCTAAATCGTTCTTAGATAATTCACCTAAATCTTCACCATAATATAAGTGCTCTAATTGGTGATTAGGCAACAATCCAAATAAGTATGCGACTGCACCATTATGTAAATAAAAATATTTATTATCAATTACATCAATCATTGGTCTCTACCTTATCAAGAGCTAAATTATCTAAATATTGCGTCTTTTCTGAAAACTAGCTCTTCTTTTCCTGTCTTATCCTTAAAAAAGCAATTAGCCAAGCTTATGACTAATTGCCCTCTCTTATTTAATTTGATGCTTATCTACTAAGCTTTTAACGCTACTTTTAGCCTCTGTTAAGACATCTTTATCTTCTGGATTATCTAAAACTTTAATAATGATTCTTGCAACTTCTCTTGCATCATTTTCTTTAAAACCTCTACTAGTTATTGCTGGCGTTCCAATTCTCAATCCACTAGTAATAAATGGACTTCTAGTATCACCGGGAATTGATTCTTTATTAGTTGTAATATTTACAGAATCAAGCAAGTTCTGTGCATCTTTTCCTGTTACCCCAGTTTTAGTAATATCAACAATCATTAAGTGATTATCGGTTCCGCCTGATACTACGCGAATATTTTCACTCTTTTTAAATTCGTCCGCCATTGCTTGGGCATTTTTAACCACTTGCTCAATATATGTAGAAAATTCTGGCTGCAGATCTTCATAAAAAGCTTGTGCCTTGGCAGCAATTACATGCTCTAATGGTCCACCCTGAGTACCTGGGAAAAGAGCAGAATCAATCTTTTTACCTAATTTTTTATTGTTAGATAAAATCATTCCGCCCCGTGGTCCACGTAAAGTCTTATGAGTAGTAGTAGTAACTACGTCTGCGACAGGAATTGGACTTGGATGAGCTCCTGTAGCAACTAACCCAGCAATATGTGCCATATCAACCATCAAATAAGCACCAACTTCATCCGCAATTTCACGGAATTTTTGCCAGTCAATAATTCTGCTATATGCCGAAGCTCCGGCGATAATTAATTTTGGTTTATTTTCTAAGGCAATTTGTCTAATTTTTTCAAAATCTAATTCTTCAGTTTCCGGATTTAAATCATAACTAACAGAATTAAAAATTTTTCCTGAAAAATTAACCTTTGAGCCATGAGTAAGATGCCCACCAGCATCCATTCCCATCCCTAAAATTGTGTCTCCCGGCTTTAATAGAGCATTATAAACCGTCATATTAGCTTGTGAACCAGAATGTGGTTGAACATTTGCATATTCCGCATTGAATAATTTTTTAGCATAGTCAATCGCCAATTGTTCTACTTGATCAATATATTGGCACCCACCGTAATATCTTTTGCCCGGATATCCTTCTGCATATTTATTCGTTAACACAGATCCTTGTGCTTCTCTGACAGCATCGGAAACAATATTTTCTGATGCAATTAACTCTATTGTATCTTCTTGCCTTTTTTCTTCATTCTTAATTGCATCCCAAAGTGCTGGCGCCTTTTCTCCATAATTCATCGATTAATTCCTCCCATGCTTTCAGAATCTTTTCGCTTTACCCAAATTATACCTTATATTTGTTGTAAATTTAGCTTCAAGGTTTGCTTTACATTAGAAAGATCTTTTAGAATATAAATAAATACGTTAACAGAAAAGGAGATTTTTTAATGAAGCAAACCGAATGTACTACTATCTTAGTTGGAAAAAATGCAACTATTGATGGCTCAACAATGATTGCTCGTAGTGAAGATGGCGGTCGTACTATTATTCCTGAAAGATTCGAAGTTGTAATGCCAAAGGATCAACCTAAACATTACGAAAGTGTTATTAGCCACCAAAAGATTGATGACGCAGACCTTCTTTCTAACCCTCTTCGCTACACTAGTGCACCTGATGCATCTGGAAAAAACGGAATTTGGGCAGCTGCTGGTATCAATTCAGACAATATTGCTATGACTGCAACTGAAACTATTACTACCAACTCACGTATTCAAGGAATTGATCCATTGCTTGAAGAAGGTGGCTTAGGTGAAGAAGATTTTGTAACTCTGACTCTACCTTATATTCATTCTGCATACGAAGGAGTTGAACGAGTAGGATATTTACTAGAAAAATACGGTACCTACGAAATGAATGGTATGGCATTTTCTGATAAAGATGAAATTTGGTATCTTGAAACTATTGGTGGCCACCACTGGGCAGCTCGCCGTATTCCAGACGATGCTTATGTAATTGCTCCTAACCGACTAAATATCGATGAATTTCACTTCGATGACGATGACTTTGCATCTTCAAAAGATCTTAAGAATTTAATTGAAGAATACCACTTAAATCCTGATCTTGAAGGCTACAATTTACGTCATATCTTTGGCTCTTCTACAATTAAAGATGCTCACTACAACAATCCACGCGCTTGGTATATTCACAATTATTTTGATCCCGACTTTGGCGGTGAACCAAGTGATCAAAATCAACCCTTCATCTGCCACGCTAATCGTAAGATCAGCATTGAAGATATCAAATGGGCAGAAAGTTCTCATTACCAAGACACGCCTTTTGACGCATATGGTGATCAAGGAAGTGCTGAACAGAAGAAGACATTCCGTCCAATTGGTATTAACAGAAACTTTGAAACCCATATCTTACAAATTAGAAATGATGTTCCTGAGAAAATCGCTGGTGTTCAATGGTTAGCTTTTGGTCCAAATACTTTTAACAGCATGGTTCCTTTCTACACTAATATCACTACTACTCCAGCAAGCTTTCAAACTGGTCCTAAGTTTGATCTAAATAAGATTTTCTGGTTAAACAAGTTAACTGCTCAGCTAGGTGATATTAACTTCCGCGTTTATGGCGAATTAGAAGCTGACTTTGAACAAAAGAGTCTTGCACAGTGCCACAAGATCCAACATGAAACTGATAAAGAAGCCAAAAAATACTCTGGCGACGAACTTCAAGATAAGCTAAATGAAGCAAACCAAAAGATGGCTGATACTGTCTACGATAATACTGTTGAATTATTAGGAAACATGGTTAACGAAGGTCATGGTTTAATGACTTTGAAGTATGATTTACTTGATTAATTTGTAAAAACTTATTGATGTAAAAAACGTTGAGCGTTAAACTCAACGTTTTTTTATAATCTAGAATATTATCCTCTCAAAAATAAAAAATTTTTAGTATTTTTTGCGTATATAATAATGTGAAAAATAAATCTAAAAAGATAAAGAGGAAACATAATATGCAAGGAACTTACGAAAGTGTTAAAGTTATCGGAACATTTCATCGCTACGGTATTCAACAAAGTGTTGATAGCAATGGAACATTCTATTATCGTCCTGTAGTATACATGCAAGATTGCCAGGATCTGAGTAATACAGATTTAAAATTACCAGAATATTTATTATTCAATTTAACTAAAGGATTTAAAAGTCTAGGAATATTAAATCCTGGAACAAAACTTGAGATAAACTGTCGTCATTATCTAAAAGAAGAACGTAATGCTGGCTATGGTTATCCTACTAATATTGTAATTGCTAATAATCGACCAGATTTTCCTGATGATCCTAACGTCTTGGCAGGGATGATCATGGTTAAAAATCAAGATAATCCTGAAGCTGAAAAAGACCCTATTAATACAGATCTAATTCAAATATATAAGAAGTGGCTAGAAAATAAGGAGTAAGATAAAAATAATATACTTCTTAATTATTTTCTCGCCTTAGGTGGCCTAAGAGAACCGCGCTTAATTGTAATTGGTAACTTTTTTAAGTCTTCATAAACAGCTCCAAGTTCTGCCATTACTTCATTTTCATCAAGCCCTTTTTTCTTAATAACCTCAGTAGCAGCCTTGGCATAGTTACGCTTAAACTTTGAATTTATTTCATTCCAATTAACGGATTTAAAATTATCAGCTAGTTTTTGATTAAATGGCAATTTCCCCTGTAGCATTAAAACGGCAATTACAGGATAACCGGCATATCCTTGCCAATAAGTTGCATTATCATTTGAATGGTACTCATTATCATCCCAATTTACTGTATAAGTTTTTGCTCCATTAGATGAAGCTACTTCTGCCTGATCTTTTGTTAAATTCACATGTTTATCCACAATCGCCGTATAAGCTTCTAAAATTTTCTGAATCGGTGGTAATTTTTTCATAATATCTCCTCGTTATTCATTTAATTTACTTCGTTTAATAAATATAAGATAATTAATTCTAACTATATCTTAGGAGTTTATTATGAAAAATAATAATAAAAAGTTTATCTTAATCCCCTTATTATCTTCACTAGTAATCCTGCTTTCAGCCTGCAGTATTATTGTTTCAGACCATAATGATAGTAAACCGGAAATCAGAACCACGATCAGTAATCAAGGTTTTAATAAGCTGGCAGTTTCGGTAGCTATTTCCGATATTTCTGTTAAATACGGCGATAAATATAAAGTCGAATATGCTGGACCTAAAAATTTAAAACCAATTGTTAATAGAAAAAACGGTGTATTAACTATTAAACAATCGGCTTCTGGCGTCCATCATGTTAATAGTGATCTTACAATTGCCATTACGGTACCTAAGCAGCTTTTGAAAAATGTGACTTTGTCCACTAATGACGGCGATATTGAAGTTGAAAATATCGCAACTACCAATTCAATATCTGTTGCTACAAATGATGGGGATATTGACATCACTAACTTAAGAGCTCCAAATGGCAAAATAAATACAAATGATGGCGACATTAACATCAATAAATTAATCAGCAAAAATGGTTTTAAAGTTAATACAGATGATGGGGATATCAAGGTAAGTAATTCTTCCTTCACCGGTTATAGGCTTGATACAAGCGATGGGGATATTAAGGTCAAAGATAGCTCCTCAAGCAGCACTTTTATAGAAAATAAAAATAGCTCCAATGTATTAATTGCTTCTACACAAGACGGCGATATTAAAATCAAATAGTGAGTAAAAAAAGACAGATCAATATGATCCGTCTTTTTTATGTTTGAAGTATTATTTCTAATTATTATTTTTTATTATCTATTTTTAGTCCATATCCACATCGTTTGGAAAGTGTGCCAGGCGTTCATTTTCTACACCTATTTCTTGTTCAATTTCTAATAAACGATTGTATTTTTCAACACGTTCACTACGTGCTGGAGCACCTGATTTTAATTCAGCCGCATTAGTAGCAACTGTAAAGTCAGCAATAAATGTATCTCCAGTTTCACCTGAGCGGTGAGAAACCATCGTAGTCATATTATTCTTTCTAGCTAATCTAATTGTTTCTAAAGTTTCAGTAATTGTACCGATTTGGTTAACCTTAATTAATACTGCATTACATAACTTATCTTTAATAGCTTTTCTAACTAGCTTAGGGTTAGTACATACGTTATCGTCTGCCACTACTTGGATCTTGTCGCCAAATTTAGCAGTAAACTTTTCAAAGTTATCCCAGTCATTTTCATCAAATGGATCTTCTGCAGAAATAATCTCAGGAAATTCTGTCAAAAGCTTGTCATAATATGCAAGCATCTCTTCTCCATCCCAAACGTGGCCTTCAAAATGATACTTGCCATCTTCCTTGTTATAGAAAGAACTAGCAGCTGCATCAAAAGCGATTGCTATATCCTTTCCTGGTTCATAACCAGCTTTTTTAATAGCTTCTTGGAGCATTCTCAAAGCTTCTTCAGAACTCTTTAAATTAGAAGCAAAGCCACCTTCATCTCCTAGACCAGTTTCAAAGCCAGCATCTTCAATAACTTTCTTTAAAGTATGATAAGTGTTAACAATTTTTTCAAAGCCATCTCTAAATGAAGTCTTATTCACAGGTGTAATCATAAATTCTTGAATATCGATTCCATTATCCGCATGTTTTCCACCGTTAATAACATTGTGGAAAGTTTGTGGTAACTCTAAGTCACAGCCACCTAAATAGCGATATAAAGGTTCATTCTTAGATTTTGCTGCAGCTCTCGCAACTGCCATTGAAACACCTAAGATTGCATTAGCACCAAGCCGTGCCTTATTCGGTGTACCATCTAACTTAATCATTAAATTATCAATTGCAGCTTGGTTATATGGACTTCTTCCCTTTAAAGCTTCATTAATTTCAGTATTAACATTATTTACGGCATTCATAACGCCCTTTTCCATCCAAGCATTCACCGCCATCACGCAACTCAACAGCCTCTTTCTCACCAGTTGATGCACCTGATGGAACTTCAGATTTTGCAATAGTACCATCAGAAAGTGCAACATGAACTTCAACAGTTGGATTGCCACGAGAATCAAAAATTTCCATTGCGCGAACTTTTTCAATATAAACAGTCATAATTTTTACCTCCCAAAACAAAAAAGAGCAAAATTAAAAACGCCTACTATCAATTACACAACTTGTGTAGGTAAATAGTAGACGTCATTAGATTTTGCTCGTTTAATGGCGACCGTCATCGCCTATTCAATTCACGGCTTAGTATAAATCAGAGGAAAGTATTTTACAAGTACTTTTTTAATTTCTTACTAAATACAACTTATTGCTTCGAGGAAATTCTATCTTCTGCACTTTCTTTATTTGCTTTAAAACTTCTGCTTCAGTTAGATTATGCCAAGCAATTTTGCGATAGCCATTTTCAATAACCTCAAAGCTATCCCCAGTCTTTTCCACAGTAATACTTCGATCTTTCTTATAAGTTAAAAATTTGAGCCTTTTCCTATCACTCATTTTTCTAAGCTCAGTCCGCAGAATCTTTAGTAAGTTTTTATTATCTATCATTTTCTATTCCTAATAAAAAAGACAGGTTAAAAGCCTGCCCTTTAATTATATATAAATTCTGTTTAAAACATATGTGCCAAAATTGGTAATAGCCAAATCCAGAAAATACAGCTTACTGCGAAGAAGACAGTCGAAACTGCAACTGAACTTGCACCTTCTTTAACGTAGATGTTGTAGCGACTAGAAATAATAATTCCAGAAAATGCTGGTGGCAATCCAGTTGCCAAACAAAGCATTGAAATCTTGGTAGGATCTGATCCCATACCACAAAGATATGCTGCTGCAACAATCACTGCTGGTGTTAAGAATAGTCTAAAGAAAGTATTCCAAATAACTTCTTTGTCAATTGAAAACTTAACTGTAGACAAAGCAAGACCAGCTGCTAAAACAGCAACACCAGCGTTAGCCTTGGCAATTAAATCAAAAGTTGGTGCCCAAGATGTAGGAATTCTAATTCCAATTAAAACTAGAATAACTGCAATTAATGGAGCCGCTGCAACCGGTTGTTTAATTGCATTAATAACTGATTTTAAAGTTGGATTCATCGGCTGATGAGGCTCATCAGCATGATCAGCAATTTCTGCACGAGCTAAATCAATTTCACGCTCAATACCCTTTTCTTTCAAAGCCTTAGCTTCTGCATCAGTAACTGGAACACCATCGGGAATAGTTACTACGACCTTCTTCTTAGTCTTATTTAAGCCCTTTCCCTTTATGTCTTCTACTTCAACCTTAGTTCCCTTATTATTTGGATTTGCGTTAGCCTTCTTCTTAGTTAAAGTTTGTCCTTTGTTAATTAAAGCTAATCCCAATGGAATGGTAATAGCATTAACCACAATCGATACAATTCCAATAACTAAGTTAGTTGTTGCATTATTCCCATAAATAGGATCTAACACAGCAAAACCAAGGAACCCAATTGTTGGAGAACCTGCAATCAAAGCACAAACAGCTGCTTGCTGCGTCGTTCTATGGAAGAGCAATTTATCTAAGTAATAACTCAGCATAAATAGCCCAACAACACCAACAATAGAAATCAACGTTAATACGATATCTTGCGCAAACATTTTTCTGGTAGCTTTAACAATTGAAATAAATAAAGCTGCTGGTAATGCGATATCAAGCACTAATTTATTTAGTCCTTGTCTCTGATCATTATCGAAAAAGTAAAACTTTCCGCAGAGATAACCGAGTAACATAATCACTAAAATAGGGATTATGTCATTTACTAAGATACTAATCATCTTTATACCTCGTTCATATTCTGATCAGTTTAATTACTCCCGATGAAAACTTTCTTCATCACAAGTTAAATATAGACTTTATCCAAATATTAGCAAGTAAAACAATTTCATAATTCTGACAAAATCGTTATTTAAAATTCACTGTGTAGTAGAAGCAATATATAAGAAACTATTAATAGAAGATATCTATTGTATCCGCGGCCTTAGAAAGCGCTTTTTATATTGAAATAGAAGTTTTTTTATAGTTTTTTTCTTGCTAACAAATTCAAAAAAGTTATAAATTAGTTGTACGCATCCCATTTTGGAATAGCGCTTTTATATAAAATAGTAATTATCATTACCATGGAGGTTACGTTATGGTAGATGACTCTTTAAATAGAACTGGTGCCAGTTTATTAATTGACGCTTTGCAAAAAAATGGTATTAACAACCTATACGGAGTTGTAGGTATTCCGATTACTGATTTGGCTAGATTAGCTGAATTAAGAGGAATGAAGTATTATGGCTTTCGTCGTGAAGACTCAGCCGTAGACGCTGCTGCAGCTGCCGGATTTTTAACTAAAAAACCTGGTGTAGCAATGACTGTATCCGCACCAGGTTTTTTGAATGGATTAACTGCTTTAGCACAAGCTACTAAGAACTGTTTCCCATTAATTATGATTTCTGGTTCTTCAGAACGTCATATTATCGACTTAGCTCAAGGTGACTACGAAGGTTTAGATCAATACAACGTTGCTAAGCCTTTCTGTAAAAAAGCTTACCGTGTTGATAGAGCACAAGATGTTGGTTTAGCAGTCGCACGCGCTATTCGTACTGCTGTATCTGGTAGACCAGGTGGTGTTTACCTTGATTTACCAGCTGACACTATTGCCCAACTCAATGATGACCTTGGCGAAAAGAACATGGGCGTCTACAAGTTAGTTGACCCAGCTCCACTTCAAGAACCAAGTGACGATGCAATCAACCGCGCAGTTGACATCATTAAGCAAGCTAAAAAACCTTTGATCATTCTTGGTAAAGGTGCTGCTTATGACAGAACTGAAAAGCAAGTTCAAGAATTGATTAACAAGACTGATATTCCATTCTTACCAATGTCAATGGCTAAAGGTCTTGTCCCAGATGACGACAAACACTCTGCCGCTGCTGCCCGCTCATTATCATTAAAGAATGCAGATGTAGTAATTTTAATTGGTGCAAGATTAAACTGGATGCTTTCATATGGTGATGCACCACAATTTAACCCAGAGGCTAAATTTATCCAATTAGACATCGACGCAACTCAATTTGATTCTGCTCAAAAGATTTCTGCACCACTTCAAGGTGACTTAACCTCTATTTTAAACAAATTAGTTCCAGCTCTTACTGCAACTGGCTACAAGGTACCTTCTGACTGGCTTGATGCAATTGCTCAAGATACTGCTAAGAATGACGCTAAGTTCGCTAAAAGAATTAAGGCTGGTGAAACTAACCCAGAATTTGGATATTACGGCGCTATCGAACCTATTAATGATTACTTCCAAGAACATCCAGACACCTACCTTGTAAGTGAAGGTGCTAATACGCTTGATATTGGTCGTGACATGATTGGTATGAAACTTCCTCGCCACAGACTTGATACTGGTACTTGGGGCGTCATGGGCGTTGGCATGGGTTATGCCATTGCTACTGCTGTTGAAACTGGTAAGCATGTCGTTGCCTTAGATGGGGACAGTGCATTTGGCTTTGACGGTATGGATGTTGAAACAATGTGCCGTTACAATTTACCTATTACTGTTGTCGTTATTAACAATGGTGGTATTTACAATGGTGTTGACAATGTTGTTCCAGATCAATTAGGTCCAACTACGCTTGATCCAACTGGTCGCTATGACCTAATCGCTAAGGCCTTCGGTGGTGACAATTACTACGTAACTAACTATCAAGAAATGAAAGATACTTTTGCTACAGCCGTTGAATCAGGTCGTCCAAGTATTATCAACGTTCAAATTGATCCTTCAATGGGTAAAGAATCAGGCCACATCGGTAATTTAAACCCAGAATTAAACTTAAAGCCTCTTGAAGAAGCTGAACAAAAGAAAATTGATAAGGAGTAATTAAAATGAGCGAAAACGAAAAAAATGAACAAAATGAATATGCTCCATTAAAAGGTATTAAAATTGTCGACTGGACTCAAGTCCAATCAGGCCCATCATGTACTCAACTTTTAGCTTGGCTTGGTGCCGATGTTATTAAAATTGAACGTACTAATACTGGTGACCCAACTAGAAATGAATTGCTTGATATTAAAGATTCTTGGAGTCTTTACTACTTACAATTAAACGCCAATAAGAGATCTCTAACTTTGGATATTAAGACTCCTGAAGGTAAAAAGATTATGTATGACTTAGCTAAAAAAGCTGATGTCTTTGTTGAAAACATTGCACCAGGATCAGCTGATCGTAACGGCTTTGGCTGGGAAAAGCTTCACTCTATTAATCCTAGATTGATCTATGCTTCATTAAAGGGATTTAATGAAGGTTCACGTTTTGAAAATGTTAAGGCATTTGAGCCCGTTGCTCAAGCTGCTGGTGGTTCTGCATCTGCAACTGGTTGGAACAAAGGCGTAAACAATGTTCCTACTCAATCTGCAGCTGCCCTAGGTGATTCAAACACTGGTATGCACTTAGCTATCGGTATTTTAGCTGCCTTATTGCAACGTGAACACACCGGTGAAGGTACTTTTGTTTACCAATCAATGCAAGACGCTGTTCTTAACCTTTGCCGTATTAAATTACGTGACCAACTTATGCTTGACAACTTGGGTGCTCTACCTCACTACGCAGTTTACCCAAATTGGAAGTGGGGCAAGGCAATTCCTCGTGCTGAGAACACCGAAGGTGGACAAGTTATCGGCTGGACTTACAAGGCTAAAGGTTGGGAAACTGATCCTAATGCATATGTATATATCGTTATTCAAAATGAAAATAAGAAATGGGATAAAATGTGTGAAGCTATGGGTCACCCAGAATGGGAAAAGGATCCAAGATTTGTTGACTGGCAACACCGTCAATTACACAAAGAAGAATTATATCCATTAATCGAAGCCTACACTAAGCAATACGATAAATACACTTTAACTAAAGAGCTTGGTGCTGCTGGCGTTCCAGTTGGACCAGTTTTAGACTGGCATGAACTTGAAAACGATCCTGATCTAAATAGCGATGGTACAATCGTTACTATCGACCAAGGTGGTAATCGTGGTAAGTTCAAGACTATTGGTTTACCATTCAGTCTTTCGAACTACAAGCCAGCTTATGATAGAGCACCTGACCTTGGCGAAAACAACAAGGAAATCTTAACTGAACTTGGTTATGATGCAGATCAAATCGAAGATTTAGTTAACAAGGGCGTTATTTCTAAAGCTAAGGGTCCAAAGAATCCACGTGTTCACGTTATTATTGATGGAAAAGAACACTAATTAAGATTAATAAATTTAAGTATATACACTAAAAGGCGGCTAGAATTAATTTCTAACTGCCTTTTAGCGTAATAATATTTTTAATTATTAATAAAGTTTAACTAATTTAATAATTGATTAAAACTATAACTTAATCACTATACTTTCTCTTAAAATGTGGCTATAATATCATTCAGATATAAATAAAAGAGGTGGATATTTTAGTCATGAAGGATAATTATACAATTGACCATGATATGTATCTTATGAATCATAAAAATGGCGATGTTCTGAAGGTAACTGTTGATAATAAAGATAAGTCATTAAAGAATTTGCAACTTTATCGTCAAGATGGCCTTGGAAATTACTACTATGACAAAAACTCACAGTTAAAGCATCAAGATAATTTAGCCACTAAAAAAGACATTGTTAAGGCAAGTAAAGAAATTGGTGCACATAATACCCACCATATCGACAAGTGGCATCACAAAGTTACGCCAGTATATAATGCTGAACACAAGATTACTGACTTTGAGCCCAAACTTGCTTTAGAGCATCACGCTAAGATTAAGAACGCTAAAAGATATTTGCGTCATTTGAATCATCATCATGCAGATTTTTTATTCTTAGCTAATAAAGGTTTGTTAAGACAACCTTTGAATTATCTAAAAGATGCGATTTATACTGACCGTAATAAAGAAATGGTCATTGCACATAAGGTACATAAGATCGCTAAATAATGAAAAGACCAGTGAACGTTTCAAGTCACTGGTCTTTTTTGTCAGACAAAAAATTAATTACGGATAAACTGAAAAAAGATATATTTCAATGAAAACTATTTCTTACTACAATTCACCTATTGGAAAAATATTGCTCGCTAGTGACGAGCAAGGTCTAGTTGGGCTATGGCTAGATACTGATCGTTACTATGGAGATATTCTTGCAAAAAACTATTCCGAAGGAGAAAACGAATATCTAGTTTCTGCTAAAAAATGGTTAGATATTTATTTTCAAGGAAAAGAGCCTACTTTTACTCCTCAATTACACTTTACTGGTACTGATTTTCAGAAAAGAGTTTGGCAGGCCTTACTAAAAATTCCTTATGGAACAACTATAACTTACAAAAAAATCGCTGTCCAAGTAGCTAAAGATAAAGAACACTTACCTATCAGAGCTACTGGCGGAGCTGTTGGTCGAAATCATATTTGTATTATTGTTCCTTGCCATAGAGTTGTTGGCGTTAACCATAATTTAACCGGATATGCTGCTGGAATTGATAAGAAAATTAAATTGCTTAGACTCGAGGGAGTTGATATTAGTCAATTTAAGAATCACATTAATCATTAATTCAAACCTCGCGAGAGTTTTTATAATTACAAGTCTACAAATCAAAAAAATCACCGATATAATACAAAATGAATTAAATCAAGCAAGAATTTATTTTGTATTACTTAGAATTAGCTTTAGCTATTATTTTTTGAATTAATTGGAACTAACTTAATGAAGTTATCAGATGGCTTTACTAAAATATGTTTTTCCGTTGGAACATTAATTTCTTATGCACTCTTATTGCCTTTGGCTTTTCCTAGCCGTAATTTCTTTTCATTTAGCCGTCAATGGTCACAATCAATATACTCTTCGTTATAAAAAATCACGTTACTAGTTACAATAACATTTTAGAAAAATTCAACATTTCTCGAAAATGGGCTAGAAATGTAATTATTCTATTAACCCTTGTTTCTACAACTATTAGCGTCATGCTTAGTTTTAAGTATTGTATTGCACTATCTACCTACGTTTGCTTTAGGCACTTTACTTACCATTCCACTAGTTTATCGTTCAACTAGAACCTTCGTTAATAATCCTCATAAAGAAAGTACGTTTAAAGGAATTTTAGTGAATGTTTTGTTAGTACTAGTCAGTGAAATCATCGTCTCGCTTATAGGATTAATATGGTAATAATTAAGAATATAACTCAGCATAATAAAAAGCTCGCACTTAGGTGCGAGCTTTTTGGCATTAATGACCTCGATGTTTTTCACGTTTTTTAGCCTGCTTTTTTAGAAATTTTCTTTCCTTTTCAAGCTGTTTATTTTCTTTAACACTCATCTTCTTAATTATTTTCGATTCTTCAAATTGTTTTTTTAAGGCTATTTGTGCCTTAGTCCCAATTTGCTTTTGTTGCGTAGCTGTATGCGCCAAGCGTTGAGCTCTTTTTGGATTAATGTGACGATCTGCTCGATTTTCAATTGTGGTTCTGTAGAAATTCAATTTTGAATACTTTCGATTCACTAAATAAATAATTTCTGGCATACGCGGTAATGATGTACCTAAATTAACTTGCGCTACGCTATAACTGTTTCCATCAATTCGCTCAAAAATAGCCTTGTAAAACGGCTCATCAAAGACGATAGTTAATACACCTTTAATCATAATGCATTCCTCCTAAAAAATATTAGGAAAGATGGACATCCTAGGAGGAAGGTTACTGATATAAAGCTATATGATTATATATTCGGACTACCAACCGAATTGTGTTTTTACTTTCCATAGAAAGTATTATACCTTAATCTTTATAAAAAGATATTTTATCTAATCTAAAATAATCCTTCCATGTATCGCAGATTTCGTCAATATTAGCTTCCAAGAAAGCTGTTATTTTCTTTAAATCTTTTTTAGACAATTCAGCTTTATTATTTGCCATTTGCACAGTACCATCCTCTAAAATCCAAAATTTTGTAGATGCTGGATTAGGGTGGCCTTTAGTCACATGAACATGAATCGGCTCATCACCTTCATTTGACCAAAAATATAGTTTATAACCTGCATAAGTAAAATAATTAGGCATTTGTCTCTTCTTTCTCTCGTGCAGCTGCTAAAATCAATTTTGCATTATTATGCAATATTTTTTCATTTCTCTTGGTTTCAGAAGGTGTAAAACCGTCATTATATAAACAACTATAATCTGGTAAGGTATAACGTGCCTCACTAAAACCATCATCAGTAGGCAACTCGAAATTAACTTCAACCTTAACAGCACCATTTTTGTCTTTTAAAGGTTGTGTATAAGTAACAATTAATCTTCCTGGAAATTCAGCATATGGATATAACATTCTCTCACCTTTTCTCATCAGTAAAATCATTATCTTCTCCTTTCTATTTTACCTATCTATATCTAAATTACGCAAAGCTATTAGTTATTAATTCTCTGGACAAACAACAACTAACCGAGATTTAAGCATCTCAGTCAATTCTTCTGATTGCTCATTTCGAAATGAAATAGTATATTTCTCCCTTCCATTTTTCCATGGATCTACAGGCGTTAACAAAATAAAATAAGTTCTACAAAGCAACAATTCATTTCTCATAAAACGATAAACTTCATCTTTTAACATATTTTGGAAATAATTTAAGCCACTCGGCCAAGTTTCTTTATCAGCTACAAGCAGTCCAATTATTATGGTTTCTCCATCAGAAGTTTTAGCAAAGATATTTCGATTGTCCTTATCTTCGGGAAAACGAAATCCGACTGATACAATACGTTCTTCAGGAAGAATTTCTTGCATTATTTTTAATAAGACATTATCTTCATGAATCTTCTTACTAAATTCAACTTCATTGTACATATTTGGATCAGTAAACATTTTTTTAATATATTTCATCATTTTTCCTCTTCTACTAAAAATTTTGTTTCTAATCCTTATTACGCAAAAAACTCCCAATTTTTGTTGGGAGCTTTAATTTTTTATTTAAATTTTTATCTTGTTCGTCTTTCGTCACGAACAAATTTTCGCTATACTAATCTTTGCAGAAAGTTTTATGAGCGGCGGTTGTTTTCCCTCCCGGAGGTAAGGCCTATGGTCAATACACTGCAGAAAGGGTTCAACCATGTCGGTTTACGAAAGCATTCTTTAATGCTTTTGTTTGGTACGTTTGTGCTAGCTTTGCTAACCTATATCGACCACCACAAAAAATAAAAACGCCGCTCAATGTATAACTTTGGCCAGTTATTGAGTAGCGTTCATCGCAAAAATTAACGTTTAAAACCACCGCTCTTAAAGCGGGCTGCAAAGGAGATCCTCGGATCTCCTTTTTCTTTACTTAGATTATAGCATATTTTTTAAACTAAAAGCCCGCAAAATCAATTGCGAGCTTTTTTGCATTAATGACCACGATGTTTTTCTCGACGTTTAGCTTGTTTTTGGAAGAAACGTTTTTCTTGTTCTTTACGTTTCCTATCCTTATTTGCCTTTTTCTTGGCTATCTTTGACTGTTCAAACTGCTTTTTCAAAGCTTGCTGTGCTTTGGTACCAATAATTTTCTTTTGAGTAACCTTATGAGCTAATCTTTGTGCTCTCTTAGGATTAACATGATAAATCTTTTCTTTCTCCACCGTAGTTTGATAAAAATGCAATTTCGAATAATGAAAGTTTACCAACTTAAGTATCTCTGGCATATGTGGCAGGGATGCTCCTAAATTAACCTGCGCTACTTCATAATTAGTACCATCAATCCGTTCAAAAATTGCTTTGTAAAACGGATCATCAAAAATGATAGTCAATTCACCTTTAATCATAATGCGTTCCTCCTAATAAAATTTATTAGGAAAGATGGACATCCTAGGAGGAAGGTTACTGATATAAAGTTAATAATTATACATTCGGACTACCAACCGAATCGTGTTTTTACTTTCCTTAGGGAAAATTATATCTTAAATTATTTATAAATTCATTTTTGCAATTTTATCCAAATATTTTTTACGTCTACCTACTGAAGAAGTACTTACACCACCAAAATTGTACCAATGACGATCTTGCATCCCCAGCTGTTTTAAAGTCTTATTAACAAAAATTTTTTTAATACCATTTCCTAAAAACAGTTTCAAATAAAATGTTGGAGAAGTTGAAGTAGTAAAAACATATGTATGTTTAACATTAGTTAGTTCACCATGGATACCAGTTTTCGTAACTGTATGTGACAGTCCTTGTCCTTCTTTCATGACTTTATCAATAAATCCTTTTAACATTCCAGGAATTCCATTCCACCAAAATGGAGTAATAAAAATCACTTCTGGTGTTTCTTTCAACCAACTAAGATACTTTTTTACTAAAGGATCATGTGTCTGTCCGGTATGAAACAAGCGCATTTCTTCGAGATCATAGATTGGAACAAAACCATCTTTGTACAAATCTATTAATTTGTAATCCTTATTATTTTGTCTTAAATTATTTCCTACATTTTCTAGTACAGCATGATTAAAACTTTTATCGTAGGGATGACAATAAATAATCAAGCAATCCATAAAATATTCTCTTTTCTACTGTAAAAACTCATCTAGTGTCCTTTTCACTAAATCCTCGTCGTATTCGACTATTTTCTTATTAACTAAAGCAGCATATCCTTGAATAAATGACCATATTTGAATAAATAGATCTTGATTTGATACATTCTTTTTTGGATTTAGTTCATTAACTAAAACTTTCATTTTATCTAAAAAATCATATTTTGATTTTTTAGTAGAAAATACTTTTAAAGTAGTTGAATTAAAAAACAAAAATTCAGCTAAATTATTATGTTGATCTACATACTGACAAAAGTTTTTAGCAATTATTAGTAATTTCTCTTGAGCTGTCGCATTATCAGGTAAAGATATCTTATCAATAAAATTACGTGATAGTTCAATTGCTACTTTTTCATATAAGGCATCTTTACTTTTAAAATGCTTATAAAAAGCACCTGTAGTTAATCCAAGTGTAGCTGTTAACTTTCTTAAACTTAAATTTTGATACCCATATTTGTCTATGACAGTAATAGTCTTACCAACTAACTTATCTTGTGTATTCATACCCGCCTCCTAGATAACAGTGTTATCTTTGACTCAAATGATAACACCGTTATCCTAATAAAGTAAAGAAAAATTAAAAAACCCGCAAAATTAATTGCGAGCTTTTTGACTTGTTCGCCTTCTATTGCAAACAAGTATTCGATATAATGTTTTTACAGCAAGTTTTATGAGCGGCGGTTGTTTTTCCTCCCGGAGGTGAGGCCTATGGTCAATATACTGCAGAAAGGGTTCAACCATGTCGGTTTACGAAAGTATTTCCTTAATGCTTTTGTTTGGTACGTTCGTGTTAGCTTTGCTAACCTATATCGACCACCACAAAAAATAAAAACGCCGCTCTACTTACATAACTTTGGCGAGTTATAGAGCGTCGTTTTCAACGATTTTTATAATATCGACCACCGCTCTTAAAGCGGGCTGCAAGGAGATCTTCGGATCTCCTTTTTCTTTACACAAATTATACCATATTTTTCAAAATAAAAGCGCGCAAAGTTAATTGCGAGCTTTTTGACTTATTTGTCTTCTTTTACAAAAAATATTTCATTGACAGTTGCTTTTTGCTATCTTCTTCAACTGCTCAGTTAAATATTTACTTATTGATCCTTACACTATTCTTCTGCAAAAATATTGCTACTTTTTGCATTATTTCTTCTGAATCTGCACTTGTAGTTACACTCAGCATTAATGCGATCCCTTGAGATTTTGATACTTTTAAACTATATCCATTTAATTTTAAAAATAATTTTGTTACCACATATGCTGTTCTCTTATTTCCATCCGTAAAAATATGTTTTTTAGTACTTTTTTGCAAAACAAAGGCAGCTTTTAACCATAAACTTGGATATAATTCATGTCCAAAAAGAACCATTTGTGGCTGTTCAATAATTACACTTAATCCTTCGGGGTATTGAATAACTTCTTGCTTTTCGCCGGTAAATTCTAGAACTCTTTTGTTAACATATATCAAATCGCTAGAAGATAAATATCTATATTCCATTTTATAAATCCTTTAACGCTTGAATTAAATCTGCATCTTCATTTAAGATATCACTAACTTCTTTCTTTACATCCTCTGATACTTCAGGCATTTTTTTAAACGTAATTGACATCCCATCTGGAGAAACCTCTTTGATTACCTGATCTCCAGGCTTAACTTTAAAGATAGCAGTATCTTGCTTAGTTAACCTAATTGCTTCTGAATTTCCTGCTTTAAAAACTTTGGCTGTTTTATTATCCTTCAAAAAATCCATAAGATTACCTCCCACTTATTTTGTGTGATTACATTTTATCACTTTGTAGATACATGTAGCATCATTTAGCCTATAAAAAGGTATTTGCAACTAATAGTTGCCTGCTAAGCAATCAAAAAGTGGTTGTCTGCAACCAAGATTTTTTATAAATTAAGATCAATAAAAACAGAAAGGACGATCTATTATGAGATTAGGTCAAAAAATCGCAGACTTGCGGAAAAAGAATAATCTTTCTCAAGAAGGCTTAGCTGAAAAAATGAACGTTAGTCGCCAAGCAGTTTCAAAATGGGAAAGTGAACAATCAATTCCAGATATTGAAAAAATAGTTAATTTATCAGAATTATTTGGTGTAACAACTGACTATCTATTAAAGAGCGGCGAACCCTCATTTGAGCTTAAAAATGAAGATATTAATGATAAAGATAAATTACCTGTTTTATCTGATGAATTAGTTAAAAAATATTTAGCTGCTAGTCAGAAAAGTTCCAAATTACGTGCTTTAGCTATTGCCTTAATTATTTTTAGTCCTGTGTGGTTATGTTTTGCATGTATCTTATCTATCTTCTTCGACCACGACAGTCACTATGAAACTCCTCTAACTTTCACAATTTCTCTCAGTGGCTACGTAGCAGCTATTATTACTATTGCCATTGCATTGGGGCTTTTTATTTATAGTCTATTAAATATGCGTGAGTTCAAACAAATCAAAAAGCAACACTTTGATTTGACTGAAGAGAGAAAGAAATTAGAATTCACAATTAAATTATTTCACCAAAATAATGATAAATACGTAGTCTTTGCTAGTATTTTAGCCGTTTTAAGTATTATCGGACCAATGATTAATTGGTTCAGTAACTTTTCAAGCTCTAGCATAGGATTTATTATTACCTGGGGAATAACTTTCATAATTTTTAGTAGTGCTTCATATTTATTTACTTTTTATTTATTCCAAAGAAATTATCTTTCTACTCTAATTAAGCATAAAAAGCATTTGCCAATTAAGCTTCACAGATTGTTTGTCTATGGCAGTTGGATTTATGTTTTCTGTGTCCTGGGTATTTTTTATATTACTACTAGACTTCCTTATGGTTTGTATATACCCTTTTTTAATCCTACACTTTTCGTATATTTAAGTATTACAGTTTACTGTCTATTTACATACTTTTTTATCAAAGAAAAAGCTGAATAATTCACCTAAAAAGCCCGCAAAATAAATTGCGAGCTTTTTCATTTATTAACCAGAAAATTAATTATTTGAACTTTGATCATCTTTATTTGCGCTAGTTGATGGATCATCCGAGTCTACTTTTTTACCAGGATTAAAGATCTCATCATATTCTTTAGCCTCATTACTTGTCTTAGTGAAGACCTGTTTATTCTGACCATTCTTCTCAGTCATCGTCAGTTTTTTTCCTTCTAACAACAAGTTAGCATTAGTATTAACCTCTTGATTATTATCATCTCTATGCGTTAGCGTAATTGAGAATTTATTGTGACCTTCGTAATGCCAATTACCAGAATCATTTTTTGAACCATCATTATGGTTCTTAGTTTGGTAATACCATAACGTATGTCCATTTTGTAACACAACTGCGGCTGTTTTATCTTTATTTACATATGTTCCAACTATATCAGTGATAGTTAACTCATGGCTTGAACTTTGATTAGTTTTACTTGATTTACTAGACGTAGCTTGATTGTTAGAACTATTAGAAGAAGTATTATTTGCACAACCTGTTAAACCGACAGTAAGGAGTGCAATTGCCCCAAAAAATAATTGTTTTTTGAAATTCATTTAATCAAATCCTCCAAAATTTTATAAACTAGTTATACCATAAATAAGAATAGTATCAACACCAGGCGATGATATTCATTAAAAAGCCCGCAGATTTAATTGCGAGCTTTTGGTTTGTCCGTCTTTCTTTACGAACAAATTTTCGCTATACTAATTTTTGCAGAAAGTTTTATGAGCGACGGTTGTTTTTCCTCCCGGAGGTGAAGCCTATGGTCAATATACTGCAGAAAAGGTTCAACCATGTCGGTTTACGAGAGCATTTCTTTGATGCTTTTGTTTGGTACGTTCTTGTTAGCTCTGCTGACATACATCGACCACCACAAAAAATAAAAACGCCGCTCAATTATATAACTTTGGACAGTTATTGAGTGACGTATTCACAATACTATAATTACCTCCGCTCTTAAAGCGGGCTGTAAGGAGATCTTCGGATCTCCTTTTTTCATGCTTGATTATAGCATATTTTTTCAAAATAAAGCCCGCAAATCTAATTGCGAGCTTTACTTATATATTCTATTATTCCCACTCAATAGTGGAAGGTGGCTTACTAGTAATATCATAAACTACACGGTTAATATGATCACATTCATCTACAATTCTTGTAGAAATCTTGCTTAATACATCCCATGGCAATTTAGCAAAGTCTGCAGTCATCCCATCAATTGAAGTTACAGCACGAATACCAATGGTGTAGTCGTAAGTACGTCCATCACCCATAACACCAACTGAGCGAATACCAGGAAGTACTGTGAAATATTGCCAAATATCTTCTTGCAGGCCAGCCTTTTTAATTTCATCACGTAAAATTGCGTCACTTTCACGCACAATCTTAAGTTTATCTTCGGTAACTTCACCTAATACACGAATAGCAAGACCTGGACCTGGGAATGGTTGACGCCATACTAAGTCGTGTGGAATACCCAATTTTTCACCCAGTTCACGTACTTCATCCTTGAAAAGCTTACGAAGTGGTTCAATTAACTCAAAATGCATATCCTCAGGTAAGCCACCAACATTGTGGTGAGACTTAATTGTTTGAGCAGTATTAGTACCTGATTCAATCACATCAGTATATAACGTACCTTGAGCTAAGAAATCAACATCCTTAAGCTTCTTAGCTTCTTCATTAAAGACTTCAATAAACTCCTTACCAATGATCTTACGTTTTTGCTCAGGGTCGGTTACGCCCTTAAGTTTATCTAAAAAGCGCTTTTGTGCATTAACACGAATAATGTTTACACCAAGATCCTTGTTCAAGGCCTGCATTACTTGGTCGCCTTCGTCCTTACGAAGCATCCCATGATCAACAAAAATTGCAGTCAATTGATCGCCAATTGCCTTGTGCAAAAGTGTTGCTGTAACGCTTGAATCAACACCACCTGAAAGGCCTAAGATGACTTTCTTATCACCGACTTTTTCACGAATTTCATCAACTTGCATTTCAATGAAATCGTCCATTGTCCAGTTAGCCTTTGCATCACAAACATTGAATGCAAAGTTCTTCAAAATATCTAAGCCATATTCTGAATTGCGAACTTCCGCATGGAATTGAATTCCATAGAATTTCTTTTCATCATTAGCAATTGCAGAAATTGGGCAATTCTTACTCTTAGCAGTAACTTTAAAGCCTTCTGGTGCCTTAGTTACTAGATCTCCGTGGCTCATCCATACATATTGCTCTTTAGGTAAGCCTTCAAACAAGACCGCATTTGGATCAGTTACTTCGATATCTGCACGGCCATATTCTGAATTATCAGCCTTTTCTACCTTGCCACCTAAGTCGTAACTCATCAGCTGCATCCCGTAGCAAATACCTAAAATTGGAATACCTAGCTTAAAGATTTCAGGATCAACCTTTAATGCGCCTTCATCATAAACACTGTTAGGACCACCTGAAAAGATAATTCCTTTAGGTGCCATTTTCTTAATTTTTTCAATGCTCAAGTCATGAGGCAAAAGTTCTGAATAAATACCAAAATCACGAATTCGACGGGTAATCAGTTGGTTATATTGACTACCAAAATCAAGCACGATAATCTTGTCAAAGTCATTTAGATTAGTCTTAGCCACAATTTTCTCCTTCTAAAATAATTCATCCCTATTTACTAGAAACTTTACTAAGAAAAATTCAATTGGTCAATCATTTCTTTTATCTTTCTATCCCTAAGCATTAAAATAGCGTATTCATTTCTTGATCGATAAAATATAGATAGTCTATACAAACTTCTATTTATATATTAAAGAGGTGATTATCATGTCTAACGAAAATTATATATCTTATTCTGCTACCCAAGATTTCTTATCTGCCAGAAGACGTAGTTCAACATTAATTGCTAGTGGCGTGATGCTATGTATTTTCTCACCAATTGTCTTATTACTTCTAATTAGTTTTACTAGATTAGACATCTTAACCTGGTCAATCAATTTTGCAACTGGAATTGGAGTAATTGTTTTACTAGCTTTTATCGCCGCAGCAGTTGCGTTATTCATAGCTGGAAACCGATGGCTTAAAGTTCATGAAAATTACGAATATGAAGACTGCAATCTTTCAAACAAATTAAGAGAAAAAATTATCAAAGAAAATAAAGTCTATGAAAACCAACATATGATTTTTAAAATTATTGGCATTACTTTTTGCATTTTGTCTGCTATTCCGTTAATGAGTGGCGCCTTATTTGTAGATGCACTTGCTAGCAGTAGACTTGATGACTTAATGACTGGCCTTTCTTCAGTTACGCTTTTACTCGTTGGCATTGGCGTCTTTTTCTTAGTTAAAACTAATATCATTCATGATAGTTTCAATATTATCCTACAACTTGATGACTACACAAGTGAGAAAAAAGCTGGTAAAAAGTTGATTGAAAAATACGCAACCATTTACTGGATGGTAATTTCTTTTATCTATCTTGCTTATAGTTTTATGAGTAACAATTGGAGCCAGAGCTGGATTATTTGGCCGCTAGCTGGAATTGCGTACGGAATCTTTGAAACGGTCATGTCGCTAAAAAAGAAAAAAGCAATTTCAGAATGATCCATCCCTAAAAAGGCCCTTGTGTTCGGAAAATGATTCTGCTACACTCTAGATATCAAAATATCTATATATCGTCGTAATAAGGTCGACAGTTTCTACCCGGAACCAATTAATTCTGGACTATAGGTAATCGATGTCATAAGTAGCACTACAATAGACTTCTTTTACCCTAATTCACGGGTAGAAGGAGTCTTTTTTATGCAGGAGGAACAAATTGAAATTACTTGAGGAACGGATTCGCAAAGATGGAGAAGTATTAGATGGTGACGTCTTAAAGATTAATTCTTTTCTTAATCATCAAGTCGATCCGGAACTTATGATGCAAGTAGGGGAAGAATTCAAACGTTTATTTGAAAATGAAAAGATCACTAAAGTTCTTACCTGTGAAGCTTCAGGAATTGCACCTGGTATTATGGCAGCTTATCAACTAGGCGTTCCAATGGTTTTCGCAAGAAAGAAAAAGCCATCCACTCTCAACGACGCTGTTTACTGGGCCGATGTATTTTCCTATACAAAAAAGGTTAATAATAAAATTTGCGTAGAAAAGAAATTTTTAAGCAGTGACGATCATTTATTAATTATTGATGATTTCTTAGCACATGGTGAAGCCGTTAAGGGAATGCTTAATATCGCCAAACAAGCAAATGCAGCTGTAGCAGGTGTCGGCGTAGTGGTAGCTAAAGAGTTCCAAGGTGGCAGCGACTGGGTTAAGGAACATGGCTATCGTCTTGAAGCCTTAGCTAGAATTTCTAATTTTGAAAATAATCAAGTACATTTTGTAGGAGAAAAATAAATGAAGCATATGCAAGTTAACCACAAAAAAGCAGCTTTATTAGGATTGCAACATTTATTAGCAATGTACTCTGGAGCTATCGCTGTTCCGCTCTTAATTGGTACAGCCTTAAAATTTAACTCCACACAAATGACTTACCTAGTTTCAATTGATATTTTTATGTGTGGTTTAGCCACTGCACTTCAACTCTTACGTAATCGTTACTTCGGAATTGGTTTGCCAGTTGTTTTAGGATGTGCAATTCAAGCAGTCGCTCCACTTCAAATGATTGGTAAAAAATTCACTATCGGAACGATGTATGGCGCTATTATTGTCGCAGGTATCTTCGTCTTCCTCGTAGCAGGGTATTTTTCAAAAATCAAAAAACTCTTTCCGCCAGTTGTAACAGGAAGTTTAATCACAGTTATCGGACTTTCTTTAATTCCAGTTTCTATTCAAAATCTTGGTGGTGGAAATTCTGCTGCTAAGAACTTTGGTGATCCTAAAAATCTCTTAACTGGTTTTATAACTGTCGCAATTATCCTAGCATTACAGGTTTGGGGTAGGGGCTTTATTAAATCAATTGCCGTTTTAGTTGGCTTAATTGCTGGGACACTAATTGCAAGCACGCTAGGAATGGTATCACTAACCCCAGTCGCACAAGCTTCTTGGTTCCACCTGCCACAACCATTTTATTTTGGGATGCCGCAATTTGAGTGGTCATCTAGCTTAACCATGATTATCATTGCACTAGTTTCAATGGTTGAATCAACTGGTGTTTTCTTTGCCATTGGTGACTTGCTACATAAAGATATTTCAAGTGATGATCTCAAGAAGGGCTACCGTGCTGAAGGATTAGCTCAAATTCTTGGTGGTGTCTTCAACACTTTCCCATACACTACTTTTTCACAAAATGTTGGTTTACTTGAATTGTCAGGCATCACCACTAAACGACCAATTTACTGGGCATCTGGATTTTTAATGTTAATGGGCTTATTACCAAAATTTGGTGCGTTAGTAACTATCATTCCTGATTCTGTCTTGGGCGGTGCAATGCTAGTAATGTTCACTATGATCGCCGTCCAAGGAATGCGGATGCTCAAGCGAGTTGATTTCGACGATACTCGCAACATCTTAATCGTAGCCATTTCAATTGGTTTAGGATTAGGTGTTACTGTTTATCCGCAAGTTTTCCAATCTCTACCTGAAACTATTCAGTTATTCCTTGGAAATGGTATTGTTGTAGCTAGCTTAAGTGCTACTATCCTCAATCTCCTCTTTAAAGGAAAATCTGGGTTAGAAGAGCAGCATATCCCTGCTGCACCAGAAAAAATTGAGGTACAACACTAATTAAAAATTATTCTTAAAACCACATAAAAAGGACTTGGAGTTTTTTCCAAGTCCTTTTTACTTTATTCAAAAATCTTAAACATCAATTACAGATACTTCTGCACCTAATTGACGCAACTTTTGCTCAATTCTATCATAACCACGCAAAATATTACCTGCGTTTGAAATAATAGTCTCACCATCAGCCATTAAACCAGCCAGCATCAAGCATGCCCCTGCTCTAATTTCACCGGCGCTGACATGTGCACCATGCAAATGATGAGTTGGATGAACTAAGATAATATTATCTTCTACCTGGATATTCGCACCCATTTTCTGAAGTTCAGGAATATGCCCTACTCGCTTAGGATAGATCCGATCAATTACTACACCTTCACCAGTCTTAGCTGTTAAAAGAAGTGGGGTAATTGGTTGCTGCAAGTCAGTTGCAAAGCCTGGATAGACGTCAGTTTTAACTTGAACCATCTTTAAGTCACCTGCTGGATACACATAAAGTGAATCTTCATCAGCATCAATTACTACACCCATTTCTTCTACTTTCGCTAAGTATGAATCAAGGTGTTCTTCAATAATATTATGAATTCTAATTCCGTCACCAATGCATGCAGCTAAAGCCACATAAGTTCCAGCTTCAATTCGATCAGGGATAATTGTATGCGGAGTTTGAGCCTTCAACTCTTCTACTCCTTCAATTCTAATTACATCAGTACCAGCACCACGAATAACGGCTCCCATATTATTTAAAAATGTCGCTAAATCAATAATTTCTGGTTCTTTAGCCGCATTTTCAATAATAGTTTGTCCTTTAGCCATCACACTAGCCATAATTATATTCATTGTTGCGCCGACAGACGGCATCTTTAAATGAATTTTTGCACCACGAAGCCCAGTCTTAGGCGCTGTGATAATAATCTGATCGTTCTCATTTTCAACAGTTGCGCCTAATGCCTCAAAACCCTTAATGTGTTGATCAATAGGACGAGGGCCAATATCATCACCGCCTGGAAAGCCCACCACAGCTTTACCAAAACGCCCTAATAATGCACCCATAAAGTAGTAAGAAGCTCTTAAACTCTTAATTTTACCTGCTGGAAGGGGACTACGCTTAATGTCATCAGGATTTATCCGTAAAGTCGTCTCATGAAAATCACACTTCACATCCATTTCACTAAGCAGATCCATCAAATTATCTACATCAGCAATCCGCGGAACCCCTTCTAGGGTAACAGGAGTCCGCGAAAGTATTGACGCTGGAATCAGTGCTACAGTAGAATTCTTAGCACCGCCAATCCATACGTCGCCCTTCAGGGGCTTTCCACCATGAATAATCATCTGTTTCATTGGGGAAACAATCCTTTTCTCTATTTGTAATACCCAAATGTATCACAAAATATATTAAATGAAAAACGCAAAAAAAACAAGAGAACCCGTATATTATGGCCCTCTTGTTACCGAAATTTAATTTTTGAAAAGCCTAATTAAAATGTTGTGCTGGAAGACCACTAGCTGCACCAATAAAGGCCTTGAATAAACCTTCTGGTCTTTGCGGACGACTTAAAAATTCTGGATGATATTGAGCTGCAATGAAGAACTTCTTATCTGGAATTTCAATAATTTCTACTAAGTGGTTATCTGGAGAAACGCCGGAGAAGACCATGCCAGCCTTTTCAAAGGCTTCACGATAATCATTGTTAAATTCGTAACGGTGACGGTGTCTCTCTTGAATAACATCTTGATCATCGTAAGCTGCACGAGTCTTAGTACCCTTCTTTAAGGTTGCTGGGTATAAACCTAAACGAAGAGTACCACCGATATTTTCTTCGTCACGCTTGTCAGCCATGATATCAATGATATTATTCTTAGTTTCTGGATCAGCTTCTGCACTATTTGCATCTTTTAATCCAAGTACATCTCTAGCAAATTCGACACTTGCCATTTGCATACCTAAACAAATACCTAAGAAAGGAATGTCATGTTCACGAGCGTACTTAATTGAAGTAATCATTCCTTCAAGACCACGTGTACCAAAACCACCAGGTACAATTAAGCCGTCCGAGCCTTTCATGATTTCAGCAATATTATCTTCAGTGATATCTTCTGCTTGAACTTTATTAACTTTAATCTTGGTATCGTATAAGTAGCCTGCGTGTTGTAATGCATCAGTAACTGAAATGTATGCATCTTCAAGCTCTACATACTTACCTACTAAAGTAATAGTAGTTTCGTGCTTCAAATTCTTTGCACGCTCATCAAGCTTCTTCCAAGCTTCCATATCTGCTTCTGGCTTTGGACTTTCTAAGTGTAAGAAATCACAGACCTTTTGGTCCATCCCTTGTGCTTGAAAGGCAAGTGGTAAATCAAAAAGTGAAGGAGCATCAATAGACTCAATAATTCGATCTACTGGAACATCAGTAAAAGTTGAAATCTTATTCTTTAAATCTTGAGGTACTGGTTTTTCTGCTCTTAAAACAAGCATATTAGGTTGAATACCAATGCTTCTAAGTTCAGCAACTGAATGTTGCGTTGGCTTAGTCTTCATTTCATGAGCTGCATGAAGATAAGGTACTAAAGTACAGTGGATGTACATTACATTTTCTTCACCAACTTCACGACGCATTTGACGAATTGCTTCCATAAATGGAGTTGATTCAATATCACCTACTGTACCACCAATTTCAGAAATAATTACATCTGAATCAGTCGTCAAGGCAGCACGCATGATCTTTTTCTTAATCATATCAGTGATATGTGGAATCACTTGAACAGTTGCACCATGATAGTCACCGCGACGTTCTTTATCAAGTACTTCTTGGTAAATCTTACCTGTAGTCACGTTAGAATATTTACTTGTTCTAACATCAACAATTCTTTCGTAGTGACCTAAATCAAGGTCAGCTTCCGTACCATCATCAGTAACATAAACTTCACCGTGTTGATATGGATTCATTGTACCTGGGTCAATGTTAATGTAAGGATCGAACTTTTGCATGGTAACCTTTAAGCCACGATTCTTAAGTAAACGTCCTAAACTTGAGGCTGAAATACCTTTACCTAATGATGAAACAACCCCACCAGTTACAAAAATATACTTTGTCATGCCGTGCTTCCTCTCTTTTCTTTTATTCTTCGTTAAAATCAAAAAAAGCTCCCAAGTTCATGGGAGCTTAAATGCACATAGAGTGCCCATACAAAATACTAAAGGGAAATTCTCTTCCCGTCAAGTACTTTAATCGTCATCATCATCAAGATCATCTTGGTGAAGTTCTGATAATTGTCCTTCGATACCATCATCTAATTCATTGTCGTCAGCATCGTCAAGATCATCATCTGAGTAATCATCTTCATTATTGTCGTCGTCATCAACGTCCAAATCTTCATCTTCTGGATCATCTGAATCGTAGTCAATAATGTCGTCATCGTCAGAATCACCAATAAAGGCGTTAACCTTCTTGTGGTGCTTCTTACGTGGCACATCATCTTCATCTTCTGGATGGTTTACTTCTTCATCAACAGATTCATATGGGAACCAAGAACGCAATGCCCAAACATTATCACCCATTGAAATGAATTCACCATCAGTGTTCATATCAGTGTAAAATTGTGGCAAACGCTCACGAATTTCTTCGTCACTCTTACCCAGAAAGTTCTGGACGGCGTTAACGATATCAGCAAAGGCCATTCGCTTGCCGCTATCTTGTAAAATTGCACGAGCAACTTCGATCATTGACAATTCGTCTTTATTTTGGCCTTTAAAATCATCTAACCCCACAGTGGCACGTCCTTTCACGTAATCAATTTATCTAAATTTGCTAAAGATCTGTTACTTCAATCTTTATTGCATAGTTACCTACTAAGTATAGACCAGAAAAGAGATCATATTCAACTTTAAGTTGCATCTTTCCGGGAGAAATTTTTGAAAAATCTAATTTATTGGTCAAAGATACTAAATCCATTTGCTTACCAGCAGCCATAACTTTGCATTCTTGTTTCTCTCCTGGTTCAAATTTCATTAATGTATGATCGCCTTTAATATCTCCTCGTTGCATTACTAATTCATTGGGCTTAATTAATAGTTTAACCTCAACGTCGCCTGCCTTATTTTTTTCGTTATACTTTAATCGCCAATTATTACCAATTTTTTCGAGGCTTCCCAAGCCTTCTCTTTCAAAAACTGCTGAATCATCTTCTTGATGAATTTCACTGGTAATCTTTATCTCAACTTCTTTGTTCATTATTTTCACCTTCATCCGTGCTAAGATAGCCTTACAGTAGCATTATTGTTATAATCAAGTTAATTAAGAGTTAACCGATTATTTTATTATCCGAGAAAATAGTATAAGAAAAATGGAAAAATTTCAAAGTAAAAAGCTAGATCATGAAAAAGTATTGCGTGATCCAGTCCACAATTATATTCATGTTAAAGATAAAGTCATTCTAGATATTATTAATTCAAAAGAATTTCAACGCTTGCGCCGTATTAAACAGTTAGGACCTGCTTCCTATGTTTTTCAAGGAGCAACACATACCCGCTTTGAACATAACTTGGGTGTTTATGAATTAACACGCCGAATCTGCGATATTTTTGAAGAAAAATATACTAGTAAAGAACCCGGCGATGGATTATGGGATCCTAACGAACGTCTTTTAGCAGAATGTGCTGCCTTGCTTCATGATATTGGTCATGGTCCATACTCTCATACCTTTGAGCATCTCTTTGGTACTAACCATGAAAAAATGGGTCAACAAATTATTACCGATAAAAGTACTGAAGTAAACCAAGCTTTAAGACAAGTTAGTCCCAATTTTCCAGAATTAGTAGCTAGCGTAATTGCTAAGACTTACTCTAACCCACAAGTTGTAAAATTAATTTCTAGTCAAGCAGATGCTGACAGAATGGATTACTTACTTCGTGATGCTTACTTTACTGGGGTAACTTATGGTAGTTTTGATTTAACCAGAATCTTAGAAGTGATTCGTCCGTACCGTGATGGAATTTGCTTTACTGATAAGGGCATCCACGCTGTTGAAGACTATATTATTAGCCGCTACCAGATGTATCAACAAGTTTATTTTCACCGCGTAAATCGTTCAATGGAAGTCATCCTGCATCACTTACTTGAAAGAGCGCAGATTATATATGAAGCAGGTAAGCTCCAAGTTACTCCACAACTAGAGGCCTTTCTAAAAGGAAATTGGACACTTGAAGATTATCTTAATTTAGACGACGGCGTAATGGAAACTAATTTCTTATTATGGACTAATTCAGGCGATCAAATTCTATCAGACCTTTCAAGTCGTTACTTATATCGTCATCCCCTTGAAAGTGTCAAGATTAATGAAGATACTAAGAGTTTACTACCAAAATTAAAGAATTTAATTAAACAAGCAGGTTTTGATCCTAACTACTACACTGCCACTAATTCGGCATTTGATGAGCCATATGATGCTTATAAGCCTATTGGTAAAAATGCCCACAGTCCGATTGAAATCATGCAAGCTGATGGTAGCTTAGTCGAACTATCCGAGTTAAGTCCCCTCGTTAAATCTTTAAATGGTACGCTTCAGGGAGATGAACGTTTCTTCTTTCCTAAAGTAATGGTTAAAGAAACTGATGAGCCACAAATTTTTGATCCAATTTATCAAGAATTTCAGAAATATATTAGAAACAACACATTGCGTTACTTAAGACGTCCAAATAAAAAGAAATAACTATGAAATAAAGTACATTGATTGCAGAAATCAATGTACTTTTTCTTTATGCCTTAACTGCAAAAGCTTCATATGGCTTTAGAATAATATTCTTTAAACTATCTTGCTTTTCATAATTACTAATCAAAACTTCTTTGAAATCATTATCTAAGTTAAACCTTTGTCTATCACCAGATAGATTAGCAACAATAAGCCACTTTTCACTTCCTAGTTTACGCCAAAATGCTAAAACACTATCACCAGTATTTTCAACTAATTCAAAATCTCCATCAACTACAACAGGATTTTCATGTCTAAGCTTAATCAGTTTTTGATAAGTATAGAAAATAGAATCTAGATCTGCTAAAGCAGCTTTAACATTAATCTTTTGATAATTTGGATTTACTTTCAACCAGGGGTTTCCACTAGTAAATCCAGCATTCTCTTCATTAGACCACTGCATTGGTCGTCTTGCATTATCGCGGCCTTTAACGTTAATTGAATTAATCAGATCAGCTCTCTTATACCCCTGCTCTAGCCTTTCATGATACATATTGATACTTTCAATATCTTCGACCTCATCAATAGACTTAACAGGACAGTTAGTCATCCCAATTTCTTCACCATTATAAATATAAGGAGTTCCACGCATTAAGTGCAAAATTATCGCAAACATTTTAGCGCATTGAACGCGGTACTCTTGATCGTTTCCCCAACGTGAAATAACACGTGGGATATCATGGTTTTCCCAGAAAAGGCTATTCCAGGCATGGTTAAAATCAATCTCTGTTTGCCACTTAATTAAGACCTTTTTCAATTCTCCTAAATCAAGCGGCCTTACATCCCACTTTTCTTTTCCTGGTTCTTGATCTAAAGCTTGGTTTTCAAATTGAAAGACCATCGACAATTCATGACGCGCTGGATCAGAATATTCTTCTGCAATTTTAGGCGTTGCATTCCAAGTCTCACCTACAGTCATCATATCTTTATTAGCAAAGGTATGTTCATTCATTTCTTTTAAATAAGGGTGAAGCATGGGACCATTTTCACGGATTTTTTGATCGGGATCCTTACCAATCAACTCGATTACATCCATTCTAAAGCCACTAATCCCCTTATCAATCCAGTAATTCATCATGTCATAAACTTTATTTCTTAGTTCTGGATTCTTCCAATTCAAGTCTGGCTGTTGATCCGCAAAAAAGTGCAAATAGTATTGTCCTGTTTTTTCGTCAAATTTCCAAGCTGAGCCTGAAAAAGCAGACTTTAAATCATTTGGTTCATGTCCATCTACTGGATCACGCCAAATATAAAAATCACGATATGGATTGTCTTGGCTCTTTTTTGCTTCAACAAACCAAGGATGTTGATCAGAAGTATGGTTTACGACAAGGTCCATAACGATCCGTATATGATGTTTTTTAGCCTCTTTAATTAGATTATCCATATCTTTCATTGTCCCGTATTGTGGGTCAATTTTTTGATAATCAGAAATATCATACCCATTATCGATCCCAGGAGATAAATAAACGGGCGACAACCAAATTGCATCAATTCCTAATTTTTCTAAATATTCAAGTCTTGAGATAATCCCAGGAATATCCCCAATTCCGTCTCCATTACTATCTTGAAATGACTTAGGATAAATTTGGTAAATAACTGCTTTTTTCCACCATGGTGTCATAAATTTTCTCCTTTAAATAAAAAGTGTCCTGCAAACGCAGAACACTTTTTTCACATAAACTTTAATTTGATTAACCCTTATCAGCACCTGCTGTAATTCCGTTAACGTAGAACTTCTGCATTACAATGAACAAAATTGTAATTGGAATAGCGATAACCACACAACCAGCAATGAATTGAGTAAAGAATTGAGCCATCATACCCTTTGAAGAGTGGACCATGTTGTACAAACCATAGGCAACCGTGTAGGTCTTCGGATTTCCAGAAGTAGAGAGGATAATACCTGAGAAAATGAAGTCTACCCATGGAGCCATGAATGAAGTAAGTGCAGTATAAACAATCATTGGTTTTGAAAGCGGCAATCCAATATGAATAAATACTTGCCACTTAGTCGCACCATCAATTTCAGCAGCTTCATCAATTGCACGTGGCATTGTGTCAAAGAATCCTTTAGCAATGTAGAAACCTAATCCTGCACCACCAACGTAAACTAAGATCAAGCCACCAAGGTTTAACATGTTCAAAGCCTTTAAGATGTAGTACAAAGCAATCATTGACATGAAACCTGGGAACATCCCTAAAACTAAGGCAATTTGTAAGAAGGGTTTACGGAAGCGGAAACGTAATCTTGATAATACATAAGCAACCGCAATTGTAACAAAAGTTGATAATGTTGCTGAGATAACAGCGACAAACAATGTATTTAATACCCAGTTAACAAATGGATACTGTGAGTTAGTAAAAATACCAATATAGTTTTGCCAAGTAAACTTATCTGGCCAAATAGTAGATATGAATCCTGTGTTGTTGTATGAAAAACTAGCTAAAATAATCCAAATAATTGGGAATATCCATAAAACGGCCAAGATGGCTAATAGAACATATCTAAAGATTAAAGCAATCTTTCTTTGATTATGATAAGACTTCATTTTTAGCCCTCCTTGTACGCATTAGTATGACGATATGCAATTAGTGAAAATGTGGCACTAATGATAAAGATCAAGATACCTAAGACAGCTGACGCATTGTAGCGTTGCTCTTGACCAAATGTTAAGTTATATAGCCAAGTTACTAGCAAGTCAGTCGAACCAGCGCCGTTGTAGTTATTGTTCATTGGCGCACCACCAGTCAGTAAGTAGATAACATTGAAGTTGTTGATGTTACCAATAAATTGCTGAATCAAAGCTGGAGACATTACAAAGAGAATTTGTGGGAATGTAATGTGATTAAAAATTTGTACTGGGCTTGCACCATCAATACGTGCAGCTTCAATTTGGTCTTGAGGTAAGTTTTGAATAATAGCAGTTGAAGTTAACATTGAAACTGGGATACCAATCCACATGTTAACCACAATAACTGTAATTCTTGCGACAAGTGGACTAGCCTGATTATCAATGAAGTGAATTGGGTGGCTAATCCAGCCCCAGTTCATAAGCAATGTATTTAATGGTCCTTGATAATCTAGGAATTGTGCCATCATTAATAGAGAAACGAATTGTGGTACAGCATAAACAATTACAAAGATTGTTCTCCATAAGTTCTTGTGCTTGATTCCCTTTGATTCAATCAAAAGTGCAAGCAAGACTCCAAAGAAGAAAGTAGTAGCAGTAGCTGCCACTGCCCAAATCAAAGTCCAACCTAGAACTGGGAAGAAAGTACCAGCTAAGTCTCCTCCTAACACGTTTCCAAATGCTTGAAAACCAGTCCATGAAAATCCGATTGAGTGTTGACGATCATAGTTAGTGAAGGCCATCGAAATCATGAAGACAGTTGGCAAAACAGTAAACAAGATAATTAAAACGATTGGAATTGTCATCAAGGTTGCATGTAATCTTTGGTCAAACAAAGATGCAATCTCTTCACGGTTAGTTGGAATATGTTCATGTCTCTTTTCTAATAAGAAAGTATGCTTATTAGATTTCAGATTAATGATATATAAGTAAATAATTCCAGCAACGATGAATAAAGCTAAAATACCAAATAATAAGATCAAAACTGAATTATCTGGTTGTTGAGTAACATATACTCCCTGTGCTTTATCAAACACAACTCGTTTGGTTTTTATTGCACCTAAATTACTCAAGCCAGCAATTGAATGAATTCCACTTAAAAAGAACCAAATTAAAAATATAATTTCGGAAAATAAAAGCGAAAATCCTTTTAGCCATTGCCGATGCTTAATAGCATTTAAACCCATGATGAAGAATGTTAATTTGGTTACGGTATCTCCATCTTTCCACGTTTCCTTTAAGGTAACCGCAGGCGTAGCATGTTTTTTCTTAAACATAATTAATCAAACCTTTGCTTATGTGATTTTTCAAGATTATTCTTTCTTAGAAATACTCTTTTGTAATTTAGCAAGCTTAGTCTTGTATTGTGATGGCTTAATCTTGCCGTCGTATGCACCACTAATTAATGGAGCTGAGTCGTTCCAGAAGATTGACATTTGTGGCAATTTTGGTTGAAGAACTGAGTAACCTGGTTGTGCCATTTGAATTACAGCCTTAGCTACTGGGTCATTCTTAACTTCTGCAGTATTTTGAGCTGCCTTGTTTACAGGAATTTCACCAGCATTCTTGTGAACAATTAATTGGTTTTCCTTGTTTGATAAGTATTTAGCCAAAATTGCAGCATTCTTAGCGTTAGAAGTATGAGAGTTAACTGCGAAACATTCAATACCTAAGAAAGCTTCCATTTGAGCAGTCTTGCCACCAAGTTCAATAGTTGGATATGGAGCAACACCTAAGTTCTTACCTAAGATCTTCTTAATGTTTGCTGCATTCCATGGACCATCTAAGATAGCTTGAGCGTGACCCTTCTTTAATTGGTTAAGTGCGTTAGAGGTTTGCATAACACCCTTGTTGTTCTTTTGTTCTGCATACCATTTCATTGCGTTGACACCATTTTGTGAGTCAAATGTGGAACCTTTTACTTCTTCTCCGCTATCACCAAATAGCTTAGTGCCTGCTGAGAACATTACTGGCCACATTACGTAAGCATTAGTAAAGTCGGTTGCAACTACACCTTTAGAAGTCATGGTCTTCCAAGATTTAACATCTTCTGGAGAAAGCTTAGACTTGTCGTAGTAAACGGTTTGAGCTTGTTCTGCATATGGATATGCGTAAAGCTTACCTTTCCATTCAGCACCCTTATATGCTTCTGGAACTGAGTTCTTCTTAATTTCCTTAGTATCAGATGGTGAAAGTGGGTTAATATAACCTGAATCTGCCATTTGACCTAATTGGTCGTTTGGAACACCAAAAACATCTGCGGCCTTTGAAGGGTCCTTACCAACGTCAGTCTTAGCATTAGCAGAACCATTAGGGTTTTGGGTAACCTTAACTTTAATGTTAGGGTGTTCTTTTTCAAAGTCTTTTACAACACCCTTGTACCAACTAACACGAGCTGTATCTACCCAAAGGGTTAGTTGTTTATCTGAGCTCTTTGATTCGTTTGAATTAGAACTCTTACCACAGGCAGTTAATGAAATAGCTGATAAAGCTACGACACTACCTAAAGCCAATTTTTTCCATAACTTCATGATATTTCCTCCTAGCCATAAAAGGCTAAACACATTATTACAACCGTGAACCAAGTTTCACACTCGTTGTAAGCTTAATTAATATTTGCAGAAGCGTCCTCTTCTGCAAGTTAACGAATTGCATTCGTTGTATCTTTATCAAAGAAGTGAGCTTTGTTAACGTCAAATCCCATTTCTACCTTATCGCCTGGAGTATGGTAATCACGGGCATTTACGATAGCTACAAATTCTGTGCCGTCTACTTTTTGATAAAGTTGAATCGTTGATCCCAGCAACTCAGAAACGACAACTGTAGATTTAACAGTTTGATTTGGCCAAGTTTCAAGGAAGGCTTCTTCTGAGTGAATGTCTTCTGGACGAATACCAAAGACTAAGTCTTTATCTTCATATCCCTTATCTTTAAGCATCTTAGCCTTACCCTCAGGAATTTCGATATTTAATCCTTTGCCATCACTAATTCGATTACCTTTAAAGTGAACATTGAAGAAGTTCATTTGCGGAGAACCAATAAAACCAGCAACAAACATATTTACAGGCTTGTTATAAACTTCAAGTGGCGTTCCGATCTGCTGAACTTGACCAACTGACATAACAACTACTCGGTCAGCTAAAGTCATGGCTTCAGTTTGATCGTGAGTAACATAGATAGTAGTAGTTCCTAAGTTTTGGTGTAATTTAGCAATTTCAGCACGCATTGTGACACGTAATTTTGCATCTAGGTTTGATAAAGGTTCGTCCATCAAGAAGATTGGTGCATCTCGAACAATTGCACGCCCTAAGGCAACACGCTGTCTTTGACCACCAGATAGTTCTGATGGCTTTTTATCAAGGTATTCAGACAAGCCTAAAATTTCAGCAGCATGTTTAACCCGTTTATCGATTTCATCTTTCTTGTAGTGCCGAAGTTTCAATCCAAAAGCCATGTTGTCGTAAATTGACATGTGAGGGTATAAAGCATAGTTCTGGAATACCATGGCGATGTTTCTATCTTTAGGAGCAACATCGTTCATTACTTTATGGTCAATTTCTAAAGTACCCTTAGAAATATCTTCCAGACCAGCAACCATTCTTAAAGTAGTTGACTTACCACAACCAGATGGCCCAACAAAAACGATAAATTCCTTGTCTTTGATGTGTAAATCAAAGTCATTAACTGAATATTTATCATTTCCTTCGTACTTTTTATAGATATGGTTTAAATCTACTTCAACCATTCTCTTTCCCTACTTCCCTCTTATTTTTTATTAAAAACTGATTCAATTTCTGAAAGTTTTAATTCTTTAGTAGTTGGGACAATATAATCAGCCTCTTTTAAGACTTCTTTATCTCCAATCCCTACTGCAAATTGTCCAGCACTCTTAATTGATTGAACACCAGCTTGAGCATCTTCAAAGCTAATAACTTCATTTGCATTTAAACCCAGTAATTTTTGTGCTTTTTCATAAATTTCTGGATCTGGTTTTCCTCGATGAAGAGTAGCTGGATCAACAATGCCATCAAACTCATCCATAATTCCTAATTTAGTTAAGATCTTAGGTGCGTTTTTTGAGGCAGAAGCAATAACCATCTTTAAATTTTGCTTCTTTGCATCACTAAGTAATTCAGGAATGCCCGGTAAAATATCTGCTGGCGTCATCTTTTCAACTTGTTCAACAAACTTAGTATTCTTTTCTTCAGCAAATTTTTCTTTTTCTGCTTCAGAATATTTATTTTCTTGACCACCGTATTTCAAGATCAAATTTAATGAATCCATTCTTGAAATACCTCTTAAACTATCAAGCTGTTCGTCTGTTAGGTTAATTCCTAATTCTTTAGCCAAATTATTCCAAGCAGTCAAGTGGTAAACAGCTGAGTTAGTTAAAACTCCATCTAAGTCAAAAATTAAGCCTTTAAGCATTCAGTTTCACCTTCTTTTAGCATAACTTTTTGATCATTAACTAAAATCTCGAGATCTTCACCTTTGAGTAGTGAAATCTTAGTTTCTTGATGATCGACATAAACTTCAATCAAGCGACCGCGATAATTAATCTTGAAGCTGTAATGATTCCAATTATCTGGGATAAATAGCTTAAATTTTAATTGATCGTGATCATAACGCATGCCTGCGAAACCTTGCACGATTGCTAGCCATGAACCACTCATTGAAGTAATGTGCAAACCGTCAACCGTATCGTTGTTGTAATTATCTAAGTCAAGCCTTGCAGTTCTTTCATAAAGCTCAACAGCCTTATCTTTCTTCCCTAGTTCAGCTGCCAAAACTGAGTGAATTGAAGGAGATAATGAACTTTCATGAACAGTTAGTGGTTCATAAAAATCAAAGTTCTTCTCCTTTTGTTCTTTAGTGTAATTTTCTGGGAAGAAGTAGATTCCTTGTAATACATCTGCTTGCTTGATAAATGGCGATCTTAAAATCTTATCCCATGACCAGTGCTGATTAATTGGTCTTTGATCTTCAATTTCGCTTACTGGGCGAATTTCTTTATCAAGGAAGTCATCTTGTTGTAAGAAAATACCCAAATCTTTATCTTCTGGAAGATAAATCTTATCAACAATGTCTTGCCACTTTTCTTTTTCTTCCTCAGTGACATGGACTCTTTCTTGAGCTTCTTTAGTTGCAAGCGGCAAACGCTCTAAAGTATATTTCAAAAGCCATCTTGCCATAGTACTAGTGAACCAGTTATTGTTAACATTATTTTCGTACTCATTTGGTCCAGTAACACCATGCATTACATATTTATTACGCCATTTAGACCAATGAACTCTAGCTGCCCAGAATCTTGCAGTTCCAACTAAGACATCCATGCCTTCGTTTTTAACATAGCTATCGTCGCCAGTATATTCGGTGTACATTGCAATTGCATGTGGAATATCAGCATTTCGGTGGATTTCTTCAAAAGTAATTTCCCATTCGTTGTGGCATTCAATACCATTAAAAGTAACCATTGGGAATAACGCACCTGGGAGGCCTTGTTCTTTAGCATTGTGATAAGCGCCTGGTAATTGATTATGACGATATTGAAGCAATGCTTTAGTAACACTTGGCTTAGTAATAGCTAAGTACATTGGAACAATAAATGCTTCTGTGTCCCAATAAGTAGCACCGCCATATTTTTCACCGGTAAATCCTTTGGGACCGACATTTAATCTTTCATCTTCACCATAGTAAGTCATAAACAATTGAAGAATATTGAAACGGATACCTTGTTGAGCAGCTGCATCCCCATCAATTTCAACATCACTTGTTTCCCAGCGCTTTTTCCAAGTAGCTGTATGCTCAGCTAAGTTCTCTTCAAAGCTCTTAGTTTGCAGCTTTTTCATGAAGTCTTCAGCAACATCAGCTTGATCTTTCTCTTCAATGTCACGACTTGTCACAACAATAACGTCTTTTTCAAGCTCATAACTTTGACCTTGATCTAATTCAACCGAAAGCTTTTCACTTAACTTAGCTTCGTCAGTTGTTACTTCACCTTGAAGTGCTTTCCCGTTATGACGTAATGCTTGCTTAAGTAAAACCGTAAATTGGGGAACTTCATATGGATTTGGCTTAGTTTTTACTTGGATAGTTCTTCTATCCTTATCTTCACCAAGTGGGATCCAGAAACGTTCATCATAATTACTATCTTCGTTAACAACTGTTCCATCTAAAGTTGAATCAAAATCAATTTTTGCATGTCCTTCAAGTACAGTTGCTTTAACTTTAATTAGAGCTGCTTCTTTTTGAATAATATGAAGAAAACGTTCAAATTCAAACTTAACTTTGACATCTTTTCCTTCATAGATAAAACTTCTTGAGAGAAGGCCTTGATGCATATCAAGTGATAACTCAAAATCACTAAATTTAACTTTTGCTAAATCAAGCTTTTCACCATTAACAGTAATTCCAATTCCGATGAAGCTTGGTGCATTAGGAGTCTTACCAAAGTATTTTGGATAACCATTCTTCCACCAACCAACAACAGTTTTATCTGGGAACCAAACACCTGCTAAATAGGTACCTTGAAGAGTATCGCCAGAATAGCCTTCTTCAAAGTTTCCTCTCATTCCCATATAATCATTACCAATTGCGGTAATACTTTCTTGTAATCTTTTATCTTCCTTAGAAAATTCATGCGTTGTTACTTTCCAAGGATCAACTTCAAAAATTCTCTTCATCATCATTCTCCATCACTTCTGTGAGGTTTTTTGTTTACAAGTCTATTATCCATTGATTGAAAGCGCTTCACAATGATTATTTTCATGTTACCGGTATCAAAAAATTATAAGAAAAAAAGCAGCTTCTTATCGCTGCTTTTTCTTATCATAAATTTAAGCTTTTACTTCTACCAAAAAGCCATCTGGCGCCAAAATACCATCTTCATAATTTTGACTAAGCGATGGTTTTTTATCAATTTTGATATCATGATCACTGGTATTATAGTAGGCATTTATTGTTTCTTTTCCTGTTCGTTCAACTTTTAGTAGATCATTTTCTGTTACCGTTAACTTCACATCGCCTTGATTTAAAGTATCCTGATGGTCTAAACGGAATTTAACCAATTCATAAACCCTCTTCCAGACTGGGCCATTTAACTTACCCCAATCCATTGGCTTACGACAATCAGGATCGTTATCGCCGCTCATCCCCATTTCTGTTCCATAATAAATACATGGTATCCCAGGTTGAACGAACTCATAAGCTATAGCTTGTAAAGCTAAATCTTGATTACCGTTTGCTAAAGTCAAAATTCGAGCTGTATCATGCGAATCAAGCATATTCATCATCGCTTGGTTAACAATATCTGGATACATCATTAATTGATCAGTTAAGTGTTCGCTAAGTTCCTTGCCATCTAACTTATGCTTAAAAAAATGATCCTCAATTTGCAAAGTATACGGATAGTTCATTACACCTGTAAATTGATCTCCTTGAAGCCACGGACGAGCTGAATGCCATATTTCTCCAACAATATAGAAATCTGGCTTAATTTTAATTAATTCGTCGTGGAATCTCTTCCAAAAGTGGTGGTCAACTTCATTTGCTACATCTAAGCGCCAAGCATCAATATCAAAATATTTTACCCAATAAGTTGCAATTTCCAATAAGAAATCCTGTACTTCTGGATTAGCAGTATTTAATTTGGGCATATGCTTTTCAAAAGCAAAGGTTTCATAAGGCGGATTCTTTTCTCCCTTACTTGGATCACGATAAGGTTCAACAGGATAAGAATTAATATGAAACCAATCTTTAAAGCGGGATTTGGCTCCATTTTTAACCACGTCTTGCCACTGCATTGATTGGTCACCAAGATGGTTGAAAACTGCATCTAACATTACTTTCATCCCGCGCTTGTGAGCTTCATTCACTACTTTTGCAAATAAATCTTTATCGCCAAAAGCTGGATCAACTTGTAAATAATCAATGGTGTCATATTTGTGATTAGAGCTTGCTTTAAAAATAGGGCAGAAATACAAGCCGGTAATCCCTAACCTTTGTAAATCATCTAAATGATCCAATACTCCTTGCAAGTCTCCGCCGTAAAAATCTTCTCTGCCGGGATGATCTTCTGGATTCCAGGGCTTAACGTTAACTGGATCATTACTTTTATCTCCATTAGCAAAGCGCTCTGGAAAGATTTGATACCAGACAACATCTTTGAGCCAAGCAGGAGTTTTAATACGATCAATATCATGAAAATATGGCACTTTAAAATATAAGCCATCTTCTCTTAATTTCTCATCACTAAATTTTTCAATACTACGATCACCAAAAATAATATGGCTACCATCATTACCAATAACTTCAAAAGTATACTTGATTCGGTGATACGGTGCTGTTAAAGTGGCTGTCCAATAATCGTTTACTTGACCGCTACCTGCCTTTTTCATTTCGAGCGTTGCCGCATCTACGGGTGGCAAATAGTTATCAATATAGTGAACAAAGACTTTTTTTACATCGTCTTTAGCAGTATGAAGTCTAATTTTTACGTGTGAGTGATCAATTACTGTACAGTCTTCACTTTCAGTTCTATGTTTTAAAGCTGCTAGTTGCATATTTTACTCCTTAGTCTTTTTCTAATACTACTCCCGCATACGGAGCTAATTTTAATTTTCCATCTTTCAATTGATAGTTGCCTGCTACTAATTTTTCCTGCTTAAATTCAGGATCTACGTCAAGCTCAATAGGATCTTTACTTAAAGAAACAGCGACTAATGCTTTTTGATCTTCTAAATTACGCTCATAAACATAGCTGTCATTTGACGTTGGTAATAAATAGTAGCCACCATCTTCAAACAATGCTTCTTTCTTTAGGGCGATCAATTTTTTGTAGAAATTAAACATGCTATGGTTATCTGCTATTTCATCAGCCGCATTAGCATAATCAACTTTCTTTCCTTTAAGCCAAGGATTTCCATCACTAAAGCCATTATTTTTTTCATTATTCCATGGCATTGGCCCTCTAGCTGGCAATTTATGGGTTTTACTTGCCATTAGTAATGCTTCTTGACTAGTTTTTCCAGCTTTTTTGGCGCTTTCAATAAATTCTTTAACTGTCTCATCTTCAAATTGTGTTGCGTCTTCAAACTCCAAATTTTTCATTCCGAGTTCTTCGCCATAATAAATAATCGGCAACCCATTTTGTAAATACATGAGCATGGCTAAGCTCCGAGCTTGAATATCATTTTTAGCAATTCTAGTCGCTATTCTAGCCATATCATGATTATTCCAGTACAAGGTTGGCTTAGAAACACCACTTAAAGTTTGTTGCCAAACAGCCTGATTTTGCTTAAATTTTACTAAATCTAATGATTTCGGCTGGTATTGAGCTGAAAAACTAGGATCAATCTGACTTTGATCCTCTGTAAAGTATCTAAATGTAATTACACTATCCATCAAGTGATTATCTTTATTTGTATAATCAACTGCTAAATTAACATTCGCGCTTGCTGCTTCTCCTAACAATAGTGCATCAGGATAATCTTGCTTTATTTCCTCACAGAAAGGTCGCATCCATTTTTGTACTTGTGGTAAGTTTGCAAAAAATGGCTCAGCTATCACGGGTTCTTCATTTTCACTATTAACTGGGAAATTTTGCCTTAAATCTGCTTTAGCAATATGGATAAAGGCATCTAATCTCAAGCCGTCAATTCCCTTTTCTAGCCAATATTTTGCAATTTCACTCATTGCATGTCTGACTTCAGGATTTTTCCAGTTCAAATCGGGCATTCTTTTATCAAAAAGATGAAAATAAAATTGCCCTGTTCCAGCAGGATCTTTCTCCCAAACACTACCTCCAAAAAAACTTCCCCAATTATTTGGTCTCTGATTATTTTTACCAGCAAAAATATAGTAGTCTCGATAAATACTATCAGGGTTTTTAATTGCATCTTGAAACCACGGATGTTGATCAGAAGTATGGTTTAAAACAAAATCCATAATTACATGAATTCCAGCTTCATGCATTTCTTTGATTAAGTCATCCATATCTTCCATGGTTCCCATTTTGGGGTCAATGGCAAAATAGTTTGATACATCATAGCCATTATCAACTTGTGGTGAAACAAAGACTGGATTCAGCCAGACAGCATTAACTCCTAGTTCCTTCAAATACGGTATTCTTTTTCTAATACCATTTAAGTCGCCAATACCATCACCGTTAGAATCCTGGAAGGACTTAGGATAAATTTGATAAATAATTGCTCGGTCATACCAATGTCTCATAATAAACTTCCTCCATAAATCTTATTTTAAGCAATAATTTTAAGCGCTTACAATGTTATTTAAATGTTACCGGTATCAAAAAAAGAAGCTCACCAGTAGCTTCTTAATTTCTAGTAGATTCACTTTTTATTAATTCAGGTTCAATAAGAACCTCGCCCTGCTGAGCTCCGCCTTGTTGAATCTTTTGCAAAATCATTTCTGCTAAAAGTTCACCTAACTTAAATAAATTTTGCTTAATAGTCGTTAGCTTAGGATTAGATACCTGATCTAAGAAAACTCCATCAAAGCCAATAATTCCAAAATCCCGTGGAATATTTCCATTTTTTCTTTGAATAGCACGTACAACACCAACTGCAATTCGGTCACTTGCACAAATAAAGCAAGTGTTAGGAGCAAACTTTTTCCAATTACTAATAATTAACTTTTCAGCTAAACTACTATGATTTTGGATTCTAAAAATTTTAGGAATCATATTATGCTTCTGCAAGGTGTTAATATATCCAGCTTCTCTTGAATATTCAAAAGGCTCTTTTTCATCAATTCCAATGAAAACAATTGACTGATAGTTTTTATCTAGAGCATATTGTGTGGCAATTTGTTCGCCTAATTTATTATCAGTATCAATAAAATCATAACCATAACGATTTTCACCAAATAACACAAAAGGTTTATTTAATTGGTCTAACCATTTTGCATCATTTGCTCTGCCACCCGTGATAATATAGCCATCGCCGCCGCTAACCTCGCTATCGGTTGCTAGCTGCAATGCATAGTGCTTCTTACCTAATCCACTGGCAATTCCAAAAAGCAGATTCATGTAATAGGGTTCAGTTGTATCAATATCCTCCAGAATTACTAGCTTAACTACATTTGTACGGTGGTGGGCTAGGGCACTTGCAACTGAATTCGGATGATAATTTAATTGTTCCATTGCCTGTTCGACAATTTTTCTTAATTCAGGCGTAACCTGTTGAGGATGGTTAATGACGCGCGATACCGTCATCTTAGACACGCTAGCTTTTTTCGCTACATCAGATAAAGTAGTCATAATACTTTTAAGTCCTTTTTTAAAACTTTATAACTTAATATTACCTTAATTATTCTAATAATGTAAGCGCTTAGCGATCCTAAAAATTAAAACTATTATTTTAAAGTACTAAAAAAGCGATACCTACCTATAGGTACCGCCTTATAATTCATTTAGTTATGTGATTGAAAACGAGTATTAAACAGTGGACTAACTGGTTTATGTTCTTGAATCAATTTAATTGCTTCACCCATCAATGGCCCAACAGAAACAATTTCAGCCTTCGACAAGTCTTTTTCTTCAGGTTGATTGATTGAGTCAGTTAAGATTAATTTCTTAATAGGAGAATTATTCAAACGTTCAATTGCTGGACCAGATAAAACAGCATGAGTTGCAGATGCATAAACTTCAGTTGCACCAGCATCCATTAAAGCTTGAGAAGCTAAGGTAATGGTACCTGCTGTATCAATCATATCATCAATAATGATTGCACGTTTGCCTTTTACATCACCAATAATATTCATAACTTCAGCAACATTTGCCTTTGGACGACGCTTGTCCACAATGGCAATTGGAGTCTTAAGAAATTCTGCTAATTTTCTTGCTCTAGTTACACCACCATGGTCAGGTGAAACTACGACAGCATCTTTTTCTAATTCATGACTCAAGAAGTAGTCAGCAAGAAGAGGTGCACCCATCAAGTTATCAACTGGAATATCAAAGAATCCTTGGATCTGTGGGGCATGCAAATCAAGCGAAAGAACTCGATCAGCACCAGCCTTTTGCAACATATCAGCTACTAACTTAGCTGTAATTGGTTCACGTGCGCGAGTCTTTCGATCTTGACGTGCATATCCGTAGTAAGGCATAACTAAATTTACACTTCTAGCTGATGCACGTTTAACAGCATCAATCATGATCAATAATTCCATTAAATTATCATTTACTGGAGCTGAAGTTGACTGTACCAAGTAAACATCTTTACCACGAACTGACTCATCGATGTTAATTTGAATTTCACCATCACTGAAACGTTTAACATCAGACTTACCAAGCTTAACTCCAACCTTATCAGCAATTTTTTCTGCTAAAGGCTTATTAGAGTTGAGCGCAAAAATTTTGATTTCTTTGTCTAATTGAGACATAATTTCCTCCACCGAAAAATTACAATTCCATACTTAATAATAGCAAAAAAATACCCTTTACGCTTGTAAATAGCAAAAAAAGAAGTTGTGTTTAACAACTTCTTTTAATTTATTCCCATTCTTTATCTTTTGAGAGTGGTAACTTATGCCAGTAATCAGGTTTATTAGTTTGTCTTCCTCTAGCAATTGCCATATCATAGCGTGCAACGTCTTTAGTAATAGTTGAATCAGCAGCAACAAATGAATGATCAGCAATATTAACTGGAGCGATAATTGTAGCACCAGCACCAATAAATGAATGATCGCCCACGTTAGTATGGAACTTCTTCACACCATCATAGTTAGAGAAAATAGTACCACAGCCAATATTAATGTCTTTACCTAAAGTAGCATCCCCAACATAGGTTAAGTGTCCCACTTTACTATTTTCACCAATTTCAGCCTTCTTGATCTCAACAAAGTTTCCGATATGAGCACCTTTTCTAATAACCGCCTTTGGACGAAGGTGAGAATTAGGTCCAATATCAGTATTATCATCCATTTGAGCTTCTTGAAGAGTTGAAGAAGTAATAGTAACATGATTACCAATCTTAGAATCAACTATTCTTGAACTATTAGTGATATAGCAGTCACTACCAATTTCAGTGTTTCCTTTAATAACAACGTTTCCTTCAATAACAGTGTCGTTACCAATTTTAACGTCACTATCAATATATGCTGTATCTGGATCAATAAAGGAAACGCCATTTTTCATGTGTTCTTCATTAATTCTTCTTTGCATAATCTTAGTGGCCTGAGCAAGGGCAATTCGATCATTAACTCCTAGGCTTTCACTAAAATCAGGCATTTCATATGCACCAACTTTATGACCAGCTTTACGCATAATTTCTAAAACATCAGTTAAGTAATATTCACCCTGAGCGTTGTCGTTGCCAACTTGTTTTAAAGCCTTAAATAACTCTTTATTATCAAAACAGAAGACACCAGTATTAATTTCATCTACAGCTAATTCTTCTGGCGTACCATCTTTTTGTTCAACGATTCTTAAAACATTTCCATCTTCGTCACGAATAATGCGGCCGTAACCAAATGGGTTTGGAGCTTTTGCAGTTAAAACAGTTGCGCTATTTCCACTTTCTTCATGCTTTTTAAATAAGTTGTTAAAAGTTTCGGCAGTAAATAATGGCGTATCCCCAGTAGCAACTAAAGTTGAGCCATCTAAGTTTTCTAACAAATCACTAGCTGCCAGTACAGCATCGCCAGTACCTAATTGTTGTTCTTGAAACGCAAAGTCTGATTGACCTGCTAAAACATCTTTAACGCTATCTGCACCATTTCCAACTACAGTAATAATCTTATCTGGATTAGTGCCCTTAGCAGCATTCACCACATGCTCTACCATAGTTTTACCGCAAACCTTGTGTAATACCTTGTAAAGTTGGGACTTCATGCGGGTACCTTTTCCAGCAGCTAAGATAACAACATACTTATTCATTAGTTTTATATCCCTTCAATTTTTATATTTAAACAACTATCAGTATATCATTTTGGAAAACGATTGAAGTCTGTCTGCTCTAAGAAATTACCTGGCCGCACTTTAATTAACTTTTTAGTTCTGTCAACTTCAGTAATCTTAATCAATGATTGATAATCATCTACGACCTTTTGCGAAGCGTATTTTGTTTCACAAAGGACGCACATTCCAGCAACTGTTCCCTTAAATTCCTTAACTAATTCTTCCATCCCAGTTAAGGTGCCGCCACCCTTCATGAAGTCATCGACAATTAATACATTGCTTCCTTCTGGAAGTAATCTTTTAGCTAATTCCATTTTTTCAACTCGTTCACTTGACGAAGCAACATAGTTAACTGAGATTGTTGATCCTTCAGTAATCTTAGGTCTTCTTCTAACCATCACAAATGGTACATTTAAAAAGCGACTAACTGCCTGCGCGATAGCAATCCCTTTAGTTTCAATTGTCATTACATAATCAACATTGCTATAAGCATATTTAGTTGCAATTAATTGTCCGATTTGTTGCAAATCTTGTGGTGATCCTAAAATATCAGATAAGTAAACAAAATTACCGGGTAAAATACGATCAGGATCTTCGATACGGTCAGCCAAATCATGAAGATAGTTAGTAGCTTCTTTTTTTCCAACAAAAGGAATGTATCTCACTCCACCAGCAGCTCCTGCTACAGTTTCTAAAATGCCATTTTGATCGTTAGCTAAAGTTTGACGCAAGATTGCCAAGTCTTCTGAAATTGAAGATTTAGCTGCGCCATAACGATCTGCAAAAAATGGCAATGCAATCAAAGTATGAGGGCGAGCTAAAAGATACTTAACCATATCAACTAATCTTTCTGAACGTTTCATGCTTTTACCTTCCTAAACATTAAATTAAATTTCTAAACTTAAATATACTCTATCTAAAGAAAAATCACTAGCATTTTAAGAAAAATACTAGTGATTGTTCGTAATATATTCTATTGTCGCTTACATTTCATCAAACTCAAGCTCAATGTTCTTGGTTAATAAATCCGTGTAACTGTAAGATACTCGTTCAAAGTTGTTTTGATCTTGATCAAGGTCAACTACAAACACTGCACGATAAGTCTTAGTTAATCTACCTTTGCGGCGTGTTACTTTCTTTCTTCCTGCTTGAGCTACTACTACCAAGCTTTCGCCCAAATGAGAATCCAAATTATGTTTAATTGCCATTAGTGTTGTTGGCACTGGACGTCACTCCTTTGCTTGGTTACTATTTTATCAAAAAATTAATATTTTTTCAAGTCTGTAAATTGTAAGCGTTCTATGCTTGCTGATCTTTTAAAAGATGTGCCAACTCTACAAATTGATTTAGCGTTAATTCTTCCGGACGAACTCGAAGATCTAGTCCTAAATCATTAATCATTTTTTCACGCATATCTTTATCTCTGACTAAGGATTTTAAGTTGTTAGCTAGTGTTTTACGACGCTGCGCAAAACACATTTTTACAACATGATCAAAGAAAGAATAATCGTCAATATTTGGTTTTTCAGTAAGTGGTGTCAAGACAACAACTGCAGAGTCAACCTTTGGACGTGGCATAAATGAAGTACTTTTAACTTCTTCTGCTAACTCTACATTCATTCTGCTTTGAACAGCAATGGTTAAAGGACCATATTCTTTAGTCTTAGGTATAGCAACTAAACGTTCAGCCACTTCTTTTTGCATCATCAACGTTAAGCTACTGAAATCTAAATCACTTTTAATTAAATTAAAAATGATCGGCGTTGTGATGTAATAAGGTAGATTAGCCACAATTTTAACCGGCTTATTTAAGTCAAGAAAACCATCGCTATCTTTAGTAAAGTTTGCCTTTAATACGTCTTTCATGACTAATTTAAAGCGACTATTTAACTCTTCACCATCAATTTTTTGTGGTAATTCGTTTTTCAAAATTTCAGGCAAATCTTGATCAACTTCATAAGCTAAAACCTTTGCTCCAGCTAAAAGAAGCTGCTCAGTCAAAGAACCAATACCTGGTCCAATTTCAATAACTTGATCACCTGATTGAATATCAGCTGCTTCAACAATTCCTTTAATTGCGGCCAAATCTACTAAGAAATTTTGCCCCAAATTCTTTTTTGCATGCATAAAGTAGCGATTAACAATCGCTTGAGTCCGGACTGGACTAGCAATTGGCATACTATTTGACATCTTCAACTGCCCTCTTTAATTCATCATAAGTAATTCCAAACATCTTCAAACGTTTTAAGAATTGCTTGCTATTTCCATATCCAATTCCTAACTTAATTCCAACTTTTTCACGTAAAAGACGAGCTTCCGGACTAACTGCGAGACCCAAATCATCGTATTTTTCTTTAGTAATATCACTCTCTACTGCTTGAATTTCGTGCAAATCACCTAAAGCACGAACAAGGGCTTCTTTTGAAGCATGTTCAACTCCTAAGCTGTTTCCACGCTTAGTTGGTTCTCCTTCTTTACGAGTGATAAAAGCTTGTTTAGCATTTGGCGCAGCATTAGTCACTAGTCTTCTAATTCTTTCACCATTGTAGTCTGGATCAGTAAAGATGATTATTTCTCTTGTTTTTGCTAGTTTCTTAATCTCTGCTAAAGTTTGATCAGATACTTCTGAGCCATTAGTTTCAATAGTTTCAATTCCTGGGAAGAACTGTTTTAATCTCTTGGTATCGTCTCGTCCTTCAACAACTACTACTGCATTGAACTGTTTTTGATTATTTGATTCCATATGCCCTCATCGTATTTTCAAATGTGTGCTTTGCCACTTCTTCAACCGATACATCACGCAACTTAGCAATTGCCTCTGCAACATAGCGTACATATCCTGTTTCATTTTGCTTTCCGCGGTATGGTTTTGGCGTTAAGTATGGGGCATCAGTTTCAATTAAAAATTTATCCCAAGGCACAACTTTGGCAGAAGCATGTACGTCAATTGCTTTTGTAAATGAAACTACCCCAGAAAATGAAACCATCATCCCTAAATCAAGAAACTTTTTAAGCCATTCTGGATCACCATTAAAATTATGAATAATCCCGCCATATTCACCCACATGACTATTTTTCAAAACTTGATATGTATCTTCAAAAGCATCGCGAGTATGAATATTTACTGGCATCTTTAAGCTATGAGCTAAATCAAGTTGCCTTGCAAAAACTTTTCGCTGAACATCTCTTGGCGATTCATCCCAGTAATAATCTAGTCCAATTTCTCCTAAAGCAACAGTTTTGGGCTTCTTAAGCTGTTCTACTAATACATCTTCTGCATTTTGATCATAGCCTTTAGCTACATCAGGACAGTAACCAACAATAGCGTATAAATTATCAAATCTTTGACTTAGATCAATCGCACGCTCATTAAATTCTGGGTCTTGTCCTGCAACTGCACTTTTTACTACACCTAATTCTTTAGCTCGATCAAGGTAGATCTCTTCTTTTCCCCGAAAAGGCACGTCATTTAAGTGCGTATGTGAATCAAAAATCTCCATTAGCCTAATTCAGCCCCAACTTCATGTTCATCGCCTACAAGAGCTAATTTGACTTGGCCATCTTTTTCACTAGATAAAAGCATACCTTGACTTTCATGACCTAACATCTTACGTGGCTTCAAGTTAGTTACTGCTAGTACTTTTTTATCTAACAATTCACTTGCATCTGGATAAAACTTACGAATACCACTCAAAATTTGACGTTCATTTCCATCGCCAAAATCTAGCTTAAACATTAAAAGCTTACTTGAACCCTTTACCGGTTCAACTGATAAAATTTGGCCAACTTGAATCTTTACTTTGTCAAAGTCATCAATCGTAATATGTTTCTCTTCTTTTTGCTGGCTTCTAGTCTTCTTCTTTGGCTTTGCCTTCTTCATTTCTTCCTTAATGTATTTAACTTCAACATCATTCTTAAGTCTTGGGAAGATTGGAGTTGGTTTTTCAGTTACTTTAATGTCCCAGTCAAAAGCGCCAAATTCAAGTTTCTTTTGAGCTTCTTTATTCCAATCAAGACCAAGTTGGTTAAACATTTTAACTGGGCTTTGAGTCATTACTGGTGCAATTAAAATAGCAACTAAACGCAGACTTTCAGCTAGGTTAGACATTACTTTTGATAATTCTTCACTCTTACCTTCTTTATTCAAAGTCCAAGGAGTAGTCTCATCAATATATTTATTTGCACGAGAAATAAGCTTCCAAACACTGTCTAAAGCTTGAGAGAAGTGAAGAGCGTCCATTTGCTTTTGATATTCAGCGATTGTTTCCTTAGCTGTCTTAATCAAGTCTTGAGCAAATTCATCTTGATCTGCTGCAACTGGTGCAACGTAACCATCTTGATATTGGTTAATCATTGAAACAGTTCTGTTCAACAAGTTACCTAAGTCATTAGCCAAATCAAAGTTAACTCTCTCAACGAAATCCTCAGGAGTAAAGATACCATCTGAACCAAATGGAATTGCACGCATCAAGTAGTAACGAAGTGCGTCTAATCCGTAACGCTTAGCAATCATTTCTGGATAAACAGCATTACCTTTAGACTTAGACATCTTGCCGTCCCTCATTAAGACCCAGCCATGGCCAAAAATCTGCTTAGGAAGTGGCAAGTCTAATGCCATTAACATAATTGGCCAATAAATTGTGTGGAAACGAACAATTTCCTTACCTACTAAATGAACATCAGCTGGCCAGTATTTCTTAAATAATGAATCATCATCTGAGCCATAACCAAGCGCAGTAATATAGTTTGACAAAGCATCTATCCAAACGTAAACAACGTGTTTAGGATCACTAGGCACAGGAATTCCCCAGTCAACTGTTGTACGAGTTACTGACAAGTCTTCTAGACCTGGCTTGATAAAGTTATTAACCATTTCCTTTTCACGAGAGTGTGGCAAGATAAAGTCAGGATGATCCTTATAATACTGTAAAAGTCGATCAGCATATTTACTCATTCTAAAGAAGTATGAAGGCTCTTTAACCAAACGAACTTCATGACCAGATGGAGCTTTTCCGCCAATAACGTTACCATCATCATCTCTATAAACTTCAGCAAGTTGTGATTCAGTAAAGTATTCTTCATCTTCAACTGAATACCAACCAGTATATTCACCTAAGTAAATATCGCCTTGCTTTAACAGCTTTTCAAAAATCTTTTGCACAGCCTTAACGTGGTCTTCGTCAGTTGTTCTAATGAAACGATCATAAGAAACATCTAGCATCTTCCATAACTCTTTATAAGAAGCTGCCATTTTGTCCACAAACTCTTGAGGTTTAATACCTTGTGCTTCAGCTTTTTGTTCAATCTTCAAGCCATGTTCATCAGTACCTGTTAAAAAGAAGGTATCAAAACCACGAGATTTTTTATAACGCGTCATTGCATCAGCAGCAATCGCAGTATAAGCATTACCGATAGTTAATTTTCCAGATGGATAGAAAATAGGTGTAGTAATATAAAAAGTTTTCTTTTCAGCCATCTTTATTCTTCCTCTCATAAGTCTTTTAATTGCTAGTATAACATAGCATGTAGGACTTAATTTGTACATTAAAAAAAGGAATTCTGTAAAATACGGAATCCCTACAAATCATTTAGATAATTAATTGTCATATGTCGCTCGAATCCTAGGCATATCGATATTGGCCTTTACCAAATTATTTACAATAGCTGTCGGCATTACTCCAGCCGTTATACCAACAGTAATTGCCATAGCGAAAATTAAAGCATTTTCCCAATTGCCACGTATTATTTCATTAATCAGCAAAACAACTGGAACAATAATCAGGATTAATGTCAAAAAGATTTTAGTTAATTTTTTCATACTAAAATTAAAAAGATTGTTTTCTAGATTAATCTTAGAAAGATTTTGAGCTATTTTTCCAAAAACAGTTTCTTTACCAGTCGCAAAAACAACGCCAATTCCTGAACCTGAAAGAATAATTGTGCCTGCATATAAAATATTAGCGTAATCTAAGTTATTGTTTTTGCCAGTGTAATTAGTAGCTCTCTTTTTCACAGTATCTTCTTCACCAAGTAATGAACATTCTAAATCATTACTTTTGAGTAATTTAACGTCCGCTGGAACAATATCTCCAGCTTTAAGTAGTACCACATCACCAATTGTTAGATCACGAGTTAAAAGTTTCTGTGGTTCACAATCACGCATTACTTGAGTTGTTCTAGAAATTCGATTTATCAAGTTTTGAATATTAGTATTGATACGAATATTTTGCATAGCAGTTAAAATTACTGAAATAAATAAAATTGCTAAAACAAAAATTGCTGGACTTAGGTTAAGAGTACGTTGAGAAGAATTTAAAAAAATTGCTACAATTGCTAAAAAAAGCAGAACGAGGGAAAAAGGAGTTACAAAAGCCTTTAACAAATAGTGAAGTTTAGTCTTATCATGTTTAATTATTATTTCATTAGATCCGTACTTTGCTAAGCGTTGCCTCGCATCTTTACTTTGAAGGCCGCTAATTGAGGTTTTTAATCGTTGCAGCGTCGCAAACTTATCTTCGCATGCAATCCGGCGCACCAGCTTGGTGTCTGTAGTATTTCTTGTGCCGGAAGTGTTGATTTTGAACATCTTCAACATCCTTTCTTAAGAACCTAGCAAACAAACAAAAAGGCCGATGCAAAAACTGCATCGGCTCAAATCCAAGCGATTTTTATACTCGTCGTTCAGTTTTAACACTACGTGACGTAAGGTTATTAAAAATAACTAGCTGGCTGGGGAGGGCCTTATATCGACGATCCCTGTTTGACCCGTTGGCATCTCTGGATGTTGCTGGGCGACAGCATATGTTCACGTAGGAGTCTCACCTAACAGTTTATTTGCTCTAATATTTAATTTCTATTGATACTTTAACGGCTAACTAAGAATTAGTCAAGTCCCTACTTCTTTTTTCGAAAGCTTTTAAATAGAACTAATCCAAAACTTATTAAAGCTGCAATTACTAATCCCCAAACCAAGTTTACACTTTGTGGATGATCTATTTTTTGCAGTTCATCTTGTGTTAACGAATTTTTATCATAAGACAGCTTATCTTTTTGAGCAACCAAAGTAGCGCAAGCATTAAAAACTAGTCGAATCCCAGAATTAAAAGTAGCTGCTTTTTTGCTCCTTAATTTATTCCCTGCATACCGAATAATGTTGCCACATTTATTTTGAGTTAAAAGATCTTGATAATTCTTACCAACAATAATTTGAACATTTTTCTTTTTATTTTGAAGGGCAACGGCAATAATTATCTGATTCTTTAATGGCTGAATTCGATTTAAATCCTTGCTGTCTTTTAAGCTTAAAAGGCGAATTTCAGGTTTAGTTTTAGTCTTTTGATAGCTCTCATTTTTTTGATTAACAAGTTCTTTCGTCTGATTATCAAATAGTCCTTGCGGATCACTAACAAAAGATTTTGTGCTAGCAGTCAATGTTAATATGCAAATTAATAGTGCCACTAAACCAATGACTTTATTTTTCATTGTCAGCCTTCTCCAGCCTGTCTGCTAAGCTTTGAACATATTTATGATCAAGCGTTACTTGTTCAATTGCAACGCCCTTTTCACGCAATAATTTCAAGGCTAAAGGATTATCATGATAATCATAATAATAGTTGATTTTCTTAATACCAGCTTGCACTAAGCACTTACTGCAATTAAAGCAAGGAAAATAAGTAACGTAAATTTCAGTACCTTCAGTTGAAATACCATTTTTAGCGCATTGAATTAAGGCATTCATTTCAGAGTGAATTGTTCTTACGCAATGTCCATCAACCATCAGATGACCAACATCATCACAATGAGGCTGTCCTGAAACACTACCGTTATATCCGGTCGCAATCATCCGGTCATCTTTAACTAATACACTTCCGACTAAGGCACGATCACAGGTAGAACGTTGTGCAATAACTAAAGCCTGCATCATAAAATATTGCTTCCACGGAATCCTGTCTCTTGTCATTGTTCTTACCCTCTTTAAATTATTTATTTAATCTATCAAAATAATTTAAACCAATTGCCTCTCTAACTTCTTGTAGAGTCTGATTAGCAACTTCATTTGCCTTCTTTGATCCTTCTAGTAGCATTTCATAAACAGCATCTGGATTTTGAGCAAACTTTTCACGACGTTCTCTGATTGGTCCAAGCTCTTCTTCAAGAACCTTATTTAAGTAACGTTTAATTTTAACGTCACCTAGGCCACCTTTTTGGTATTGTTCTTTAAGTTCAGCAACCTTATCCTTGTCTGGTGCAAATACATCAAGATAAGTAAAGACAGTGTTACCTTCAACTTGACCTGGATCTTCCACATGGATGTGATTTGGATCAGTATACATGGACATTACTTTCTTTTGCACAGTCTTTGCATCATCGGATAAATAGATCGCATTTCCTAATGATTTAGACATTTTGGCATTTCCATCTAATCCCGGAAGTCTTCCTTGACCCTTTGGCGGGAAGTAGCCCTTGGGCTCAACTAAGATATCAGTGTTATAAACTCGGTTAAAAGTACGTACAATTTCACGAGTTTGTTCAAGCATTGGTTCTTGGTCATCCCCAACTGGGACTACTGTCGCTTTAAAAGCAGTAATATCTGCTGCTTGAGAAACTGGATAGTTTAAAAATCCTACAGGGATTGAATCCTTGAAGTTCTTTTGCTTAATTTCAGTTTTAACGGTTGGATTTCTCTCTAGACGTGCAACTGTTACTAAATCCATGTAATATGCAGTTAACTCAAAAAGAGCGGGAATTTGCGATTGAACATAAATAGTAGATTTTTCAGGATCTAAACCAACAGCTAAGTAGTCTAAAGCTACTTGAATCAAACTATTTTTGATTTTTTCAGGATCTCTTGCATTATCAGTTAAGGCTTGCGTATCCGCAATCATAATGTAAGGTTCATATTTACCTTCATTTTGCAGCTTAACACGGTTTTTTAAGGACCCAATATAGTGACCAATGTGAAGCTTACCAGTTGGTCTATCTCCAGTTAATAAAATTTCTTTCGTCATAATTTTCTCCAATATTTGTTAATCTTTAGCTTTACCTCCAATTCTAGCAAAAAACCTTATTCGTTTAAACTTACTCAAAAGTTGTTAGAATGAAATTAAAATAATTAACTAAAGATAGAAAGAGTGAAAAATCATGTGTAGTCATTTTGCAATGCCATCTCTTAAAGAAATCAAGACTTACCTAACAACTGACTTGAAATTACCACTGATTGTACCTAAAAATATCGAAGATAAATTTTCTGCTGCTACACAAATTTATCCTAAATCTTCATCCCTAGTAATGCTTTACAGCAACAATGAATTAAAACTGGTTGAAAAGAAATGGGGCTATCCGAGTCCCTTTCAAAAGAATCGCGTTCTCTACAATGCCCGTGTAGAACGTTTTTACGAAGAAAAACCGTCAATGTGGGACAACTCATTTGCTCGGCAGCGCTGCATTATCTTAGCCAGTGAATTTTGGGAAAGCAGCAAACAAACTTACCTTGCCTCAAATAATCAAACTTACCATGAGCACTCATCTTTTACTGCTATAGAAGAACCAATGACTTTAATCGCTGGCATTTATCAAGGCAACGATTTTTCAATGGTAACAACTGTTGCTAACAATACTGTTCTTCCCGTTCATGAACGCATGCCGTTAGTCTTAAAACCATCAGAATTACGTCGCTGGCTTTTTCAAAACTTCACTTCTCTGCTTGATCGTTCAGAATATAATTTAGCTCGGCATCAGTTGCCACATCGTTAACAAAAATGATATAATCATTTTGCTTACGCGGGTATAGTTTAATGGTAAAATGTCAGCTTCCCAAGCTGAAGATGCGGGTTCGATTCACGCTATCCGCTTATATAAAAAAACGAGGAACATTCTGTCCCTCGTTTTTTATTATGCTAAGATCACCATAAAAATTCCATTTAAAATTGCTAAATAAATTGGCATCAAAATGCGCTGCGAATATAAATATGACCAGGCAAACAGCATTCCGTAAAGGCTGTTGATCACAAATAAAGCTAATGACGCTTGAAAATTAAGAATACCAAAGAAAAAACCAGAGCAAATTATTCCCACTACTCCACTAGTCATATTTTGCGCCCTAAAGCCATAATTAAAGAAAAAACCACTTGTTAAATACACTTGCAGCGCTGGGATTAAGATTCCGATTGAAAAAATAAAGAACCAGAATAAAAGATTACTTTCGCCCTTTTGATAAATTATCTGAAAATTCATCAAGGGAACTGCTCCTTTGGCTTGAAGATAGGAAATAAAAATTCGTCCTAAGATCACCAAGATAGATACACCAACAAGAAAACTGTAATCTGCTAAAAGTGGCATACTTGGCTTTTTTTCAAAGAATCGTTGTTCGCGATTGAATTGCCTAATGTAAAAGTATAAGGCAAAGAGCGTAAAGATTAAAAAGAAAAAATATCCAATCTTATTTACTTGATCATCTAATAATGTTAATTTCTTTATTCCAATTACTATCAAATAAAGAACCAAATAAACAGCATATCTAGTTAAATTTCCTTGCCTTGATGATGGCGTATTCATGGCTTCTTCCCTTTCATATCAACTCCCTTTATTATAACAAAGCAGTTAACGTTATTTATAGTACATGAAAAATATATACTTATTGAAATCGCCTTCATATATAATTAGCATGAAAGTAACTCGAATAAGAGAGGAAATATTTATTATGAATTTAATCGCAATTGATATTGGCGGGACAACAATTAAAATCGCTACTTGGATAAATAAAAAATTAAAGATGGTCTTCACTGTCGATACGCCTGATAATTTAGAAACTTTTTATCATAAACTAAGCGATGCAGTTAATGAAATCAAAACTAATAATAAAATTGACGGTGTAGCTATTTCTTCACCCGGCGCTGTTAATAAAAAGACTGGAGTAATTGAAGGCGCTAGTGCTCTACCTTATATTCACAATTTCAAAATTGTGCCTGAATTAGAAAAACGCTTTGGTTTGCCAGTAAGTATTGAAAATGATGCAAATTGCGCAGCTCTAGCTGAATTAGTTGCTGGGTCAGCTAAAGATTGCCGCAGTATGGCATTTTTAGTAATTGGAACTGGAGTCGGCGGTAGTGTTATCATTAATAACCAAATTTGGCATGGTGCTCATCTATACGGCGGTGAGTTTGGCTTTATGATTATTGATGGTCAGCAACTTAGTGTCTTGGCTTCTCCTGTTTCTATGGCTAAACGCCATAATGAAAAAACTGGTAAAAATTTTGATGGAAAGACAGTGTTTGAACTTGCTGACACCGATGATTTAGTTGCACAGGAAGAACGCGGCAAGCTGATCCATGCTTTAGCTACTGCTATTTATAATATTCAACATAGTTTTGATCCAGAAAAAATTATCATTGGTGGCGGAATTTCTCAAAATCAAGAATTAATACCTCTTCTTAATGATGAAATATCAAAAATAAGAAATAAATTAGATATTGCGACTGTTAAGCCAATTTTAGACATCTGTACCTTAAAAAATGAAGCAAATTTGCGTGGAGCTGTTGCAGATTTTGAAAAAGAGCATTAAATTTTATATAGACACTTTTTTATTATTAAATAAATGTGTTTGAAAGCATCACAAAAAGGACTGAGAATACTATCTCGGTCTTTTTTTGTTATCCAATTTTACAAAAGTATATATTTTTTATATTAAAGTGCTTTACTTTTATATAAAATAAGTTTATATTTATACGCGTAAAACGTGTAAGCGATTGCAAAGAGGGAATATTATGAATAAGCAGAAAATGCCTAAAGACTTTTTCTGGGGCAATTCAGTTTCAAGTATGCAAACTGAGGGTGCCTGGAATGAGGATGGTAAAGGCTTATCAGTTTACGATGTACGACCTGCTACAGAAAACACCACAGATTGGCACACCGCAATTGATGAGTACCACCGTTATGACGAAGATTTAGACCTAATGAAAGAAATGAATATGAATATGTATCGTATTCAAATTTCCTGGTCAAGAGTTTGTCCTGAAGGAGACGGAAAATTTAATCTTAAAGGAATCGATTTTTACGACAAATTGATTAATGCCATGCTCAAACGTGGTATTGAACCCATGATTTGTCTTTATCACTTCGACATGCCACTACATTTAGCCAAAGAATATAACGGCTTTATGTCAAGACATGTTGTCGATGCCTTTGTCAGATTTGGTAAAAAGATGATCGATCATTTTTCAGACCGAGTTAAATACTGGATTGTCTTTAATGAACATAATCTCTACTTCCAAGATGAAGTATTCAATATTTCTGGCTATGAAAAAGGCGATAAAACCTTAGACGACATGTACACCATCTTTCACCATACAATGATTAGCCACATTCGACTGGCTAATTACATTCATGAAAAATATGATGATGTAAAAATTGGCGGTATGCTTGCCTACCAGCAAATTTACCCAGAAACATCAAAAGCCACTGATGTTTGGGCTGCTAAGCAAGCTCAAGAATTTTTGAACTTTAATATTTATGATGCAGATACTGGGCGTGGTTACTCGCCAGAAGTTATGCAATATGCAAAAGATCACCATATTAATTGGGATATCACTGATGAAGATCAAGAAGAAATGAAAAAAGCCCAAGCTGATTTCTTAGCTTTCAGCTACTACTCTTCTTGGACTCTCTCAGCTGACAAAATTCCAGAAGACATCGCACCTAACCGTTACATGAATTATGGCGGTGTTAAAAACAAGTATCTCAAGACTAATGCTTGGGGCTGGACGATTGATCCACTTGGCTTTAGAAACGCTATTACGACGATGTACAACCACTACAAGATTCCAGTCTTTCCAATCGAAAACGGAATTGGCTTAAAAGAAACTTGGGACGGCGAGCATATGATCGAAGATGATGAACGAATTGCTTACCATGAAGAACATATCAAAGCAATGAAAGATGCAATGTTTTTAGATGGTGCCAAAGTTCTTGGTTATCTAGGCTGGGGACTAATTGATATTCCAAGTTCGCATGCCGATGTGGAAAAGCGTTACGGCGCTGTCTATGTTAACCGGTCAAACCATGACTTAAAAGATTTAAAACGTGTTCCTAAGAAATCATTTTATTGGTCCCAAAAAGTATTAAAGAATAATGGAGACGAAATATAATGAGTGAACAGAAAAAATCGGGCTTTAGTGTTTTCGTTAATAAACACATCTTGCCCCCAGTAATGAAATTTGTTAACACCAAGGCCATCCAAGCCTTGCAAAATGGTATGATTTACACTTTACCATTTATCTTAATCGGTTCTATCTTCCTTATTCTAGGAAATATTCCAATCAAATCAGTAGCTGATGCAATCAATGCTTCTGGTTGGGGAGCATTCTTTAACCAAGCCTACACTACTACTTTTAGTATCATGGCTATGTGGGCATCTGTTGGTATCGCCTATATTTATGTTAAAAATGAAGGCTATGAGCCATTAGCTCCCGGTCTTACTTCTTTAGCATCATTCTTAATGCTTCAAACTTTAACTATTGACAGTCCATTAAAGAATGCCATGGCTAAAGGTATCGACGGTCAAATGACTGCTAAAGCTGTAACCGAAAATATTGACAAGTTACCACATGCTTTACAAAGTTTCTTAGAATCCCCAGTTACAGGCGTATTTAATATTACCTGGCTTGGCGGAGACGGTATGATCGCCGCAATTATTGTTGGTTTATTAGTCGGCTGGATTTATTCAGCTATTATGAAAAAAGGCTGGACTATTAAGTTGCCTGAACAAGTTCCAGCAGCTGTTTCTAACCAATTTACTGCTATGATTCCATCAGGAATGATCTTAATTGGTACTATGCTTATTTACGCAGGCTTCAAGCTAACCACTGGTTCAGACTTCTTACAATGGACCTACCAAACCCTTCAAATTCCACTTCAAGGTATCTCTGATTCACTTGGTGGTGCAATTGCCATTGGATTCTTAGTCCCATTCTTCTGGTTCTTCGGTGTCCATGGTGGTTTAATTGTTGGATCCTTAGCTGGTCCTATGCTTCAAGCAAACTCATTTGATAATGCACAATTATACAAGGCCGGCAAGTTAACTATTGCTAATGGTGCTCACGTTGTTACTAATGAATTCTACAATAACTTCATTAACTTAACTGGTTCAGGGATTACTATTGGTTTAATTATCTTTATCTTAATTGCTGCTAAATCAGCACAATTACGTTCAATTGGTAAAGTTGAATTAGTTCCTGGTATCTTTAACATTAACGAACCATTCCTATTTGGTTTACCAATTGTTATGAATCCATTCCTTGCAATACCATTCTTCTTAACTCCAGTTGTAGTTGCTATTTCAACTTACTTCGTAATTAAAACTGGTATTGTTCCTCCTCTAAATGGTTTTGCCTGTCCATGGACGATGCCAGCAGTTATTTCTGGCTTCCTAATTGGCGGCTGGAAGATGGCAATTTGGCAAGCATGTACCTTAGTAATTTCAACCTTAATTTACTGGCCATTTGCTAAGAAATACGACAACATTCTTGTTAAACGTGAAGCTGCTACTCTCAAGAAAGACGAGGCTGAAAGTAAATAATTTTTTCAGTTATTAATTGACACTTATCATTAAAATAGTGCTATAATGTAAATGCTTTCAATGATGAAAGTGCATACATTTAATTTATAGATCAACACTCAAACACTGAAAAACACTTAATTGTATTTACAAAGGAGATAATTATTATGGCAGATAAAACTATTATGCTTGCTTGTTCAGCAGGAATGTCAACTTCATTATTAGTATCCAAGATGCAAAACGCAGCTAAAGAAAAAGGCAAGGACTACAAGATCTTTGCTACTGCAGCATCAGGTATTCAAGACGAAATTGACAAGGAACACCCAGATATATTGATGCTTGGGCCTCAAGTTCAATACATGGAAGACAGTGTTAAGAAGATTACTGATGCAGCAGGCATCCCATTAACAGTTATTAACATGCAAGACTACGGCATGATGAATGGCGAACACGTTCTTGAAACTGCTCAAGAATTAATGGGCGACAAATAGTCAAAATGAATGACGAAATAAAAATTGTTAATGAATTTGATCGTGATGGTCATCACTTCAAAATTGGCGTTAGCGCAGATGGACAAGTTTCATTATCTATATAGATAATGAAACTAAAGCCCATCACGGCTATCATTTCCCAGGTATTATTCAGATTCCTAAGGGGCTTGAATTAGACGGAAAAATGATGCTGCAACTACCAATTGACTGTGATGCAGCAATTGATCAAGGAATTCAAGAATTAAAACAAAAATAATTTATGGGAGATGCTCGCTGACATAGTAAAATAAAGTATTGTCAGGAGCATCTTTTATTTTAAAAATACTATCTAGGAGAATTAAATTATGGCACAAGAAAATAGCGATAACATGCAAGTTGTAATGGGAATTATTATGCAAGCAGGTAATGCAAAAGCTGCTGCTATGCAAGCAATCCAAGCTGCTAAAAAAGGCGACTTTGACAAGGCTGATGAATTTATTAAGCAAGCAAATGAAGGCTTAGTAAATGCTCACAATGTTCAAACTGATATGTTGACTCAAGAAGCACAAGGTAACCATGTAAAAGTTGACCTTTACATGGTTCACGCTCAAGACCACTTGATGACAGCTATTACCTTTATTGATTTAGCTAAAGAAGTAGTAGCTGTTTACAAAAAAATGGCTGAAAAATAATGACTGCGGAAGCAAAATACTTAAAAGTTGCTCGAATTCTACAAAAAAGAATTGAAGATGGAGTCTACAAAACTCAAGCTCCCCTTCCTGACCAAAAAACACTTGCAGACGAATTACAAGTAAGCCGTTTAACTGTCAAAAAAGCCTTAGATGGATTACAAAGAAAGGGTCTTGTTTATAAAGAATCTGGTTTAGGAACTTTTGTCTTAGGTCCAGTTCCAATTCAAGATAAATTTGATTCACCAGCAAATGCCTTTAGTGGCTTGGCTAACCTACTTGGATCAGATGAGGTTACTAGCGATATTATTGAATTTAATGTTGAGTTTCCCAATGAAAATATTCAACATTACCTCAAATTAAAGTCTAGCGACCCAGTTTATAATATCCGGCGTTTAAGAAGACTTAAAGGAAAGCCACTGATTCTTGAACACACTTTTATGCCAGTTCACTTAGTTCCTAACTTAACTGAAGATATCTTACACAATTCTATTTACAATTATCTTCATCAAGACTTGAAACTTAAGTTTGGCATTGCATATCGTAAAATCAAGGCTGTTAAAGCAGACGATTGGGATCAAAAATATCTTAAAGCTAAAAAAAATGACCCAATTTTAGAGCTTGAGCAAATCGTATGGTTAAATAATGGTCAACCAGTTGAATATTCAACCAGTCGTAATCGCTACGATGAACGAAATTATGTCGTTGTAGAGACAAGCAGCTTTTAAGTAAAAGTTCTAGAGCAAGTCTAGAACTTTTTTTATAAATTTAAACAAATAAAGAAAGGAAAAATAATGACTAAAACCTACTCAATGCCAAAGAATTTTTATTGGGGTGGCGCTAGTGCTGCTAACCAATATGAAGGTGGCTATAACGAAGGCGGCAAGGGACTAAACGCTATTGATGTTTTGACTAATGGTTCTGCTACTGAGCCAAGAAAAGTAACTTGGAAAACAAACGATGGTAAAACAGGCGTCACTCCAATGACTTGGGGTAAAGAATTCAAATTACCTGATGGTGCAAAACCAGCACTTTTAGATAACTATTACTATCCTAGCCATGAAGGAACTGATTTTTACCATCATTATCAAGAAGATATTAAATATATGGCTGAGATGGGCTTTAATATGTTCCGTTTATCTCTAAATTGGTCGCGTATTTTGCCAAATGGAGACGACCAAGAGCCAAATAAAGAAGGTTTAGCTTTCTATGACAAGGTCTTTGATGAATGTGCTAAGTACGGAATTGAGCCACTTGTTACCCTTTCGCACTATGAAACTCCCCTATCTTTGATTAATCGCTTTGGTGGCTGGAAAGATAGAAAAATGATCGATATCTTCGTTCACTACGCAGACATCGTTATGAACCACTACAAGGGTAAAGTTAAATACTGGCTGACTTTTAATGAAATTAATGCCATGGACATGGCTCCTTATATGGGTGGAGGCTTAATTGATGGGAGCAAGCAAAATCGTGCTCAAGGAGCTCACAATCAATTTGTAGCCAGCAGCAAAGTTGTTAAATTAGCGCATGAAATTGATAAAAATAATCAAGTTGGTCAAATGCTCGCCTACTCTGCTTACTATCCATATACATCAGACCCCGCAGATCAGCTTTTAGTCATGAAAGCTAAGCAAGAAATGCTTTTCTATTCTGACGTTCAAACAGGTGGCCGCTATCCTGAATACCGTCTTAAAGAATATGAACGAGATGGCATTAAATTAGATGATCGCCCAGAAGATTACGAACTAATCGAGAAATATCCGGTTGACTTCTTAAGTTTCTCTTGCTACACATCTAATGTCTTAACAACGCATGAAGCGGACGCTAAAGCAAACGGCAATATGTCAGCAGGTGGCGTTAAGAACCCGTACCTTGACTATAATGCTTGGGGCTGGGCAACAGACCCTGACGTTTTAAGAATTGCTTTAAATGATCTCTGGGATAGATACCACAAGCCACTATTTATTGTTGAAAATGGTCTTGGTTGGGGCGATGAATTAACTAAAGATCATAAGGTTCATGATGACTACCGCATTAACTACCTACGTGCTCAAATTAAATCAATGGAAGAAGCAGTTAACGAAGACGGAATTCCACTAATGGGCTACACTATGTGGTCAGCAATTGATTTAGTATCAAACGGAACCGGTGAAATGAAGAAACGCTACGGTTTTGTTTATGTAGACCGCGACGATAAAGGCAACGGTTCCTTGAAGAGATATCCTAAGGATTCATTTAACTGGTATAAAAAGGTTATTGCATCCCATGGTAAAGATTTAGACTAAAATAAAAATAGAACCTAGCATTTTCTAGGCTCTATTTTTTTAACAAGTTAAGAGTTAGAAAGACAAAAAATGATTACAATTACAGACCAAGCCAAGTTTAAAGCAAAAGACTTCTTCAATTACCTTAATATGCAGCTCACGCAAGCTATTACAAGCTATTAAAAGAACGCGTGATAATGATCTACCTGTCAAAATTGCTGCAGGAACTACCTATCAGCAAGGAAACGTGAAAGCCGAAATCACTGAGTACGAATTCGGTAAAAAATACGTTTCAATTTTTAAATCTTCTAAGCTAGATGTTAAAATTGCTTATTATTTAGAAGACAATGATCGTGGCTGTCAGATCACTTTTAAAGAAGACGTTCTTAGTTTTGATGAAAAAAAACATTCTAATCTTGGTACCTGGTTTTACAACTGGCAGTTAAAACAAGGTGCTAAAAAACAACTAAAGCAAATGAAGAATAATGTGTTAGCTTACGCCAAATAACAATAGCCCTAGTCTCAATATTTCGAGATTAGGGCTATTTTTGTTAAATAATATCATCAGAACTTTGATCGTAAAATTTAGAGTTTTTGTAATTATAAACCAATTTAGAACTATCAAAAGCAGTTCCATTAGCTAAATAGAAGGTATCATAGACTTCTAAACAAGGATCTCCTTCTTTTAATTCAAGGTATTTTGCCTCGTCAGCAGTTAATTTTCTAACACGCATATACTTATCAGAAAACCGAATTTCTTTCTTTAGTCCTTCTCGGATGTAATCAAAAATTGAGCCTTCTGCGATTTCTTTACTCATGAAGGGAATTATACTTTTACGATAATATGACTCTTCTAAGACAAAGGGCTTACCATCTTGTTTGCGCAATCTTTTAATAAAGTAGCATTCTTCATTAGAATGAAGATGTTCACTGATTGGCTTAGGTGCCTTCTTCTCCGAAAACTCGATTACTTCCGTAGTAGGCTTTTTTAATACATGGGCAAAACCAGCATTGTCTGTTAGAGACATATAACCATCTTGCCCGGTAGGCCTAACGAAGACGCCTGACCCTTGCACCTTATAGACAATCCCTCGCTGCGTAAGTAAAGTAATTGCCTGCAAAATAGTTGATTTTCCGACTTGATATTTCTTCATTAAGTCAGTTATAGTTGGCAATTTATCACCATGATGAAGTTGCTTTTCAGTAATATAATCTTTTATTTTATCCGCAACTAATTCATATTTCTTCATTATTTACATCCCTAAATGAAAAATTCTCATAGTTATATTTTAACTATGAGAATTTTCAAAGTCTATATTTTATAATTAAGCTTTCTCAGCACCAGCTTGCTCTTTCTTAAGCAATTCATTGTCGTAATGCTTAATGAATGGATACCAAATTAAGAATGCAACTATAGCATTGACTAAAGCTAAAACAGCACCTTGCCAACTAGCAGTGGCCATCATACCACCAATACCTACAGGAATTGGCCATGGTTGTTGAACAATAATCTTAGGTACTAAGTGAGTTGCAATAGCTGCATAAGCAACCATTGAACAAGTCATAGGTGCTAATAAGAATGGAACAAATAAACGTACGTTATAAACAATTGGCAAACCAAATAGTAAAGGTTCGTTAATGTTAAATACAGCAGGAACAGCTTCAAGTTTACCAAGTTCTCGTAATTGTTTAGATCTAGAAGCAAAAGCCATCCAGAGTGCCATACCCAAGGTAGCTCCTGATCCCCCCATAATTACGAATGCGTTTGCGAATTCACCTGCAAATACATAGTGAGCACCAGAAGCATTAGCAGCCATGTTTGATAAAACAATTGCTTGGTAGAAACTTGAAATAATAGTCGCACCGTGAATACCAAACCACCATAAGAAGTGAATCAGGAAGAAGATAATCAAAACTCCCCACCAGGTATTAGCAATGTTTGAAACAAATGAGAATGGAATAAACAATAATTGGAAAATATCTGTACCAAGAACAATTAAGATAACGTCAATTAAAGCAATGACAATCGCAATCACAAAACCAGGAATCAAAGCAGTAAATGAGTTAGCAACACCTGATGGAACAGATGCTGGCATTTTAATTCGCCAATTGTGTTTAATACAGAAACGATAAATTTGAACAGTTAACCAGGCAACGATTAAACCAGTAAAGATACCTGTAGCACCAATTCTAGTTAACCCAGAACCAGAAACGCCATAACCACCGGCAATAACATTATCTTTCTTTAAAATGTTAACAAAGACAGTGTTACCACCCTTCCATACTAATTGTGGAACGGTAATGAATAAGCCCATTAAAGTTAAGAAAACTGCGTTCAATGGATCAAGCAATAAATTCTCTTCTTTACGGTAAATATCTGCATAGTTATAAGCAAATGATCCAGCAAAGTAAATTGCGATAATACCCATGGTGGCGTTGTAAATAACAGTATAAATATTGTTAAAACGTCCAAATGTATTATTGTAAAAATCTACAAATCCTTTAGCAGTAATAACTTGAGTCAAAACTGTTAAGACCAAAAACATTGATCCAATGATAGAAAAGGCAATAATCGAATAACCAGCACCCATAATTGCACGTACAAAACGTGAACCTGAGAACTTGCCTAGTATCTTCATCATTTTATCTTTAAATGATGGTTGCGCAGTGTCAGACATAGTACATCCCCCTCAATTTGTCCTACTGTCTATTACTTTCAAATGTCTTAATTGCTCGTGCATATTTGTCGCGCCCATTTTGAATGTTGCTAATTCTTCTTAAAATCAAAATAGAACCTAATATTCCAACAACTAAAATCGTAAAAATTACATTTGCGACATCATTTGTTGCCATAAAAGGAAACAGAACCTTTCCAAATGGTAAATAGCAACCTATAGCAAAGATTACATTTGCAACTAGCTGCAGCTGATAATAAAGTTTTGTAAACTTCAAGTCAGTATTTCTCACATTCCATTTACTTACTTGCTCAACTGAAGCTACTAATAATAAAACAAACAATAATCCCGAAATTATCGAAGCAACAATATCTTTGTAACAAATTGCAAAAACTAACCAAAATAGATTAGTGAATAAGAACGCCGCAGAAAAATAACGAATCATTAAATAGCGGCTAAAGTTTATAGATCTCACACTCATATCATGTTTCTTTTGTTCTAAACTCTGATCTTTTTTAGTCATTATTGTATCTGCCCTTTCAATATTGTTCCTGAACAATTCAGACAACACCTGTATAATACTACTAATTGAAAACGGTTGCAACAATAAAGACCGTTTTATAATAAAAATAAAATTCTATACTTTTAATCTTTACAATTGAGTTTTTAATTTGTAGAATGAACTTCGAAAACGCTTACTTTAGAAAGGATGTATTGAATATGACTGGATACACTATGCCAAAAGGCTTTTTATGGGGTGGCGCTGTTGCTGCTCACCAACTTGAAGGTGCATGGAATGAAGACGGAAAAGGAATGTCAGTTGCTGATGTAATGACTGTAGGATCTGCAACTAAGCCACGTGAAATTACAGATGGCGTCATCCCTGGTAAGAATTACCCTAACCATGATGCAATTGATTTTTATCACCACTACAAGGGCGACATCAAATTAATGGCTGAAATGGGTTTTAAGGCTTTTCGTACTTCAATTGCTTGGACTAGAATTTTTCCTAAGGGTGACGAAAAAGAGCCAAATGAAGCAGGTCTTAAATTCTATGATGACTTATTTGACGAATGCCACAAATACGGTATTGAACCGGTAATTACTCTTTCTCACTTTGAAATTCCATATCACTTAGTTAAAGAATATGGTGGTTTTACTAACCGTAAATTAATTGACTACTTCGTTCGCTTTGCACGGGTATGCTTTAAGCGTTACAAGAACAAAGTTAAGTATTGGATGACCTTTAATGAAATCGATAACCAATCTAGCTTCAACAATGACTTCTTGATGGCTACTAACTCTGGTATTTTGTTCAAAAATGGCATGGGCGATAAAGAAAAAGAAGCAGCAATGTATCAAGCAGCTCACTACGAACTAGTTGCTTCTGCTCTAGCTGTTAAAGAGGGACACAAGATTAATCCAGACTTCCAAATCGGTTGTATGATTAACTACTCACCTGTTCGTCCTTTAACTCCATCTTCAGACGATGTCTTACTTGCTGACAAGTTCGAACAAAGACGTGACTTCTTCTCTGACGTTCACGTAAATGGTGAATATCCAAATGCTGTTGAAGACTATATTGAAAGAAACGGCTACCGTCCAGATATTACTGAAGAAGATAAGATTGCCTTAAAGGAAGGTACGGTTGATTACGTTGGCTTTTCATACTACCAATCAACTACTGTTTCAAGTAAGAAAGTTAAGCCTGATGAGTTGACTGATTTACAAGAAGCAATTGTTGAAAATCCTACATTGCAACGCAGTGACTGGGGCTGGGAAATCGATCCAGAAGGTTTAAGAATTTCTCTTAACCACCTAACTGACCGTTACCACAAGCCACTCTTTATTGTTGAAAATGGTCTTGGTGCTTACGACAAACGCGAAGCTGATGGCTCAGTTCATGATCCATACAGAATCGATTACTTAAGAAAACACATTGAACAAATGGAAAAGGCTGTTGTCTTAGATGGCGTTGACTTGATGGGTTACCTTCCTTGGGGATGCATTGACTTAGTATCAGCTGGAACTGGTCAAATGGACAAGCGCTATGGCTTTATTTATGTTGATAAAAACGACAAGGGTGAAGGAACACTTGAGCGTTCAAAGAAAGATTCCTTTGACTGGTACAAGAAAGTTATTGAATCTAACGGTAAAGACTTAGACTAATCACGAAAAATAGGATCTAGAATTACTCTAAATCCTATTTTTTGCATTAGGATTAGCACTTCACCAATTAGAGTGCTAAATATTTTACATTCTATTCTGAGCTACTACAATAGAAAGTGTAGAGAGCGTAATGGAAGGAAGTTTTATTATGGCAAACGAAATGATGAAAAATCGTAACAATGATAATATGATGGATCAATTAAGCGATTGGTTTAGTTTTCCAAAAGACTTTTTTGACGATAGTTCAATTAAGAACATTATGCAATCTGATGTAGCTGAAACAGACAAAGACTATATCGTTAAAGTCGATATGCCAGGAATGGACAAGAAGGACATCAAGGTTTCTTATAAAGATGGTATCTTGAATGTTTCAGGTAGTCGCGACTCATTTGACAACTTAGATGACAAGAATGGTAACCTTATTCACCGTGAAAGAAGCGTTGGTCACATTCAAAGAAGCTATCGTATTCCTGATGTTGATTCTAAAGAAATTTCTGCTAAAGACATCGATGGCGTTTTAACGATTACCTTGCCAAAGTTAACTGAAGAAGATAAAGAAAACACCATCACAATTGAATAAATTTGATTGCTTATAAAAAAGCACCCCGCATGAGCGAGGTGTTTTTTAATTTACTGCAATAATTTTTACATCGTAACTTCCAGCTGGTGCTTGAACAGTAACTGTTGCACCAGCTTTTTGCTTCATTAAAGCCTGCCCTAAAGGAGAATCAAAAGAGATTTTTCCTTTAGCTAGGTCTGCTTCCATTCTGCCGACAATCCGATATTCTTCCGCATCGTCATCACCTTCAAAAAGCAATTTTACATTTGAACCTAAATCAATTGTTCCACTTTCATCTTTTTGAATAATTTCTGAATATCTTAATTGTTTATCTAGATAACGCAGTCGACTCTGCAAGTGCCCTAATTCCATCTTAGCAGTCGTATATTCTGAATTTTCTGACAAGTCTCCCATACTACGAGCTTCTTGCAAAATTTTAATTCTACGTGGTCGATCTTTTTTTAAACGGGCTATCTCGTCTTTAATTTCTTGATAGCCTTCTGGCGTCATTTTTTGATAGTAAACCATTATTTAACCTTAACATCGTTTCCAGTAAGAATATCTTGCTTGTAAAGTTCACCATTCTTGACTGAATAATGACCAACAATTGTTCCAGTTGACTTTTCAGCTAAAGAGTATTGACCATTGCCGCCATCAATTAAAGTAAAGTTGTCTGGACCATAACTACTTGAATAGCCGTGCTCTTTAATTGTGTCAGAAACCATCTTGTTAAACATGGCATCTGAAGCGTTATTAGCTGATGATGCGTTTTGACTCTTACCATTAGTTTGGTTGTTAGATGCAGCCGAATTTGATGCATTATTCGAATTATTTGAGCCAGTTGAATCAGAAGAATTATTAGAATTAGTTGATTCGTTCTTATTAGTCTTTTTGCCGTTAGTATTGCTTGAACTTTCACTACTCTTATCGTTCTTCTTATCTGAATTAGTAGTTTCTGAATCGTCAGTATCTACATCGGTCTTATCTTTCTTAGTAGTATGTTTCTTAGCCTTATGACTCTTCTTGTGGCTTGTCTTACTACTTTTTGCTTCGTTATTAGTACTAGATTGATTTGCACTATTACTGCAACCTACAGCAAGAAGCATAGTCATTAGGGTAATGCCTGATACAAAAATATTCTTTTTCATAGTCTTACCTCCGATATTATTATCAATATTATACTTCATATTGTCCCTTGTCATACTTATGAAAGCTACTTTCATTCAATAAAATTAGTGTATTAAGTCGTCATTTGCTGTATAGTAAAGATAATGAAAAACATGATAAAAAAATTAAAGGAGTGTAAAATTACATGTCTCACGAATTAACTCTACAAGAAATTGATCAATTCCGTAATGATTTTGATAATTCACGCAATGAAGTTGTTTCTCGCGCAGCAATGCGCTCTGGTGTATTAGAAGCATCTTTTAATCCAGCAGTTACTAACCGTCTAAATGATGTCTTTTCTGTTGAAGTAGAAACTGATAACGTTACTAACCAAATGCAATCAGGACGTTGCTGGTTATTTGCCACTTTAAACACCTTACGTCACGACTTTGGTAAAAAGTATAAGGCTAAGAATTTTACTTTATCCCAAGCATACAACTTTTTCTGGGATAAAATTGAACGTGCAAATATCTTCTACGATGCAATCATCGATTCCGCTGATAAGCCATTAGATGATCGTACTGTTAAAGCATACATGAACTTTGCAGGCTCAGATGGTGGTCAATGGGCAATGGCTGCTTCACTAGTTAAGAAGTACGGCGTTGTCCCAACCAATGCAATGCCAGAAAGCTTTAACACTAACCACACTGCTGGCTTAGCTGATGCCTTAGCTCGTAAAGAAAGAAAAGATGCCTTAGTTTTACGTAAATTAGTTCAAGAAGGTAAAACCGACGAAGTTGAAAAGAAACGTAAAGAGTTCTTAAGCGAAATTTACCGGATGACTGCAATTGCTGTTGGTGAACCACCTAAGACTTTTGACTTAGAATACCGCGACGACGATAAAAAATTGCACTTAGATAAAAACTTAACACCAGTTGAATTCTTCAATAAGTATTGGGATATTAACTTCGATGATTATGTTTGCTTGACTAACGCACCTGATCACGAATATGGCAAGCTTTACTCACTTCCATTCGAAGATAACGTTAATGGAGGTCTTCCTATTACTTTCTTAAATGTTCCAATCGAATACTTAAAAGAAGCTGCAGTCAAGCAATTGAAAGACGGCGAAAGTGTTTGGTTCGGTAACGACGTCTTAAAGGAAATGGACCGTAAGACTGGCTACTTAGATACTGAATTGTACAAGACCGACGAATTATTTGATGTTGATACTTACATGACTAAGGCTGAAAGATTGGCTACTGGCGAAGGTGAAGTCAGTCACGCAATGACCCTAGTTGGTGTCGACTTAGATAAGGGAGAAATCCGTAAGTGGAAAGTTGAAAACTCATGGAGTGAAAAGTCAGGCCGTAAAGGTTACTTCACAATGAGCGATAAGTGGTTTGATGAGTTTGTTTATGAAGTAGTTGTTAGAAAAGAATTCTTAACTGACGATCAAAAGAAACTCGCAGAAAGCAAACCTACTCCACTTCCAGCTTGGGATTCACTTGCTTAGTAAAAATAAAATATATTGATAAAAAAAGCGCTTTGTATCATTTTTGATACAAGGCGCTTTTCTATTACACATTCCATTCGTCCATAAATTCTTGAACGAATTCACGCATATATTCAGTTCTTCGATGTGCTTCTTTCTTAGCAGCAGGAGTATTCATCAATCCCTCTAAATCAAATAATTTCTCATAGAAGTGATTAATTGTTGTTTCATCATGATTACGATATTGATCATGACTTACTAACTTTTCAGGCTTAATCTCTGGATCATAGATTTTATTTCCATGCTTTCCACCATAAGTAAATGCTCGTGCGATTCCAATTGCACCCAAACTTTCGATTCGGTCTGCATCTTGCACATATTGTCCACTGAGAGGCAACTTGTAGTGGTGTTCAATATTGTCAGAAAAAGACATGTGCTGAATCGTAAATAAAATATCTTGTACTTCTAATTCAGTAAATCCAACTTTAGGTAGTAGCTCTTCAATTTCTGCAATTACCTTGCTTGGATTTTCGCAAATCTTTTCGTCAATTGTATCGTGTAAATAACTACCAGTCTGAATAATAGCAACAACTCGGCTATCCTCATGTGCATTAGGATAATCGCTTAAATACATTTTTGTAGCTAAGTTTGCTACTCTCTGCCCATGATAATAATCATGACCTGTTTTTTCACCTTTTAAATGAACCCTGGTAAATTGCTTAACTAATTCAATATCCATCTATTTATCACCACAATTAAGCCATCGAATCCCAGCAAGGAACTGGTGTTGCTTTACCTTCAGCAATCTTTACTAATTTTGCTGGTAAGTATTGCTTCTTTACTACAACCTTAAAGAGGTATTCGTTAAACCACTTATCATCCATAACAAAGTAGCCCTTTTCACCAACTTTTGTTCCCCAAGAATTTTCAACTTTCCATTGACGAGGTTTACCATCAACTACGTCTACACCAACAAGGGTCATCGCATGTGTTGATCCACTTGCACCGGTTTCAAGACGTTCTTTTTTGCTTAACTTAGTTTCAATATTAAAAATAGTATCAGTTTCATACAAATCAGCAGCTAAAATACCCTTTTGACGGTCGCTTTGCTTGCCTACATCACAACCAAACCAGATTGTTTCACCATCTTTTAATTGCTTAATAGCAGCTTCCTTAAGATTTTCAATATTTGTATTTAAAAATCTAATTGGACTACCGCCTTCAACATTATCTTCAAATGGGAAAGCGTAAAGCTTATCATATTCATGGTCTGGCGCGTTAAAGAGAACAACATAATCATCCAAATCATCTTCAAAATAATTGTGGAAAAAGTCTAATGGACTAAGATTTTGATCTAATTTGTAATTACCGTCATCATCTTTAAATTCCAAATCAAACTTTTGCACAGGTTGTCCAAAAGCAATCACAGCCATGCGATAAACTTCACTTAAAAATTCTTGACGCTTTTGTTCTACTTCATCATTTTTGCCTGCTTGTGCAAGTTTACGTAAAACTAGTCCGTCTTCACGTAATTTCATGTTCAGAGCTTGGTTAAATGCTGCTGTATTGTTGGCAGTAAAACTCTCATCTTGTGCATAAGTTGGTACTAAACCATATTTTCTAATCAAAGAAATGGCCATATGCCATTGTCCACCATCTGTATCTGGAGCTTGCAAATAAAAATGCACAGTTCGATCATCCACAGGCTTATCCGCAGTTTCTAAGATATGATTAAAGAAAATATTTGCTCTTTCAATTCGATCCCAGAAGAAGAGATAACTTTGTGAAAAAGTAAAGTTCTTTGCATGATATTGCTTAGCAAACTTGTGACGTAAAACGTTCAATGCCGCAAACAACCAGCAACGGCCTGATTGCTTTTGATCAGTTACGTTATCAGTTGGGATTTCAATTGAGAAGGTCCGATTTAAATCACGAATTCCTTCACTGTTAAAGCTTACTTTTTGCACACCGTTATTCACAACAGCTAATTCAGCGATTTTATTTTGCTTGTTTCGTTGATAATCTTGTTGAAATTTTGCAATTTCATCTAGCGTAAGTTCATGTGCCATATTAATTCTTCTTTCATAAATCACAATGTTTTATCTCCATTATAAAAAGGGATAGTCGTTTTGACCATCCCTTAATGCATCATCCATCAAAAAAAACTTCTGCTAACCTAAGCTTATTTAATAACTAAGCCGTTTCCCAGATTTGAACTGGGGACCTCCTCCTTACCACGGCGGTGCTCTACCTCCTGAGCTAAAACGGCAAACACATTTAATCTACACCTAATTATAACAAAAAAGACGAGGAATGCTTTCTAGCGATCCCTCGTCTTCTTTTTTCACTAACTATTTAATTTTAACTAGAGTGTACTTTCTCTTACCCTTACGGATAATTACGTACTTACCATCAAAATCATTATCAGGTTCAATAATGAAGTCAATATCATTTTGACGTTCACCATTTACGTAAATAGCACCGTTCTTAACATCTTCACGTGCTTGACGCTTAGATGGTTCAATCTTAGTTTCAACCAAGAATTCAACAATATTCTTAGCTTCATGAGTTGCTTCAGCACTCGGTGCATTCTTCAAAGCTTGTTCAATTTGAGGTACAGACAAGCTCTTAACGTTACCTGAGAATAATGCTTCAGTAATCATTTGAGCTTCTTTCAAGCCTTCTTCACCATGAACAAACTTAGTTACTTCTTCAGCTAATCTCTTTTGAGCTGCTCGCTTCCAAGGTTCTTTTTCAGTCTTTTCAGCCAAGTCTTCAATTTCTTCACGAGATAAGAAAGTAAAGTATTTAAGGTACTTAACAACGTCCCGATCATCTTGGTTAATCCAGAATTGGTAGAATTCGTAAGGACTGGTCTTTTCAGGATCAAGCCAAACAGCACCACCAGCAGATTTACCAAACTTAGTCCCATCGGCCTTAAGCATCAATGGAATAGTTAAACCAAATGCTGGACGCTCTTGACCTTCAAGCTTGTGGATTAAATCGATACCAGCAGTAATATTGCCCCATTGATCAGAACCACCAATTTGAAGTTGAACACCGTTATCTTTGTTCAAATGGTAGAAATCAATTGCTTGCAAAATTTGGTAACTGAATTCAGTAAATGAAATACCGTTCTCTAAACGGCTTGCAACAACATCCTTGTTAATCATGTTATTAACTTGGAAAAATTTACCATAGTCACGTAGGAAATCGATCAAATTAAGTTTTCCAAGCCATTCAGCATTGTTTTTAATTTCAAAGTTTTCAGTACCGAATAACTTCTTCATTTGAGTAGTCAATTTTTCTTCATTGTGCTTAACTTGTTCAGCAGTTTGAAGAACACGTTCGGTCTTTCTACCTGATGGGTCACCAATTGAACCAGTTCCTCCACCAATCAAAATTACTGGATGGTAGCCAGCCATTTGGAATCTTTTTAAAATCATAAATGGAATTAAGTGTCCAATATGAAGAGAATCTCCAGTTGGATCAGTTCCGCAGTAAAGAGCTAAATCATCATGCTCTGCTAAGTACTTACGTAACCCTTCTTCATCGGTTTCTTGGTTAATAGCACCGCGCCATTTTAAATCTTCTAAAATGTCAAATTTTGCCATAATAATTTCTCCTAACAAAAAACGTCCCTAGACTTCTTTCGAAATCTAGGGACGACTAAATTACTTCATTAGCCGTGGTACCACCCACGTTCACGCTTAATGCGCCTTGAGACAGTTGATAAGGAAACAACCCCATTATTGTACTTCGCAAGTTTGACCTGCCTAGCTCACACTAACCGCTAGTTCTCTGAACACTGAATCAAGTTGCTACTTTATATTTACCTATGATAATAAGGGAGAATAGCTATTTAGTCAACTGCTTATTTATAAAAGCCTTTAACATCTAAAGTGTAACCCTTACCAGCTGACATATCATATTGAATCAGTTTGTAGTCTTTCAATAATTCTTTTTGCTTTTTAGTTAATTTCTTTTCAGAAACTTTCTTACCATTTTGATCAACTAGTTCAAAACCGTCACTGCTACTATAGTTAATTGTCATTGCAGGAAGATCTTTGTAGATCCGAGTAAGTAAAGCTTGATAGGCAGTAACTTTAGCATTAGTTTGCTCTAAAGCCATCGGAATAAAGGAACTAGTTGCAACGTACTTATCTGGCACGATTTTACTCTTAGCCCCATGTTCACGCGCATACTTATTTGAATAGATAAAGTAAGTAGTTGAATGCATCTTTAAAGGATATTTAGCTAAAAGCGATTGATCAATAATTGATGGGTAGTGGTCCCCATAAAAGACTAGCGTGACAGGTTTATTAAGCTTATCAATTTGTGCAATAAATTCCTTAACTGCCTTATCAGTATATTCAACCCCCTTCGTATATGCCGCAAAACTAGTTTTAACGTTATCATCTGCAAGAGAAGAGCCACTGACATTATCCTTATATTCATTTGGTGAATAATAATCGCCATAGGGCATATGGTTTTGCATTGAGATAAGGTTAATAAATTGACCGCCTTTTCTACTCTTGATCTGTCTTAAACCATTTTGATAGGCTGTTTCATCAGAAAGATATGGACTGGTACCAAGTGACTTTTGATCATAGATCTTATATTTAGAACCCAAATAAGCAAACTTATTGAACTTAAACCGGCGGTAATTATCAATTCGGCCGTAATACGTACCCTTAAATGGATGGATTGCACTACTATAAGGGAAATTCATCCCAATTGTTGGGTAGAATTCATAGTGCGAAGTTACTTGAGTATATGGCGTTAAGGCACTAGAAAAGTTACCCATATTAAAGCCAGTTAAAGACTCATATTCCATATTTCCAGTTCCGCCACCATATCCAGCACTAAGCATTTTACCAGAGGTCGTTTGAGTCATTAAGCTACGGATATACTCCATCGGATCTCTAACATTGTTAGAAACTTTAACACCTGGAAATTCTTTTGGATCTACAAAGCTTTCACTCAAATTAAAGACAATTGTTTGATCCGACAACTTATTTTTCCTTGTCTTGTTAATAGCAATTGCTTCTTTTTGATACTTCTTAGTGATTTCTTTAATCGCATGTTCTGAATAACCAGCTGGCTTATCCATAATTGGAACTTTAATAAAGTCTAAAAACGTTAAAACTGCACCGTTATTAGCTGTACTATCTGGTGGATTTCTAAAATCAGGGTTATTATCAAAGCCTTTTGAAATATAGTAAATCACTGAATCTTCATCATTAAACCACACCGGTGTAATTAAGATTAAGAGACTTCCAATTAAAGCAACCCAGCTCTTTTTCTCTCTCTTTAAGTTATATGGGTGCTTTAATTCAAGATAGACAATAACAGCAACTAAGAGTGCAATGCCCACTAAAATATAAATTAAGGTTTGCACACCAATCATTGGAATTAGTGTCTTCCAATTAACGATCTCACTAATTTCATTGGGATAAACTGGCTCTTCTCTTAAATCCATCTTGATTCCATCTGCAATTGCAATTCCTAAAGCCAAAACAGTTGGAATGCTTGCGGATACCCAGAACCTAGTAGTAATTACATAAAAGATCTCATAAATTGCAAATAAGAAGATCGACGATAAAACTAAAGTGCCAAATTTGCTAGTAAAAATAAAGACTAAAGCAACCCAAAAATCACTTGCAGATTGAATATCTCGAACAGTATAAAAACCGACGATACTTAAGAATATCAGGAATGCAAATAAGATAATTGATCTGCTATGTTTCTTTAAAAAGCCCAATCCCGCTTCTAAAAGTTTAACAAGACCATCCAGATTATTCTCATCAAACTTATTTAAGAATCTCTGAACGCACTTATTTGACAGAATAAACTTAACGAAAATGAAATTAATAATAAAGCTTGCAACTAATAAAGAAAGAATCAATAAGACAGTAACTTTCTTACTTACGGGTGCAAGCAACAATTGCAGCTTTTCCTTCCACAAGCTCATCCCATAAGAGGTAGTCCCAAAAATAATTGCTGGAATTAAAATTGAAAATACTCTGTGAGATGCTCCTAGCATTGAACTTCTAAATAATAATGCTCCAGTAACCACAAATAAAATCATCAACGGTGATGATGGGGCCATTAAAAGACTAGTATTCCAAGACATATTCATCTGAGAAAAGATAAATCCTTGTGGCGTCTGAATCGGCATTAATTTAATCGTAAGATAGTAAACTGCTGGTAGCAAAATAATCGTTGCTACTACCAGGCCAAAAAGTACTTTCTTAGATACCTTAATTTTAGAAATCAACATTCCCCAGGCAAAAGGCAAAACTAAGTACAAGCCAAAAATACTATAGCTAGTTAAAAGCGAATTTCCAGCACTTAAAGTAAAAATTAAAAGTGTAATGGTAGTTAATAACAACACATTTTGCTTAGTATTTAATCTTTCTTGTAGTCGAAAAATAAAAGGCTGAAAGAATAAAGAGATAATAATTCCGCTAAATAAAGCTGACGTACTTGTTAAAACTGGGAAAAAGACTCCCCATAAGTTCCAGGCGGAGAACAATTGCGGCAATGAAATAACAAATACTAAATAGAAAATAATCAGAGTAATGACACCTTCAAGCCAGTTCTTAACTACCTCTTTAAAGCTATACTCCTTACTGCCGTAGCTCATCCCATACCAGACAACCACTATCAATTGAATCAGACTGATTACCATGCCAATTCGCGTTTTAGTAGAAACTGAAGTTGGATTATAGTTCCAAAAGCCTAAGGCTTGAATTAATATTCCCAGCAATAAACATAAAAGTAAGATCCACTGGATTGTTTTTCTTAACGCTGATTTCATTTGTATATCCCTAACTTTTTCTTAATTGTTACCAAAACATCCACTCGCTTACCGTGTCCGGTAAAGAAGTCAACAATGTCTTTTCTAAATTGAAAAATCATAATTAAAGTAGCAATTAAAAAGATTAATCCTTGTTCCCAACCAAAGTTAAGCCAAGTAAAAATACTGAAACCCAACATATAGACAAGTGGCGGAATTGTAAGATTTTTCATAATAATCACTAAAAACAAGCCAAACAATAAAGCAATTAAGCCAGCTCGCCAATCGAAAAAGACAAGCCATAATGCAGTAACTGCCACTCCTTTACCACCCTTGAAGTGATTCCAGAACGGAAATGAATGCCCTAAGACTACGCCAAGACCGGCAAAAGACAAATCTAAACGATTACCATGATAAAGAGAGTAAACAATTAACAACGCTGCCAAAGTCTTAGCTAAATCTCCGATACAAGTGAGAATACCCCACTTTTTACCAAAAACTGCGCCAATATTAGCTGTGCCAGGATTACCTGAACCATACTTAGTTGGATCTTTATGTAAAAATATTTTTGCGACAATCATAGCAAAAAGGATATTTCCGAGGAAATATCCTATTACTAGTGAAATCAATTCATTCATTAATAAGCACGATCTCCGTTCCATAATTCATCCGTATAAGGATCATATACGTAGTATACCTGATTAGAATCACCACTGGTCCAATCAAATTGAGAATTCATTGAATTTTGATAAGTTTCATTATTATCAATATTCATTGAATCTAGACCCAGATCATTTCTCACAATATTAGAAGTTCGTTGTAATTCTTTGTCAGACATTACTTGATATGATGCATCCCCAATCATTGCTCCTACTCCGTGCAAGTAGTCGCTAGACATGTTTTGGGTACATTTACGATAGTTCTTACTAATCTTCACCATTGAATCAAAAGTTAAATTAGTCCTTAAACTAGTAGAAACTGAGCCTAAAATTGAATCTAAGTTCTTTAAAGTGCTAAATGACATAGCATGCTCTAAAACTGACATAATAACTTCACGTTGACGTAGCTGCCTACCATAGTCTCCCTTGGGATCATCGTAGCGCATCCTTGAATAAGCCAAAGCTTGACTACCATTTAAGTGAACTTTTTTACCTTTAGTAAAAGTATAGCCATCATAGGTAAAGGTAAGAGGAGGCGTCACAGTAACACCGCCAACGCCGTCAACAATCTTACGCATACCACCCATATTCATTGAAATATAATACTTTATCGGAACATTAAGGACTTTACTAGTAGTCTGCATCGCCATCTTAGCTCCACCAATGTTATAAGCTGCATTAATCTTGTGGACGCTAAAGCTCTCTGTCCCGATCATTCTTGCCATCGTATCACGCGGAATCGACATCAAAGAAAGTTTCTTTTTAGCTGGATTAACGGTTACTATAATCATCGTATCCGAATTTCCACGAACTTCTTTTCTACCAAAAGCGCCTGTATCTGTCCCTAATAACAAAATATTAAATGGCTCTTTGCCAGAAAAACTATCTTGCTTTACGGCATTCTTAGGATCATAGGTTTTATCAAAAGCATTCTTAGCTTTAAAATAGACAGATCCTGCGTAGGCACCAAGTCCTAAAACCAACACTAAAACTACCGCAATGATAATACGGATTGGCTTTTTCTTACTATGTTTTTCTTTGTTCAGCTCAACTCTTGAGAGAACAGGTTCTTTGGGCTTATTATCCATAATATTCTTTCTCAAACTTTCTTAAAACAAGGATATTATAGCAAAATTACAATCTGAAAACTTTATTATGCCAAATCTTAATCAATTAGTAAAAAAGAGAGAAACATCTCTCGCTTCCCTCTTTTCATATTTATTCTAAAGTAATTGTAGTTGAAAAATGTGAACTTTCATCTGGTGCCAGGAAGTTATTACCTTCTTTTTCCATCCAGTCAGTTAATTCATTGCTCTTAATGTCTGGTAAGCCAGCAAAAGGTTCCATACATAAAAACTTAGCTTCTGGATCTGTCATAGCCCAGAGTGCCACATATGGAAAATCTTCTAAAGTTAAAGAAATCTTGTGGTCAGACTTCGCACTAGATAGTTCAATTCCAGTTAAGCCAGGATTATTAATAATGATCAGCCCATCATCAAATTCAGCATATGACAATGGTAAAGTACTCTTTTGTGCATTAGGTACAGGAATAACTTTACCATTTCTAAATGGAATTGGATCAATTTGAAATTGAGTCAATTCTGTTACTTCTGGGCTTAAATTAATTTCATAGTCAGAAAATTCTAGCTCATCGCCAGCTACTGGGACATTGAACCCAGGGTGGAATCCTAATCCAAAAGGCATTGTTTCTTTTGAATTGTTTTTAACTAAAAATTCTACTTTTAATTGATTAGCTTCTAATGTATATGTAGCCATCAAGCTAAAACGAAATGGATAAACAGCTAAAGTTTCATCATTTTCGGTTAGAGTTAAACTTACTCGGTCGTCTCCCTTATCGACAACTGTCCATGGATAGTCACGAGCAAAGCCGTGTTGTTTCATTTCATATGTTTTTCCATTTAAAATATATTTATTATCATTTGATCTTCCGATCGCTGGAAAAAGAATTGGAGCATGTCTCTCCCATTCACTCCCATTCCAAATGTAGTCGGCATTAGTAGCCTTATCAACTACATGAGTAAGCTGGGCGCCGACTTCATTAATTTCAACCTTTAACTGGTTGTTTTCAATTGTTACCATCAATTGTCCTCCTAAACAATTTCGACTGATCCTATTCTGAAAATATCACGCCATACTCAATATGTCAACTGCAAGCGATAACATATAGATTATTACTGAATTCCGTATCTCTACACTTGTTATTAATTCTTAAATGTTATAATAAGTTAAACACTGTTGTATTTAGCTTGACTTTTAATTTAGTTCTAATACAATGAAAGGTGTTCTAATACTAAAAATGATTTAAGAATTAGGACAAGTTGATACAAAGAAGGCATCCCAATGGGATGCCTTCTTTCATACCTAGAATAATGTAGTTAACATTGCACCGCCAATAATTAATACTAGGCCTGCAATGGTAAAAATTAAACCGTTGCGAGTTTTCTTTTCGTGTAAGAAAACTAAGCCACCTAAAGTAGAGATAACTACGCAAAGTTGTGAAATAACAAAAGCCATGTTAACTCCGTTATCTTGAACAGAAAGAATGTAAGCTAATGCAGCAATTGCATATAGAATACCTGCTCCACCACTTTGAACAGTAGATTTTTCTTTCCAAACATGTAAATTTTTAGTAACAAGCGTATAGATAAACACAGCTACAAGCATACCGAAGGTTTGACCAAAGAAGATTGAAATACTACTTCCATGTAAAGCCTTTGGAATTGAACTTGAAGTAATGTAGCCAAGTGAAGTTAACACAAGCAAAATAATTGTGCTTATCTGATTAGACTTGTTGCCTTCGCTTGTTCCCCGATCAGTCAATGAAGTTAAAACAACTCCAATAATTAATACTAAAATACCAATAAAGCCATAAAGCTTAGCTTGTGGACTAGCCCATTCGCCAAAAGCAAGCACACCTACAAGAGGCACACCGATCAACTGCAAACCAGTTGAAATTGGCATTGTTTCTGAAACACCAATTTTTTCATAAGAAATATATTGACCAACTTGACCAATTACCCAGCAAGCACCACCTAATGCAGAAAGCAAAAATAGTGACCAACTCATTGCTGGATGCATAATTGCCATTACAACTGCACCAAAAATAAATGAAGCCGCAACTGTACCCACAATTTGATTATAAACTGTACTATTTTTCACACTAGCAATAACTAAGGGCATCAGTCCCCAGCCAATTGCTGGTAAAAACAAATAAACATATTTCATAATTTTGTATCTCTCCCTAAACTTTTAAACAATTTATTCTATCAGGATTAATACCGTCTGGCAAGAGTCAATTATGAAATCATTTTCTTTTTCATTAAGATCCGATTGCTACGCCAGACCAAAATTAGCATAATTATTTCACCAATTATTGGCAAAAAGATAACATTTAATGAAGTTGCACTTGCAAAGATCATGTGCAGTACAACTGCCGCTAAAATCATGATCCAAGAAGTCCACCTTCTAAACCAGGGCTGCCAAATACTCCCTGCTAAAACAAGATAGTAGACACAAAGTACAAAACCTAAAATAAGTAGCCAAGTTTGGCCTTGTACAGTAAAAATTTCAGCACCCATTAGTGCCGCAAAGCCACTAATATAAGCCAAATATGCTAAAACTAGCATCATCACTAATCTAATAATTAACAATTCGCTATTCTTTTGTTTCATTACGAGATTATTTTTAAAAATTACCATCCCGACCCAGGTTAATAATAGTAAAGCAATAACTAGACCAATAGTGAAATTCATTGCCATTTGATTAGTCATCAAAAAGACAATAATTAAAATTAATCCTAATTCATAATAGAAATTAAGCGCAAAAATACTGCTTTTTAACTCCATTGGTAGCCAAAGCAAGACCACTGCAATAATAAAGAAAATTGCACATCTACCCTTAAGCCCCTGATCAACTGCTGCATAGTTAGGTACATAAACCAAAATTGCAGCCAAAACTCCCAGAATAGATAAAGCAATTTTTATCCATGTATTTTGACTAATTTTTTTCATTCTAAAATTCTCCCTCGCTAAGATTATCTCACTTTTCAAATTTATAATCTCATAAAAAAAGTTTCGGAATTTATGTGATAATTCCGAAACTTTTTGCAATGTTTATTTTTTCTCTTTAATAATATAAATCGGTCGATTCTTAACTTGAATATATACCCTACCAATGTATTTACCCAAAATACCAATGCAGAGTAGTTGCAGACCACCCAGTAGCAAAATAATGCATACCATTGAAGCCCAGCCAAAGATGCTTGAACCAGGGTAGAGTGCTCTGCGAATAATTACAATGATCAAGCCAATAATTGATAATACAAATGAGCCAGTACCAATCCAAACGGCTAAGTTAAGTGGCGCTTGTGAAAAGTCCGCAATTCCGTCCATCGCGTATTTGAATAATTTCCAAGTGTTCCAATCACTTTCGCCAGCTACACGTTCAACATTGTGGTAGTCTAAATACTTAGTCTTAAATCCAACCCAAGAGAAGATTCCTTTTGAAAAACGGTTGTATTCAGGCATATCCAAAACTGCATTTACCATCTGACGAGTCATCATTCGGTAGTCACGGGCGCCTGGTACAATTTCAGTATCAGAAATCTTATTAACAACCTTATAGAACATATCACTTAGGAAAGACTTAAACTTAGCTTCCCCTGTACGGTCAACCCGACGAGTTCCAATACAGTCATATTCTCCCGTCTTGATCAAATCATACATTTGCGGCAAAAACTTAGGTGGATCTTGTAAGTCAACATCCATTACGACTACATAGTCTCCAGTTGCAGCTTGAAGTCCGGCATAAAGTGCGGACTCCTTACCAAAGTTTCTTGAAAAAGAAACAAAGTGAACATGTTCTGGATCTTTTTTGCGTAATTCTTTAATTTCTTTAAGTGTATTATCTTTGGAACCATCATTAATAAACCAATATTCTGGCTCTAAATCTGGAATTGTATCCATTACTTTATTCACAGCTGGATAAAAAAGTGGTACAGATTCCTCTTCATTGTAACAAGGAACAATAATTGATAATTTTTTCATACTTTAACAGGCTTTCTGATTACTTTCTAATGTCTACTTTTGACTTAGTAGTTTTTATTTTTCTAAATGTAAGTAATTTATTAATTACAAATTGAATTAAGGTAGCGATAAATGTTGAAACGGCCTTAACAATTAGTTGGTTATAGCCTAGCTGAGTTACGAAAATAAATAAACATAATGTGGTAAATAAAGTCGTAATTTGTCCAACTAAATAGTAAGAAACGAATCTTATTAATAACTTATCGTGAACCTTAAAGTTAAGAAAACTATTCCAGAAGAAGTTATTGATTAACCCACAAGATGATGAAATAAAATTAGCTACTTCGACTTGCATCTTAAAATGGGTAAGGAGTGCGAAAATTCCAAAATCAACACCTAATCCTAACACACCAATTAATACATAAATAATCAGCTGTCGCAAGTCTTCATTATGAAGTATTCTTTTAAAAATACCCACGGCTTCTTTTCCCTTCTTTAATCAATCATTACTTATTTTAAACTAATTCTTTTTAAAATACTTTCTTTTTGACAAATTATTAATAATTTAATACAATATGCTTACTTTAAGTTAGCTCAAATTATTATAGTTAATCTTTATCACATTCAAATTCTATATTCGAAAGGAAAGATATATGGCAAAAAAATCCAAAATTGTTAAGGCTGCTAAGCAGCGCGAATTAATCAAAAAATACTACGAATTAAAAGAAGCTGGTGACATCGAAGCACTAGCAAAACTGCCACTTGATGCTCACCCAACTCACTACCACAACCGTGATCTACACGATGGTAGACCACATGGTTATATGCGTAAGTTTGGTATGTCACGTTTACGCTTCAAGGAACTAGCACATAAAGGACAACTTCCTGGCGTGCGTAAAGCTAGTTGGTAAAAATTATAAGACTAGCTCTTATTTAAAGCAAAACTTAAATACACAAACATAATAGTCATACTTAAAAGCCTCCTGTTTAGGAGGTTTTTTGATTTACAAAAAAAGCTCTGACTTTCGTCAGAGCTTTAATACTCAATAACTAAAAATTAGTCGTCAAGCTTTTCTTTGTTAACAACATCTAACTTGTCGTCAAATGTGTAAACAACTGGTTCACCAGTCTTCATTTCTAAGTTCATGATGTCATCATCTGAGATGTTTTCAATGTACTTAGTTAAAGCACGAAGTGAGTTACCATGTGCAGCAATAATAACGTTCTTGCCGTCAAGTAAATCTGGAGCAATGTGATCTTCCCAGAATGGCATTACACGATCAAGACATACGTGTAAGTTTTCTGCCTTAGGAACGATGTGTGGATCCAAGTTTGCGTAACGACGGTCATGTGCTTGACTAAATTCGTTGTCATCATCAATAGCTGGTGGCAAAACATCGTATGAACGACGCCAAATGTGAACTTGTTCGTCACCGTATTTTTCAGCAGTAGCCTTCTTGTTTAAACCTTGAAGAGCACCGTAATGACGTTCATTTAATCTCCAAGTCTTAGTTTCTGGAATCCAAAGTTGGTCACTTTCTTCAAGTGCGTAGTGCAAAGTCTTGATAGCACGAGTTAATAATGAAGTGTAAGCTTGATCAAATTCAAGACCGTGTTCCTTAATTAAACGACCAGCCTTCTTAGCTTCTTCAACACCTTTTTCTGAAAGGTTTACATCAACCCAACCAGTAAATTGGTTAGAAAGGTTCCATTCACTTTGACCGTGACGAATTAAAACTAATTTCGACATGAACTGTATCTCCTTTAAAATTCAATGTTTCACTAACTATTTTACACGCTTATGAGAAATTTTCATAGGAATTACGAAAAAAAGCTTTATTAATCCACAATTTTTTAATGTTAAAATAACAATAGATATATTAATTTGGACAGATTGGAAGAATTACCTATGGATAATATTAATTTAGACGGTGGTCATCTCTCACTTGAACAGTTAAATGCAATCTTTAGAACTATTCCACAAGAAATGGACGTCTTAGATGAAAATGATCGCGTTGTCTGGTCATCAATGAATAAGAATCGCCTCTTCAAGCGAACCGAAAAAGATATTGGTAAGACTGTTTTTGAGGTGCATCCCGGCCACAGCCAAAAACACGTTAAAGAAGTTTTAAACCAAATGCACGCAGGCAATCGTAAAAATATTTCAATTATGATCACTAAAGATGAGCAACCAATAAATATTTCTTTTTATAGCCTTCATAACGAAGATGGAAAATATATTGGTTGTATTGAAGTAACGCAAGCAGTTAAAAATTTGCAAGTTAAGGGCAGCAAATTGCGCAATATCTTAAATGTCCTTAAAAAGCACTAAAGTTAAGTTCTTATAATACTTTTTTCAACAGAAAATAGAGTAAAATAGGATACGATAGATACATTTATTGGGGGAATATTTTTATGAAGAAAAAATTCAACTTCCTGCTCTTATTGGGAGTAATTTTAGTTTCTTTAACTACAGCTTGTTCAAAGAAAGATAGTAAACCAAAAACTAATCCTGAACCTTCTGCAAGTTCGCTAATTAATGCTAAGTTTAATTCTAGCTTAGCTAACGGTCACTTCACTCAAACAATTAATTCTGATGAAATGAGCCAAAAGTCAAAATCGGAAGGTCTTTTTAAAGATAAAGGCGATGTAACTAATCTTACTTACACTTTGACTCAAAAGAAAAAATCACAAACAGAACAAATGTGGTTAACTAAAAAAGATATGTACCTTCTTTTAGAGCAAAATAAGGGACACTGGATCAAAAACTCAGCTAATGCCAATACTTTTGATCCCGACCAAGTAAAAGAAAGATTTAATCCTGCAACTTTTAAGAAGATCAACAAAGCACTTGCTAAAAAGGCTACTGTTCAAAAGAAAAATGGCAACTATGACATCAGTTTCAATGGGACTGATTCTAATCTATGGAATGCGGTCAATCCACTTGTTATTGACGCTATGAATACTCCAGGTTCACAAAACATGCAAGTAGCTCGTCTAGTTAAATCAGCCCAAGTGCAGAACTTAAAAGTTACTTATTTAATTGATCCTACAACAAAAAATGTTGAATCTATGACTTTCAAGGCACAATACATTGCTGGTGGAAAATATAACTTCACTTGGACCTTAACTTATGATCAACTCGGCCAGCACGCTGACTTAGCAGTTCCTGCTGATATTCAGAAGAATGCGATTGACGCTGAAGAGATCAAGAAAGCTCAAGCTGAGCAAAACAAACAATAATCATTTTAGAAAGATAAACTAATGCAGAAAAATAAAGCAAAAAATAAAAAGATTATTTTTCCTAACAATCAAGGCGGCAAAATTGCCGCTTTAATTTTAGCCATTATTATTTTAGTAGTAATTATTTTGGGCGCTACTTTTGCCCTTGGCAAGCCTAGTCCTAAAGCTGCCTTAACTAAAGCAGCAGATACTGAAATTCAAACAGCACGTGTCGATGTTAAAACTACCAATTCAAAAGGCAAAATGTACTCAAACTATGTCGTTGGTCCTAATAACACAATTCACATCACAATGAGAAGTATCCCAAAATCAGATACAAATTCTGAACTCTGGTCTAATGATCAATACGTCTATCATCGTGATAATGATGAAGCATGGAATTATATTAAGCAAAATGCGATCTTCAATGAGGTTTACTCTGGCTACAAAAAGCTCTATACAGCTCACAACTTTAAACAATTCTCTGATGATGCTTTTAAAAAGTTAAAACTAAAATCTAATGGCTTTAGTGGCTATGTAATTTCTTACCATGGCAATGATAAAGACGTCATTAAAAGCATGCAAAAAGCTACTTCAGTAGCTTCTACAAGTGACCCGCAGTCAAGTAATGTAAAAAGCATTGAGCTGCGAGTTAAAGTTAACCGCAAAAAAGAGCTAACCGATCTTTACTATAAAGTTACTTACTATAGTAAAAAAGAAGGCACCTTATCACTTCACTTATATGATGTTAACCAGGTTAAGAAATTAAAGATTCCAACCTCGGTTACTAAAAATGCCAAAAAACTAAATATTAAATCAAATTAAAGGAGAAACTTATGAAATTAGGTATTATTGGTTCTGGAAAAATTGTCCATGATTTTCTAACAATTGCTGATCAAATTCCCAATCTCGAACTTACAGCTCTTGCAACTACTAAGAGAAGTCATCAAATTGGCCTAGATTTACAAAAAGAATATCAGATCACTAAATTATACGATAATAATGATGACTTATTTAATGATCCTAACGTTGATACTGTTTATGTAGCAGTACCAAATAGTTTTCACTTTTCTATTTCAAAAGCTGCACTTGAAGCAGGTAAAAATGTTATTTGCGAAAAGCCTTTTGTCGCAACTGTTGATGAAGCAAGAGAATTAAAAGCAATTGCTGATCAGAAGAAGCTCATCATTATTGAAGCCATAACTAACATTTATTTGGAAAACTTTAAGTTTATTGAAGAAAATTTAGATAAAATTGCTCCAATTCATGTAGTTAACCTTAACTACACTCAGTATTCTAGTCGCTATGATGCCTTTCTAGCTGGTGATATTCAGCCAGCTTTTGATCCGAAAAAAGACGGTGGTGCTTTGATGGATCTAGGAATTTACAATTTGCACATTATTATCAAACTATTTGGCAAGCCAGAAGCTGTCAATTACTTCCCTACAATGCAGAAAAATATCGACACTTCAGGCATCTTGCACCTAAGTTATCCTGATAAACAAGCTAGTTCAATCGCTGCTAAAGATAGTTTTTCACCGAATGTCAGCACCATTGAAGGTGAAAAAGGCGCATTGATAATTTATGGTCACCCTAATGAAATGCCTAAAGTTGGAATGCAATTAAAAGGACAAGAAGTTAAAGTTATCAACAACAATAAGTACTCTCACCGAATGGTGGCTGAATTCATTGAATTTACTAAAATCATTGCTCAACATGATTTCAAAGAAGCTGATCAAGCTTTTACCCATAGTTTAAATACCTTAGCTGTTTTACAAGAAGCTAAAAGTCAACGTTAACAAAAAGGACAGGAATTAAAATCCTGTCCTTTTTCTTGCTAATTTTTTCTTCCTAATTCTTCTCGTACTCTTTCTGCATCTTCGCCTTTAGCCGTAAAGATCAAATGATCACCAGTTTCAATAATCGTGTTACCATGCGGTACTAACCAAGTACCATTTCTCCAAATTCGACTTACTGTCATTTGTTCAATAAAGTCAAGATTCATCAACTTTTGACCAGCGTATTTATGATTTCTAACTGTAACTTCAAAAAGACCATTCTTAGTATCAGTTAGAATTCTTAAAATAGATGGCGATTCAATCAAAGCACGTAAAACTGAAGTTTGAACATTAAAGAGATTGTAGATCTCAATCTTTTCATTTGTTAAGTTCTTAATCGTCTCTGGTTTTGGTCGCTCTTGACTTGCAATTACTCTTTGAACGCCATGCTCTTTAGCCATCCGGGCAATTTTACGATTCAATTCATCTTCAATAAATCCAGCTACCAAAATATCACAATTAAAGGCACCGGCTTTTTCTAAGCATGTTTCTTCAAGACTTGAAATTAATTTTAAATTAGCAACTTTACTCTTATAAGTATCGTAATTTTCTTTCTTATGAGTTACTAAAAGAACATCATACCAGTTATCATGCAATTCTTGTGCAACCGGTACAGTCATCACATTTGTTCCCATGATGACAACTCTTTGTTTAATCTTATCTTCTTTAGTCAACTTAAAAATTGAATTAAACAAAATCGGTCCTAAAATACATACCACAACAGCTGCTAAAATAAAGGCATCTGATTGAGTTTCTGTAATTGCATTCAGTTTACGAGCAACTTCCAAAGTTGGAAGCACAATCGTAATCGTAGTCATAATTAAAAACGTTCCTGCAATACTATTGCGCTTATTAAAGCTACGAACATAGACTAAAAAGATTGGTAGCTTTGACAAAAGTAGAAATAAAACCAAAACCGGAATTAACATTAAGGCATTCGGATTAGTAATTAAAGTCTTAAGATCTAGCTTAACACCAGTTGTAATAAAGAAAATTGGAATAAAAAATCCATAACCAATAGAAGTTAATTTGTCCATAGTTGCTTCACTTGGCTCAAGTAATTTCATAACCATTCCGGCTAAGAAAGCTCCAAGAATGTTTTCAGCACCTACTCGTTCAGCAACCGTTACTAAAGTGAAAATCAAGAAAAAGGCTAGTCTAATATCTAATTGCGTAGTAGATTTAGATATTCTGTTAAACCATTGATACGGCTGCTTAAATCTTTTCAGTAAAACAATCGCTACGAGGAATAATAAAATGATCAACCATAGTTTTCCTGCATTACCACCATTAATTGAAGCATAGACAGTTAAAAGTAGTAGTGGTATTACTTCTCCTAAAACTGCTGTTAGTAAAATTGTCTGTCCAATTGGACGAGATAAGATTTCTTTTTCTTTTAAGGTTGCAATAACCACTCCTAAGGCTACAGTCATGAAGATGATCATTGCCAGCATTACATCGCTAAAGAGTCCAATTAATTTTAATATCTCAGCTAAAATAAGCGCCATAACTGTTATCGTGGCAAAGGAAAAAACTGCTATACGCGCTGGGTTAACACTACTTGGCTTAGTATCAGGCAAATCTTTTTTCTTAAATAAATCAAAATTGATTTCCATTCCTGAAAGAAACATCAGTAATATCACACCTAAATTCGATAGAAGTGATACACTACTGGTAATTTTAATTGTATTTAATAAGCTCTTACCTAAAATTATTCCAGTTACAATTTCAGCAACGGCAGTTGGAATAGCATTGATCTTAAACCGTGCCATAATAATCGGAATAACTAGGGCAGCTAGACTAACAATAAATAGAGATAAGTCCACGTTTTTTCTCCCTTATTATAAAATTATTGTCATTATACTAAAAAAAGCATCAAAAAATAAGTCGGCTCTAACAAGCCAACTTATTTTCTTTATTCTGCTTCTTCAAAAGTAATACGTCTTGCAATGACTTGCTTTTGAAGTGCTGGTGTAGTTCTAAAGTCAGTAAGCCAATCGCTTTGAGCTGTATCGCTCCCTGCTGCAATTGCATCTGACAAATTTTTAACCGGCATATAGCCCTTTAGCATCCCTGCAAGGAAAGTACCAAGAAGCGCATCTCCACTACCCGTACTATCAACTACTTCTTCAATTTCTGGTGCATGTGCCATTAGAGCGTCCATCATATTAACAATTGCAGCGCCGTTTGCGCCTAAAGACAAAAGAACATGCTGCGCACCCTTAACTACTAAATCATGAGCCATATTAATTAATTCTTTCGTAGTTACCTTTTGATTATCTTTTTCAAACCAATGTTTTAATTCCGTTTCATTCGGCTTAATCAATAAAGGATTCATTGGCAAGATATCAAGAACGTTTTCATAAGGAACATCCACTACCAAGCCTGCTGCCTTTTTATCAGCTACTTTAGCAAGATCAGTTAAATAAACTGGATCAATTCCCTTGGCAAAACCACCAGCAATAACTAGAATGTCACCGGCTTTTAAGACTTTCAGATAATCTAATAACTTTTGCTGATTTTTAGCAGTGATTTTAATTCCACGTTTTTGTTCAATAAATTGATTTTCAATCTCTGCTTTATCAAGTTCTTCTGCAACTTGCTCTACGTTTTTATGATTTACAATACCAGTTGCAATCGATTCAATACCTAATTTCTTTAAAACAAGTGAAATATTAATTCCTTTACCTACTACACTTTCGCTAGGATCTAAAGTTACTGTATAAATCAAAACTATGTCCTCCATACTTTTTTCATAATTTATTATAAGACAAAAAAGACATGATTCCTATTCGGATCATGTCTTTTCAGATTATTCATTTTTTTAAACTATCTGTAAGTTCCCCATGCTTGGTTGTTTAAGCGACCTACTAAGTAGCCATATTGACCATTGGCACGTGGTTGTCTTAACCAAGTGTATTGGCCTGTAGTACGGTAAGCATCGTACTTAATTTCAGTGTTTGTTGGCAATAATGCAATTACCTTACTATTGGTGCTGGCACCAGTTCTCAAGTTAATTGCTCCACCAGTGATAAATACACCATTTTGCTTAGTCCAGTTATTGTTTACATTATTATTTGTATTTACGTGTACTGGTTGACTTGGCTTGTTAACATTTTGAGCTGGCTTAGCTGTGTTAGTTGTTGGTTTTGTTACATGGTTAGCAACTGGAGCAACTTTAAAAGTACCCCAATCTTGTCCATTTGCACGTCCTACTAAGTAACCATATTGGTTGTTAGCACGTGGTTGTCTCAACCATGTATAGTTACCCTTAGTACTATAAGCATCATACTTTACTTCACTGTTTGCTGGAAGTTGAGCAATGATACTACTATTAGTACTTGCACCAGTTCTCAAGTTAATTGCGCCACCGGTAGTGAAAGTACCTTCTTGCTTAACCCAATTAGTATCAACTACCTTATTAGAAGTGTTAACAACTGGATTTGCAGGTGCTTGACTACTGCTTTGACCATTAGTATTAACGTTTAAAGTGTTGGTATTAGCTTGGTTAGCGTTGTTACTCTTATTTGAAAGAGGAAGTACATTAACATTTCCGTCAACGTTTTGACCACGCCAGTTTGGAGTATACTGCCAAATAGCAACATTACTCATTGATGGGAAGTAGTTATAATCAGGTTGATCTTGACGGCCCATAGTTTTATAAGCTGCTACCCACAATGAATTTGGATACTTTTGAGTAACCTTATTAGTATCAACCTTAGCCTTTAATAACCATTCACTTGAATAAAGCATTGGGTTATAACCACCATTGTGAACAGTATCCATAAAGCTAGTAATTGCATTAGCACTTGCTTCACGACCACCATTAGTGTTGTTATGAGCATCTTGTTCCCAGTCAGCTGCTAAATATGAACCTTGTGGTAAACCAGCTTGTTGAGCTGAACTAACAGCATAGTTACCTTCTTGAACAGCTCTGTTGCTATCTGCACCAAAGTGAGCATAGTGGTAACCCATTGGCATCATATTGTTTTGTTCAGCACTATTAATTTGACCTTGAGCATGAGGGTTTTGGTAGTTTGTACTTTCAGATACTTTAACTACAGTAAATTTAGCACCTGACTTAGCTTGTTGAGTCAAATTAGTACCTTGCCAGCTTGCAACATCCACACCTGCAGATCTTGCAGGTACATTATCAGTTGCAGCTTGTACTACTTGATGAGTCTTAGTAACACCCATTGGATCGGCAATTGCTAAAGCTGTCATAGCACTAGCACAAGCTAAGGCACTAATAAATCTTTTATTTGTTGAACGCATTAAAAACTTCTCCTCCAAAAAATTTTAATGAATTAAATTCTATCCCAATTATACATTAACGAACTAATACAGACTTGGCAGATACCCATTGATTTCCGCCAAGGTCATACCAAGTTTGTCCATGAACATTAGCTACACGGAAGTATCTCCAACTTGAGCCATCTTTCAAGAATTTACCTGAAACTTGATCTTGACCTGGCACACGCCATACTGGCACACCGTAATCTGGCTTAGAATTAATAGTTAATACACCAGATTTTGCAGTAATTTGTGCTTCTTGAGTAGTATATTTTGCCATAATCCATTTACCGTTGCTAATTTCGTAATATAAGTTACCGTTGTAGTATTTAGAAGCAATAACAACGAACTCTGAGCCAGCTTCAACTTGTTGATTTAACTTTTGACCATCTGGTGCTGATAAAACGTCAACAGTCTTAGTAACCTTAACTAAAACAGTAGATGCAGCCTTAGGAGCAGTATTAGTACTGATCCATTGAGTACCATAGTTATTGTTTGCAACAACATTTTGGTAGCTTTGAACAGGCTTGACAACAGTTTTAGCACTAGTAGTTACTGGAGTTGTCTTAACTTCCTTAACTTCAACTTTCTTAGGTTTAACTACTGGAGCTTCAGTGGTCTTGGCAGCTTCTTTAGTTACAGTAACTGGAGCAGTCTTAACAACTGGAGTTGATTCCTTCTTTACAGACTCAACTGGTTTAACTGTTGGAGTTTCAACCTTTTTAACTGTATCAGTAGTTTTAACTGCTGGAGTTGCAGGTTTAATTTGTTTAGTTTCAACTTTAGTAGACGCAGCCTTTACAGGAGTTGTCTTAGCTGGTTCAGCTTTAATAACTTCCTTCTTAACTTCTTTCTTAGCTGGAGCTACAGCTAATGAAGTAGCTAATTGTTTTACAGGTTGTGCTACTTTATTTTCAGTCTTAACGTTTAAAGTGTTGGTTTGGACTGGAGTTTTAACTTCAGCTGCACTCTTTGCTTTTACCGTTACAGTTGCAGTTTTAACTGGAGCTGCAGGTGCTTGACTCTTAGCTTGTTGAGTTTGGGCTACTGGCGTTTTAACTGTTTGACTAACTTGTTTGTTAGTAGCTGCATTGTTTGCAGTAGTATTAGTAGTAATTGGGCTAAATGCAAGTGCATTAATCCAGCCAGTACCAATATATGCACGCTTAACACCATTGTTATAAGTGATGTACTTAGTAACATTTACATTTTGACCAGTTCTTGCAGTACCAACTTGAGTACCAACACTAGCGTCAACTGGTGCACTCATAATTGGTGTGGTTTGTGCAACTGTACGGTTTTCGTTAACAACTTGGGTAACGGGATCGTACTTATCAAATCCATTAGCTGCGATAACGCTGTTAAGTGTCTTAGCATAGTTTGGCGCAGTTGCATACTTACCTTGTAAACCATTTTGAGTTGCTTGAGCATAATTATTTGAATTTTCTACCCAAGTACCAGAGTAGTAGTTACCCATTTGGTTACGTAACAAAGAGCCATTATCTTCAAATGACTCAGTATATGATGGATACTTTCTAAATCCAGCGTTAGTAGTGTAATAACCATTGCTGCCATACTCGCCAGTATTCATGTTTACTGATTGACCCTTGTAAGAGCCTTTAATACCAAATAAGTTATTATTAGGTGCTTGTGCCAAACCTGATTGACCCCAAGCTGATTCAACAGCTGCTTGAGCAAGCATAACTGAAGTATAAGTACCATACTTAGATGATGCAGTTGTAGCAGCTGGAATAGCTTTGTTTAAAAATTCTTGTTGATATGTTGCAGCTTGAACAGTACCTTCACCAGTTTTTAATGGATTTTCTGGTTTAAGGTTGTTGGTAACTGATATACCGGCAGTTGTGATAAGTGCCGCGGTAGCAATACCAGTGAATGTTCTTTTTTTCATTGCTTAAACTCCCTCCAATTTACATACACCCTTTATTGTAGTGTGGCAAGTTGTCAGATACAACCGAACAGACATTCTGAAATAAAAAAGTAACATAAATTACATACTTTCGTCTCAAAATAAAAAAGGCAATGCCGAAACATTAACCTTTCAAGAGTTTATTTAATAACTTAATTAAGATCCTTATCTCATAAAATATTGTTCTAGTTCTTTTCACTATCATCAAACACAGAAGTAACTGTACGTTCAACATATTGAGCAGATAAAGGAGCCTGATATTGATCAACTTCTTCCTTGACAAACAAGTTAGCTTCACAGATTTCATTCATGGCAGTTTTAACCTCTTCTTCGGTTAAATTTTCTGCTGCATCAGGTAATGATAAGTTCACTTTCTTATTTTTAGCATTTTTAAATGTAAGTCTTAAAGTCTTAGTAGTGGTCATTTTGAATTCTCCTTAAAAATCTTCTATATATTATTTTCTTTTATTTCTTAAGCTTGAATATCTGAATAAGAAATTAATCTAGCGCTTTTGATGCCAGCATCTTTTTGCAATTTAGACAAGGCATTTCCGACTTTCATTACCTCTTCAGCACTAGCTTGCTTTTTAACGTTCTTCAAAATTCTGTTTTTCTTACCATTGCTGTATTTTTCACCTGCAAAAGTAAATTGAACTGATTGATCTTTTAAAATAAATTCCATTTTTCTACCTCTAATAATCTAATTAGTAACTAAATATGTTTTGTAAGTCATCACCGGTGAATTGCCTTACACTATTACTAACGATTTATCTCAAAGAATTGTGCCAACTTTTTCAACCAATTTTTTACTAGTGAAATTTGGTATAATTTAAGTAAGATAAATTCATTTTTATAGGAGGAAGAAACAATGAAACGATCAAAAATCGGAGTTGCCATTATGGCATTCTTTATTACCTTTTTTGCAGTTGGATGTTCTAATTCATCATCAAACAGTTCATCTAATAACAGCTCAGACAAGTACATCACTTATATGAGTCAAGGAAAAGATGCTGCTTCCAGTCAAAAGTATGAAGCAGCTGAAGAAAAATTTGAAGATGCTCACGATGTGAAAGCAACTTCTGAGTCAAAAGCCTATGCAGACCAAGCAGGCGCTATGAAAGATGCTCAAGAAGAAATTAGAGAGTATGAATTTAAAGATGCTTTAGGTGAATTAGACAAGGCAGCTAACAAGACCAATGGCTATTCTGTAATGACTAAGCAAGCTACTAAGCTTTATAAGACCATTAACAAGGTACAAGACCATATCACTCACGATATCAATCCTTTATACAAGCAAGCTAAATTAAGCTATCGTGATGGTAATTATCAAGCAACCGTTGAATCTTGTGACCAAATTTTAGACTTGTCTTACATTAATGGTAAGTACTACAAAAAAGTAAAGAAAAATGTAAAACATTTACGTAAAGTTGCTAATGCTAAATTAAACGGTGAAGATGTTAACGACGATATTAATACTGAGAATTTAGATGCTAATGATGACGATGAAGCAACTACTTCACACAAATCTACTAGTTCAAAATCTAATTCATCTAATAATAGTAATACCAATACTAGTTCTAACTCTAGCCAAAATAATTCAAATACCGCTAACACTCAAAACAACTCTGCGGCAAGTAAACAATCATCCCATACCACCACTTCAAATAGCAATGCTAACAATAGTTCAAATACTAATTCTTCATCAAATTCAAATAGTGGCATGATGATTGATGGTCAAACAGTTACTGGTCGAGTAATCGCACAAACTCGTAACCAATTAAGTTCACTTGGTGTTGACACTAGTTCTTGGTCTGACCAAAAAGTAGTTAACTTCATGAGATCAGCTGCTAATAACGGTCACACTACAATTGATTCATACACTAAGCAAGATGTAGAAAACTTTCAATAAACCTGACAAAATTTGCTTTTGCTTGTAATTCAATGTAAGATTATATTGAATTTTTGTACAGCTAGACAGTAAAGGAGCTCTTAACTTTGACTGAAGACAAGAAGAACACCGAAGAAACTCAAGAAAAAGAAGAATTTGAAGTAGTTATGCCAGAGGCAAATCGTGTAGAAATGCCGGCTACTGAATTTAAAGAACAACCTGATTACTTAAAGACATTTGCTAACTTCTATATTTCAAAATTCGATGAAAGTGATCTTGAAATTATGGACGTCTACGATGGTAATCATGATGTTATTGAAATTAACACTTACTTAACTAACAATATGGCCTTCAGCCGTCAAAACTTGGTTAAGCACGTATTAAATATTCATGCAGAACGCTTTATGGATATGCTTAACAATATTCAAAAGCAAACTGGCGTAGACCCACAAAACATGAAGACTTATGAAGATTGGGATAAATGGTACACTGATCGTCGTAATGAAATCAAACAAACTCTTTCATAAAAAAATCACAATTTATTATTTGCATATTGGTTTCTAAAGGGCCAAAATAGTGCTAACGAAAATAAAAAGAATGTATTATTACAATACATTCTTTTTTGTTTATTCAAATGTTATTTAATACTTTTTAGAGGAAAGCTTATTATGAATAGTAATTTACGTAAAAAAGTCACCTTAGCGGGGCTTTTAGTTTCGATTGGAATTGTTTACGGCGATATTGGTACAAGTCCACTTTATGTTATGAAAGCAATCGTAAACGAAAATGGTGGAATCGCTCATGTTAGCCGCGAATATATTGTTGGTTCTATCTCGCTTATTCTTTGGACGATTACTCTTTTAACAACTGTTAAATATGTTTTAATTGCCCTTAAAGCAACTAACCACGGCGAAGGTGGAATTTTCTCACTTTATGCTTTAGTTAGAAAAAAGGCTAAATGGCTAGTCATCCCTGCCTTAGTTGGAGGAGCTGCTTTGCTAGCTGATGGTACTTTAACACCAGCAGTTACTGTTACAACTGCTATTGAAGGTCTTAAAAACATGAAATTTGGTAACGATATTCCAGTACCAAATCAAAATAGTGTCATTATGATTACTATTGTCATCTTGCTTTTCCTATTCTCTATCCAAAGAATGGGAACAAGCATTATCGGTAAGACCTTTGGACCAATCATGCTAGTCTGGTTTACTTTCCTAGGACTAACTGGAATTATGAACTTAAGTCATGACTGGTCTTTACTTGAAGCACTCAATCCACTTTTAGCAGTAAAAATTTTATTTAGTCCAGCTAATAAAGTCGGTGTTTTAATTCTAGGAGCAGTATTCTTAGCTACTACTGGTGCAGAAGCCCTTTATTCAGATGTGGGACACGTCGGTAAAGGTAATATTATGGGCTCTTGGCCTTACGTTTTTATTTGTTTAGCCCTAAATTATCTCGGTCAAGGCGTTTGGATCTTAGAAAATCCTAATTATCATGCTGGTGCGACAGACTTTAACCCATTCTTTGAAGCTCTGCCAAGTCAATGGAAGTTCTTTGCAATAATTCTAGCTACCCTAGCCGCAATTATTGCCTCGCAAGCTTTAATTACTGGTTCCTTCACCTTAGTTTCTGAAGCTAGTGGTTTAAAGTTTTTACCAAGAATGAAAATTATTTACCCTTCTACTGAACAAGGACAGCTTTTTATTCCGTCAATTAATAAGATGCTTTGCGCTGCTACCATCGGAATTGTCTTCTTATTCAGAACTTCTGAACACATGGAAGCAGCTTATGGTTTAGCAATTACCGTAACCATGCTCATGACGACAGTTTTGCTCTTTGAATACTTATCACTTAGAAAGGTTAACTTGAGCCTGCGACTAGTCTTCTTACTTTTATTTGGTGCAATTGAAACCATGTTCTTGATTTCCAGCTTAGCTAAATTCTTACATGGTGGTTATGTCACGGTAATTATTGCAGCCTTTATTGGGGCAATTATGTATATTTGGTATTTTGGCAATAAAATTCGTGATAAACGTGAAGCTGAAAATGCTTATGTCCGTTTAGATGAATTTACAACTATGCTAAGCAATTTAAGCCATGACGAAAGTATTCCGCTATATGCAACCAACTTGGTCTACATGGCAAAAGTTAAATACAACAAGTTTATTAAGCGCGATATGCTGTATTCAATTTTAGATAAACGCCCTAAGCGTGCTCATGCTTATTGGTTTGTAACCGTAAATGTAACGAATGAACCTTTTACTGCTGAATATGCAGTTAATACCTATGGCACAAAGAACGTAATTAATGTTCAACTATATTTAGGATTTAAACAGCAACAAAAAGTTAATGTTTACTTACGTCAAATTGTCCACGATTTAATCAAAGATGGCACGATTGAATCGCAACCACAAGAATACACCACTACTCCAGGTAGAGATGTTGGTGATTTTTCATTCGTTATCGTTAATGATGTAATTAGTCCACAAACGCAACTTAGAAGTTATGAAAAATTCTTAGTTGAAGCACGTGTATGGCTTCAAAATCTTTCTTCTAATCCAGCTTCTTGGTTTGGCTTAGATTATGCTGATACAGTTATTGAACGTGTACCATTAATCTTAGGAAATCAACGAAGACAACATATTACTCGTATCGCACCAAAGAAATTTGAAGATATCAAAAAGAAACTTCAAGCTGAAGGTGAACTCAAAGAGTAATAAATAGATATAGATATACAAAAAGCGCATCCCAATGGGATGCGCTTTTTCAATGTTCTAATATAGAAATTGATAGGGGATTTTTCAATTAACTAATTTAATTCTTTAATGATACCTTCCAAAGTCTTCTTAGCTTCTTCTTGGATTGGTTGAGTAGGATGTTCTTCATCGTACTTATTCAACCAGTCTAAGCGGTCTTGCATTCTCTTAGCTAAGGTCTTTTGGTATTCAGGATCTTCTAGATGAACTTCATAACCTTCAATTGGCAAGTAAGATACACCCTTGAAGTTACCAAATGGTTTCCAGTCACTATCTTTGATACTGCCGTTAGCAAGATCCTCGACTAACTTCTTAGTTACTTCCTTTGGAATGTCCTTACCCATAAAGGCATCAGTATTCAAGATGTAACAAGAAGCTCCACGCTTAGTGAATAATTCCTTGAAGTCTGAATAATCGCCAGATACTGGATATGCGCGGAATGGATCTGCGAATGGTTCAATTACCAAAGTATTCATGTCAAAGCCCTTTGGCAAGTTTTCAGCACTAGTTCTCTTAGTAGCCAAAGTAAGTCCCATTGTTGTTGCTAAAACTGGATCATCAACTTTTAAGATTGGTGGTAATGAACCATCCTTCATAATCCAGAATAGAGCAGTAATTGGTGCATCTTCGTAGTCAACTCTATGTGGTGAAGTGTAACGAGTCTTAATAACACGACCATTGTTGTTACGTAAGTCTTCAGTTACAATAACTTTCTTACCATCTTCATCTTGAGTAACTGCACAGTTCATAATTGTAGTGTAGTACTTAGTCTCGTGGTGACCTGCTGGATAATCGTGAGTCTTATCAAAGTATGAAGGCTCCAATGCTACTGAAGAACCATCTTCACGAGAAATAATAAATGCGTCATCATGTAAAACAGTGATGTCATATTTACCATCGTACATTTCATGAGTCAAAGTAGATTTACCTGAACCAGATAAGCCATAGAAGGCAAATACCTTATCGTCCTTGTCCTTAAAGTGGAATGACTTTTCACCACCGTGACAAGCAGTATAACCATTTCTGTGAGCCATAGCCCAAGCAAGAGTTAAAGTACCCTTCTTCAATTCTCCAAAGTAGCGTAAGCCGAAGACTGCAGCACAGTTATGTGGTGCGTCAAAGACGCCGAATCCCTTAGGATAATCTTCATCTTGAGTATTTGGATCGAAGTAGAAGTAAATATCTCCTTCGTCATATACTTTAGAATTCTTGTAAATTTTCTCTGCTTCTTCATCAAAGAAGTGGAAGTTCAAAATATATGAAAGTAAGTTAAAGGCTTGATCCTCTGGCATCATAATATGTGCCTTAACAGTAAAGGTTGGGTCTAATCCAACTAAAACTGTAGCCTTTAAGAATTTTTGATCATGGCCCTTATAAATATCTTCACGTAAGTTACCTGCTAATGCCTCTGGATCTTCTTTTGGATCATCAACAAAGTGACGTGCACTTGCTGTTCTACCCAAAATTTTACCGTGGTTATAAACTAATTGCTTTGCACCTTGTGGCAAGCCTAGTTCCTTAGTATGCAAAATCGGTAGGTCAGTTTCGATAACACCAGATTGTTTTTTAGCTAAATTATAAGCTTCAGCAACACTAGTTACTTCGTGTACATTGTTGCCATAAAAGGCAGATTCAATAGTAGAACGAACCCGACTAAATTTTTTGTTAGCTTTTCTTAACTCATCATGAGAATAACGTTCTTGTGTACTCACCTTATTTTTCCTCCTCTGAAACCATAGAAAGCGGTTTCAATGATTACAATTAAATCATAACATAACAAGACAGCTATAGCCATGTAATAATCAAAAAATAAATTGATATTAATAGTAAGTAAAACCATACAAACAAAAAGGAGCCTCTTAATAAGACTATCTTATTAAAAGACTACTTTTGTATATGATTAAGCAACTTTTATTTTGTTGTTGTTATTATTAATAAATTTTTTCCACAGGTAAAATACAAGTACGCTGAGCCATGCTATTAACGAAATTGCGCTGACTACATAGAACCAAGCTGGAGCAATAAAACGCAAAACAGCACGATTGAGACCTGACTTTTGCGAAATAATTGGATTTCCAATTACGTTTTTTGCACCAGTGAATTTCTTACTGTTCACAGTTAATTCACTTTGCTTGTATAAAACAACGGGCAAGACAATATCTTTATCCTTTTTTCCTTTCCAAGAAAGAATCAAATCACCATTTTTAGCAACTTTATGATTAAATTTTTGATATTGATCAACTACATTTAGTTTGTAAAGATAAGCTGCATTTTGGTCAATAGACTTGTCTTTAGTTGGTAAATAATCAGGCAAGTAGTGCCATTTCAACATCTTAAGCATCTGATCACTGTTTGATGCTTTAGCTACTGTTTGAACTTGCGCATCTTTTCCACAAGCAACAGTAAAGATGTGATTAGTAATGATATTTGGTACAGCAGCTTCTAAAAGAAGAACTACCACTAAACTAATTCCAACTGCTCTTGGTTTAACTCCTTGTTTTAGTAACTGATTAATAGTTAATGCCATCCCTAGTAAAATTAATGGATAGGCAACAACAGTTAATCTAAACGGAAATTGGAAGTATGACTTCAAGCTTGGAAAAATGCGTTGAACCAATCCCCAAGGAAAAACAAATGAAGACAGTCCTAATAAAACCGTACCCCAAATAGTTACAAAAGTATTTAATCTATCTTTTTTGTAGTGCATTACGACATAAACAAATTGCGCAATAATTAATAAAACAAAAATTGGCAAAATATAGGCAAAAGCTGTGCCATATTCGTTATGCCACAGCACATGTGGACGTAACCCGCCACGAGACAGATCAAATTCAGTATTCGCAGCTAAATGATTATTAGGCATTAAAACTAAAAAAGCCCCAATTACATTAGCTGATAATACTATTGTTCCGACAACAGCCTTAATAAAAGGGATCCACACCTTTTTAGAATTATAATTAATAATTAAGGAATAGATAAAGAAAGGAATTAATAAAAGAGCTGCCATTAAAGTGCTCAAAACATGAACTTGCACTAGCAAACTCATTACTAACATTAGCTGAATCCAGTTAATTGGTTTCTCTTTATCTTGAATCATGCGTACGCCGCATAACACAACTAACGGCATTAATGCCTGTCCCCAACCGTTAAATGAACTACGGTTAATAAAGGCTGGAATCATCCCAATGTTAATGTAAATAATTCCTATTACTGTAGCTAGTAGTTTATTAATACCTACTTTTTGAAGTAAGTAATACATACTCCCAGCACCTAATAGCGAAATAACATAGGCTAAAATGACTTGATAATTAAACCAATTACCCGCAATAAGAACTAAAATTCCATTAAAGTATGCAAATAACGGTCCATAAATTGCATTAATAATTCTACCGCTCTGCTGGAAGGTAAAATTAGTTTGAAAGATGCTAAAAATTCCAGTTTTTAGCTGCATTCCTGCATCATAGAAACGACTATAGTGAAACAAGGTATCTGCCGTATCATCGCTAGCTAGGATAGTATGCGAAATTAATTGCGGCGAGATAACAATTGTAGTGGCCAAAATAATTAAGAGATACGGCCAGATAAATTGGCAAAATTTATTAGTTTTTATTTTTTCTAACATTTTTAACCTTTTCTAATTAAGAAGATTGTCTTAGATAATAAGAATACCAATTCATAATATTATTAACGATATTTTTTTGCAAACTATGAAAAAAGAATCAAACAGCTTTTTACCATTTGATTCTTAATGATTCTTATTTAATTCCTACCAAATTACAACACGTTTTTCTGGATCAAGCCACATACCGTCTTCTGGTTTCACATCAAATGCCTTGTAGAATTCTTCTTGGCATTGTGATTGAACATTAGCTCTTTCAGGACCAGGAGCGTGAACGTCAACTGAAACTTGCGTCTTAATTGATTCTGGAAGTTGCTTGTTTGCCCAAACGCGAGCGAAGTTTTCAAAGACTTCCTTCATGTTGCCATTTTCACCCTTATTAGCTTCAACAGCAGCAGTCAAGCCACCTTGGTCAGCAATGTTTTCTGAAACAATTTGCTTACCATTCAAGGTTACTGGACCATATTCAATGCCGTTAAACAAGTCAATTTCAGCTTGGGTACGCTTCTTAAATTCAGCGAAATCTTCGTCAGTCCACCAGTTCTTCAAGTTACCGAATTCATCAAACTTAGCCCCATTGTTGTCAAAGGCATGCGAAATTTCATGAGCAATAACCACACCAATACCACCATAGTTCAAGCTACGTGATTGCTTCAAATCATAGAATGGCTTTTGCAAAATTGCAGCTGGGAAAGTGATGTCGTTTCTTTGTGGATCGTAACATGCATTTACCAAGTTACCTGGCATTAACCAAACAGTTCTATCAACTGGTTCAGTTAATTTCTCAAGGTTGTACTTAATTGATTCAACAGCAGCAGCACTTTCGTTTGAGTAAAGACTACCACCTTCTGATTCAGGGGTTACTTGAAGACGATCATAAATTTTTTCGATTTTTTCTGGATAACCAATCTTTAAAATTAAGGCACGTAACTTAACGATTGCCTTCTTCTTAGTATCTTCAGATAGCCAATCATTTTCAGAGATACGTTTTTCATAAACATCAATCATTTTATGAATCATATCTTCAACATCAGCCTTAGCTTCTGCACCAAAGTAAGTTTGGCCGTAGTATACACCAACTACTTCGCTGAACATACCATTAGCTAAATGGTAAGCTTGCTTAGTTCCAGAAGATAATTCAGGCTGACCTGATAAAGCTTGACTAAATGGAAAGGCCGCTTTACGGAAGTCTTGCGAAAGATATGCAGCTACACCGTTAATGAACTTAACAACCATCCAGCCCTTAATTTCATCAAAATTATCTTCGTTGATCAATTCTTCAACGTGATCTAAGAATCTCGGTTCAGTTACAATAATCTTTTCAGGTTTTTTAGCAAATAAACTAGCTAAGAAGTTATCAATCTTGAAACTATCAAATTTTGCTTCAAATTCAGCTAAAGATATTGGATTGTACATTGCTGGATAATCGGCCCATTCTTCAGTTGACTTAAGAACTTTAGAAAGCTTTTTATCAAACTTCAATGCATCTTCGACATATTTCTTAGCATCTGCTTCACTTACGCCAGCCATCTTCAACAAGTTTTCAGATTGATCTTGTAATACTTTCAATAAGTCAGCAGCTGCAGGATTGTCATAAGTAGTTGTGTCAGGTAAGAACAAGCCAGGTCCACCAAAGTAAACAACATGAACCTTAGTATCCTTCATATCTGCATCAACTGAGACGCTAATTGGTAAGTCAAAAGCATTCTTATAGAAATCAGCTGCTCTTAAGTTCAAATCAGCTAAGTTGCGTAAACTAGTAATTTCTTCAAGATCAGCCTTAATTGGCTTAGCACCGTCTTCATTTCTTTTATCGAAATTGTTAGCAATCCTATAAAGCTCAACTGCCTTGTCAAAATTAGGAACTTCTGGCAATTTCTTTTTACCAGCTGCAAAATCAGCAAAATCTTGCATTAAGCTCTTCTCAATATTCAAGTCAATGCCGTCAAATGAGCTAATTCTTGAACGGTCTGAAGGAATCTTTGCTTTTTCAATCCATTCAGAGTTCACTGCTAAGTAAAGATTATCTTGTGGTCTTGCGTTAAGATCTGGCTTAGTGATATCACCAGCACCGCCACGTACATTGAATAATGCCATTAATTAATTCCTCCTTGTAATTCATAAGTGGTTATATAGATGATATCATTATTAAAATTTTTAGTCTATTATTAAAAATCAGCTTTTACTTATTCTCCATCAAATAACTTCTTAATCTCTTCTGGCGTTTTAGCTTCTTTCAATTTTTCAATAAAGTCTTTATGAGTAAGCAATTTAGCCGTGTTAGATAAGTACTGTAAATGAGTCTTACTGTCCTTTGCTGGAATTAAGAAAGAAATCACCGTATCAATCTTTTGCCCATCTAAGGAATTCCAATCAATCGGATTTTTCAACTTCAAAACAAGCATGGCAGATTGCTTAATAGCAGCAGATTGTGCATGTGGAATTGCAAAACCATCAGTCATCCCTGTAGAGCTTTCCTTTTCTCTAGCTAAATATTTATCATAAACTTCTTCGCTATCACTAGCTAAGCCATTCTTTACAGCAAAGTTAGCTAAATACTTAAGCGCTGAATCTTTATCTGGAACATCAACATTAATTTTGATATTTTGAGTATCCAAAATATCTTTAAGATTATAATCAGTAGTTTCTTTTTCAGCTACTGGCTTGTTAACATTTTCTTCTTCACCAAAGACATCAATATCTGGACCATCTTCAAATTGTGGTTCTGTCTTAGCAAATCTACCAGCAATTAAAGCTAGTAAAACTCCGGAAACAAGTGCACCAACTACAATCCACAATACCCATAGAAATGGCTTATTAACTAGTGGCAAAATAATAAAACCGCCATGAGGAGCTGGAACTTGAATTCTAGAAACATAAGTCAAAGCTGCGGCAATTGCTGAGCCGACCATAAATGCTGGAATATTCCATAATGGGTGTTTAGCAGCAAATGGAATTGCACCTTCTGTAATGTGGGTTGATCCTAACAAGAAGTTAACATATCCAGCAGTACGCTCGTTCTTAGAATATGCCTTCTTATTTAATAAAACTGCAAAACCAGTTGCTAGAGGCGGTGCAATACATGCAGCAGATACACCCGCCATGAAGTAATAGTTACCTTGAGCAAGAAGTGCAGTACCAGTTACATAAGCAGCTTTGTTAATTGGTCCACCAAAGTCAGAGGCACACATTACACCAATGATAATACCTAAAAGAATTGGACTTGAATTTTCAAAACCTTTTAGCCAAGACATCATTCCTGTGTTAATTGCCTTAATTGGTCCATTCAACCAGAACATGATTGCACCAGTGATAAATACCCCTAATACAGGCAATAAGAAAATTGATTTTAATCCTCGGAATTCTTTGTCTGGCAATGGCTTCATTAATTTTTGCAGTAAAAGTACTACAACGGCAGCTAAATAACCACCAATGATCGCACCTAAGAAGCCGCCACCACCAACGCTAGTAATCATCCCGGCCGCAAAACCAACAACTAGCCCTGATCTTTTAGCTAAGGCTTCTGCAATAAAGGCACCTAGAACTGGAACCATCAATCCCATGGTTGTGCTACCAATTGTATTTAGCATATAAGCAAATTGATTATACTGACTGCTCTTAGGGTCAGCTGAATAAATACCCCAGAAGAATGAAACAGCAATCAAAACACCACCAGCCACAACAAATGGCAACATGTGGGAAACACCATTCATTAATGAAGTATAAATTTTAGTGCCTAATTTTTCAGCACCAGCACTACTTTTTCCAGTAGAACTTTTGGCCGTTTGTCCTGGTTTATAAATTGGCGTTTCTGAACTCAATGCCTCTCTAATTAAAGTTTCAGGTTCTTTGATACCTTTGGCAACTGGAACAATTACTACTCTTTTTCCAGCAAAACGATCTGGATCAACATCAACATCAGAAGCAATAACAACACCTTTCGCCGCTTTTATTTCTTCTGGCGTAAGCTCATGTTCAACACCAGTTTGACCATGTGTTTCAATTTTGATCTTATAACCTAACTTTTGGGCAGCTTTTTCTAAAGCTTCTTCAGCCATAAAAGTATGGGCAACTCCCGTAGCGCAGCCCGTTGCCCCGACTAAATCATATTGAGCCATTTTATTTCATCCTTCCTACTACTTAATTTCACTTACTTGAATTTCCTTTAGGTACTTTTCTAATTTAAAATCCGTTAATCCGGATCGGCTAGCTGTATCGCTAGCAGCCGCTATTGCAGATTTTAAAGCTGCAGTGTCGCTTTTTGCCTTTGACTTTTCTCCAATAAAGGTTCCAAGCATTGTATCACCAGCGCCAGCCGTATTAAGTGCCTGAATTTTCGGTGCATTACCAAAATAAGCATGATCTTTATTAATTAAAGCCGCTCCATTCTCGCCAAGTGAAACCAAGACATTCTGACAGCCAGCGCTAATTAACTTACGAGCTAACTCAATGATCTTTTCCTGATCTAATTTTTCATTTAGATCAAAGAAACTAGCTAGCTCTTGATCGTTTGGTTTTAATAAATACGGCTGATACTGCAGCGTATCTAACACAACTTTAGAACTAGAATCAATTACTAGTTTGATATCCTTTTCTGCTGTAATCTTCGCAATTTCAACTAAGTATTCTGCTTTAATTCCTTTTGAAAAACTACCTGAAATAATTAAAGTATCGTCTGCTTTCAGGGTGTCTTTTAAGTACTTCAAGAACTTATCTTGAACCTCTGGACCAACTTCTGGACCAGGATTTACTTCTTTATATTCCACATTTTGATCTAAAACTCGTGTAAAGACATTAATCCTAGTTGGTTCTTTCACCTTAAGAAACTTAGTCTTGATGCCTTTTTCTTCTAAACCTGCTGTAATGTAATCAAGAGTAAAGCCACCTCCAATTCCGGTCGCCATATTTTTTATACCCATTTTTTTCAAAATAAACGATACATTTACACCCTTACCATTAGGTTGAAGCTCAAAATTTTCAGTTCGATTAACAGTATTTGCTTCTAATTTTTTAGTAATGATTACCAAATCGATCGCTGGATTAAGTGTTATTGTATAAATCATGAGTTTTCTCCCTTTTCTTACCGCTTACATTATTAGTATACTTAGATAAGAACGTAAGGATTTTCTGAATTGAAAGCGTTTTACGAAATAAGTGGTAAAGTTTTACAGAAAGGGAAGTACTAATATGCAAAATAATGATCTTAGCAATGCGGAACTACATTTATGGGAAATAGTTCAAAATAATCCGCAAAAAATTGCAAAAATGTCGATTGTCAAACTGAGCCAGTTTGCCCATGTTTCAACAGCCACAATTGTTAGAACAATGCAAAAAATGGGCTACAGTGGCTACACTTCCTATCGGGAATCTTTGAAGTTACAAGATCGTTCTAACAGCAACTTTGACGTCTTAAATGAGGCCGACGATAAAATTAAGAGCGTAATCACTAAAAATGAAATTGAGATGAACAATACTCTCCATAATCTTAGCTACAGTAATATTGAAGATAGTATCTCCATGACCAAACAAGCAAAAGTAGTTTATATCTTTGCGCGAGGCTTATCTGAATCGATTGGTCAAGAAATAATGGTCAAACTTCAACTAACTGGTAAATATGTCGAATTTCATGCTGATCCTAACATTATCAAAACAGCTTCTAAGCGAATTAAACAAGATGCTCTGGTTATTTTTATTAGCCTAAACGGTAATACGCCCGAACTAGTTGATGCAGCTAAAAGCCTATCTCACCATGACGTCCCTACTATTACTTTTACTACTAATCCCAAGGGTCAACTTGCTTCGCTTTCGACATTAACTTTTATGGGATACATGTCTAAAACCAACTACTTCCCTGACTATGAAGTACGTTCTAGACTACCTTTACAAATTATGACTCGGATTTTTTCAGATGCCTATTCAGTTAGAACTGGTTTTGCTAGACAATAATTACTGTTAATACGTGATTTTAAAGATAGAAAAAAGAGCTGATAACCAAGCTTTAAGCCATTGGTTTATCAACTCTTTTTGTATAAATATGTAAATTTTATAAATTAGTTATTCTTTTTCTTACGGCTCATGCCCATTGCACTAGCAATACCAACTGAAGCAACTGTTAAACCTGAGATTGCTGCAATGAGTTCATTCTTAGCACCAGTTTGTGGCAATTGCTTAGTAGTTGCTTGACCACCGATAGAAACAACATGTGCTTTATCAGCTTTTACCCAGTGATTTGCTCCGATCTTGTAGTAAGTCGTGCCGTTTACAGTCTTTTCACCATAGACTTTAACTGCGGTATTAGAACCAGCTAAAACAACAGATGCAGTTGAGTCGTCACCATTATCAACAATCTTTACAGAAGATGATGATTTTGATTCTTCCTTAGTCTTATTTGACTTGTTTTCAGATTTAACATCTGATTTTACATTATCTGTAGAATTTTGTTCTTTCTTTGAATCTGATTTGTTATTACCTGAAAAATCAGGTTCTGGCTTTTCAGTATTTGCACTTTCTGAACCTGGCTTAGTTGCTGGTTTAGCAGGTTTTTGATTATTAATTTCAGGTTTAGAATCTGACTTACCAGTATTGTTGTTGGCTTTCTTGTTCAATTCAGCTAATTTAGCTTTTGCGTCGGCCAATTTACTTTGTTCATTAGCTAAAGCTGCTTCTGCTTTCTTCAAATCTTTTTCTGCACTTGCAACTTGAGCATCTGATTTACCCTTAGCTTCTTCTAGGGAAGCTAAAATTAATTCTTGCGCTTTTACATCTTTATCAGCTGTTAATACATCATTGTTTGCGGCAGTTAAAGCTGCTTGAGCACTTGCTAAGTTAGCCTTGGCACTTTCTAAACTGCTTAATGTTTGCTTCAATGATTCTAGACTTGCTTTAGCAGCCTTAAGATCCTTGTTCTTGGCATTGACGTTGCCTTGTGCATTATCAACAGTTGTTTGAGCTGACTTCACTGCAGCAGTAGCTCCAGCTAAAACATTTTGAGCTTGAGCTAAAGCATCGGCAGCCTTAGCTTGAGCAGCTTTTGCGTCATCTAATGCTTTTGCCTTTGCACCAACTTTAGCTTGTACAGCTGCTAAATTCTTGTTTGCTTGATCTAGTTGCTTTTGTTCAAATTCGAGATTTTCTCTGCCCTTTGCAAGAGCATCTTGAGTATCAGTAATTGCCTTGTTAATCTTAGTAGAACCATTGTTTAATTCTGCTAAGTTAGCTTGTAAACTCTTAACATTGTTTTGGGCTGCTTGAACGGCATTTTGTGCAGCAGTTAAGTTTTGGCTTGCGGTTTCTACGTTAGCTTTAAGAGTGTTAATTTGATCTTCTTGTTTAATGTTTTGCAAATATGAGTGAACTAGATTTTGGTAACTATTGAAGTCCATACCGTTAATTGGATCAAATTCAATTTCATCCATGCTATCTGCATTATCCATGAATGGTTCAATCTCATATTCATTTCCAGCTAATCCAACATAGTTGGCATCTGGTTTTATCATAGAAGTATAGTGACCAATATCTACTGGTTTATTACTCCAGAAATCAACATCTCTTGCCCAATCATCTTCAGTTAATGGATGACTACTTTCAAAACTATAAGCAGCTGCATCTGGATGATCCTTAATATAGTTATCGATATCTTCTTTTTCACTCATCCAGTTATCAATTGGATTAACGTCTCCAGCTGATATATCTTCTTCATCTTCATAAAATGGACCATATTTAGCAGTTAATAAAATAGGGTGATTAAATTCATCAGAGTAATGTTGAAAATCAGAACTAAGCATTGCAATGGCAACAGCAGTTAAAGAAATTGATGGATGACTCAAGCCATACTTATCACGGTATGTCATCCAATGTTCATAATATCCTAGAGCTTTTTCCATATTACTGAATGAAGTAGAGTCTTTTTCTTGACCCAACTCAACAGCTTGTTTAACCCATCTTACAGTAATATCTTGGTAAGCATTTGGCTTACCAGTAACAATATCATATGCAGTACGTGCATCTTCTCTTAAACTTTCAGAATTATCTTTATTATCGGCAATTGACTTAAAGAAACCAGCCGCACCACTTGCTTGATCTTTAGCAACTTGATCTTGTAAATCTTTTAAAGCCTTTTTAGCATCAGCCAATGCTTGTTGCTTAGCATTAACATTATTTTGAGCATCTACTACAGCTTGATTTGCAGTTGCAATCTTATTATTAACAGTTGCTATCTTTTGATTGTTTTCAGTTAAAGCAGACTTATTTGTAGTTAAAATAGATTCATTATTAGCATTGGTCTTTTTAATGTCGTTTAATGTCGTTTGAACCTTTTCAACGTCTTGCTTTGCTTCATCTAAACCGCTGTTCTTAACATCAGATTCTGCCTTAGCAACATTCTTATCGGCTGTTTGTTTAGCAGATTCTTTAGCATTAACTACATTTTGAGCATCAGCTTGTTTTTGCTTAGCAGTTGCTAATTGAGCTTGTGCTTTATTCAAATCTGCATTTGCATCATTAACATTTTGCTGCGCATTTTTAATTGCATCTTGTTGAACAGTAATATTCTTTTGTGCTTTTTGAATATTTTCTGGAGTAGCTTGCTTTGAAATTTCAGTAGCACTATTTAATTTATCTTGTGCTTGTTTAGCAGAAAGATTCTTTTGACTGTCATTTACTTTAGCTTGTTGAGCAGAATAAGCATTATCTGGTGCTTGAGCCTTTTCTTGGGCATCAGTTAACGCGCTCTTCTTGCTATCAACGACTGTTTGAGCATTATTAACTGAATTTTGTGCTTGGTTAATAGCTGCTTGAGCCTTTTCTTTATCTGATTTTGCTACAGTAACAGTATCATTTTCATTAGTTGATGCAGCTTGGACTTTACCATTATTGGTGCTTGCCAAAATAGTAGCAGTTAATGCTGCCACAGCTAAACTTGTGTATTTTAATCCTTTCATTTTTTTCTCCTCCAATTAACATTACTCTTTTATTCTAATAACTTATAAATAGCTTTTCAAGTGCATAAACATCGGCATTTTACATATAAAAATCAAGCTAAATTTTCCACAAAAAAACAAGGCTAAATTTCTAGCCTTGTTTTTCATTAGTTATTAAAATAATTTATTAATCTTCAACTTCGAGCTTATCTTTCCATGACTTAGCACCCTTAAGTGCATCGTTCAAGTTTTCGATATTCTGCTTACCTTCAGTTGATAACCATTCTCTACCTTGCTTTTCACCTTCAGCAGCAAAAGGCTTAATTGCTGGCTTCCAAGTTGCACGTCCACAAAGAACACCATTGAAGTCTGCATCAGCTTCTTCAGCCATTTTAATTTCAGCAATGAATTCTTCACTTGTTACACCAGCTGATAAGAAAATGTATGGTAAATCAGTTAAGTCTGATTGTTTCTTCAACAACTTCTTTGCTTCTTCTTGAGTATAAACAACATTATTGTCGCCATTGAAGCCTTCTACATACTTAATATTGAATGGAATTTCAACCTTAAGAACAGTAACGTCATATTGAGGTTTTGAAAATTCTTCAATTGTCTTAAATACTTTTTCAGGCTTTACTTTAGCATATTCTTCACTCTTAACGTCATCCATCTTGCCATCATAAGTTAATAATTCAAGGAAAAATGGAAGACCATTTGCTTTAGTTTCAGCTCCTACTCTTTCAACGAAAGCCTTCTTCTTATCATTAATTTCATCACTTTCGTCTGGATCGTAGTAAAGCAAGAATTTAACTGCATCGGCACCATCATTTTTAATTCTTAAAGCTGATTGGTCGGCAATCAAATCACACATTCTGCCTGGTTCAGTGGTATCATAGCCTGTCTTTTCATAAGATAGTAATAAACCACAATTCTTATCCCTTACCTTAGTTGCAGGAAGACCATATTCTGGATCCGTTAAAATTGCGGAAGCATATGGTGTTAATTCTTTAGAAACAGCCTTTTTAAAATCTACGATTGTTGTTTCATCAGCAGGTTTATTTGCTGCTTCAGCTAACATTCTCTTTAATGATCCTCTTTGGTCAATTGCTAATGCGCTGATTACTCCAGCTTCATTAGATAAATTGTCCATATGTTTTGCAACTTCAGGTGAAATTTTTCTCATTATGTATCTCCTTTTACTTAACCGCACATCTATATTATAAGATGGCGCTTTCACAAATAGAAGAGATCGCTTACATTCTGTAAAGGTTTTCATCTAATGAGAAAAATCATGTAAAAGTTTACCTAAATATTTTCAGCTTATCTTTCAACTGTGCGTGAAGTGGCACGATAATTGCCAGCATCATAAAGATTCCAGCTGCAGCTACAATAAAGAAATTGATATAGCCAAACTTATCAATCACTAACCCTCCAAATAAAGGACCAAACGCTCTACCAATCGCAGACGTTGAAATCGTTAATCCTTGATATTTTCCTTTACTTTCAACTGGAGATAAATCATTTACATAAGCTGGCATTGCCGGCATTGCAGTTGATTCACCTAAAGTCAAAGTAACCATTGAAAACACAAAATGCGCATAATCTTTCGCGAAAATTAAAGTCACAAAAGAGATAGCAAACATTGTAACTCCGAACACAACCTGATGGAATAAATTCTTAAAAGTATTAGGAAAACGACTTAAAAAAGCCTGTACAATCACAATAATGCTGGCATTAATCGTCCAAAGTAAACTATATAAATGAAATGGAATGCCCAAAGAAACCATATAAACTGAAAGGTTAGATTCCCAGTTCATGTACATTAACCAGATCACAGCTAGAGTAGTAAAAAAGCCAATAGTTAATTTCAAATTAGCACCCGGCATTGGTGTGGTCTTATTTTTACTATTAGTATTTTGCTGAGCTTTTCTTTCCAAATGAAACTTAATAATTGGACGATAATTAATAATTGAGTTTATACATACAATCACGAAAAGACTAGCTGCAATAACGAATAAAATCGTAACGGAATAATCGTAAATATAACCCACGATCAATGTACCAAGTACCACACCTAGATTCTGTGCAAAATAGATCGTATTAAAAACATACCTGCCAGGCTTAGACTTAATACTAGTTGCAATTGAATTAATTAAAGCCCCATTCCAGCCACCAAGTAGCCCAGTTAAAGTCATCCAGACCCAATAAATCGGCCAAGTATGATTAGCAGCCATTCCAAACAAAACTAAGGCATCTAAACCTGCTCCTGCAATAATTAAATAATAGGGATTGAAATGATCATACGCCCAACCTGCGACAAAGGAGCCAAGCATATTAGCTAAACAGTTAAAGAGCAACACAATCCCAATCATTGCCAAAGATACATGCAGCCTTTTATTTAAATAAACTGAAGTCAATGGCCAGATAAAACTAGCTCCAATCCAGGTAAATAACTCACCTAATAGGAGCCAATGAAGCTTAATTTCATCATCTGGTTGAATATTCTGTTTACCGTGCACTTTTTTCACCCTTTTCTCTAAGACTCTTACATTCAGTCTAGCAATTAATGAACTATTTTGCACGAGCGTAAAAAAAAAGAGGCAAATTGCCTCTTTCAAAACCTATTCAGTTTTATTTATCGTCATCCTTTTTCTTCCGTCCACCAAGTAAACCAAAGATACTAATACCAGCAAGAAGTGATCCAATTGCAGCAATTAAACTATTGTCATGAAGACCAGTTTGCGGCAATTCATGTTTTCTTCTTGAACCAACTGATAATAGTTCACCCTTTTCACTGTAGATAGCTCCATTTTCTTTAACTTTGCTACTTGCTGGATATACATGACCAGTATGGTCTACTAAACGACCATCTGCACGTTTCTTATATCCATATTCGTGAATGAGTTTATCTTGAGTCTTAGTTTCTTGCTTAGAAACATTTTCTTCTTGTGGCTTATTTGGTTTATTTTCTGGAATTGTTGGATGAGTTTGTGAATTCTTAGTGTAAATTACGTTGAATACTAGGTCTTCTGAGTTAGGAGTTACAGTTTGAACTGCGACTTTAGTTGGAGAAGCCATGTATCCAGAAACTTTTGGAGAAGGAACTTCATTAAAGCTTTCTTTATCTTTGTTCCAGTTATTCCAAGTAATCTCACCAGTTACAAGATTCTTTACACCAGTTCTAAAGAAGTTAACTTCCATTTCTTTATCAGCAAATAATTGTTTGCCATTAGCAGTGTGATAATGGATAGTTTCAGTAACAGTCTTAGCTTGTTGTACTTTTTCAGTCTTAGCTTCAACGACAATTGTAGTTAAACCACCATTTTCACCAATCTTGATTGAAGTTGGAATAGTATTAGCAGCTTGCCAGTTGTTAGGTAATTTTGGCGTAAATGTTGTATCTACACCGTACTTACCTGGAACAATTTGGGTACTAATTTCTTTACCATTCTGATCAACGTAACGAATTACTTGGCTTTCTGAAGCAGGAGCGTAAGTAATTTCAACTTGGCTATTAGCAGTATGTGCATTAACTACTTTAGCAGGTACTTCAGCTACACTTGGAACATAGTGAGTAATAACCTGAGGAGTATAACTATCCCATTGAGCTACATGGCTAGCAGCATTTGACTTTTGAAGTTTCCAATCGCTGTAAGTAATTCCACCGGTTACTTCATCAAATGTTGCTGTTCTAGTAAAGTTGACGGTTTGAGTTACCCTTGTCTGCTTGCCACTTGGATCAGTTACCACAATTGTACGAGTTGGAGTTGATGTTAAACTTGCCAACTTCTCGTAATTCTTGCTTGGATCTCCTGGGACTGAGCCAGTTGGAATATCCTTTTCTGGTGTTTCTGGAGTAACAGTAATTGTGCTGCGTTCTACTTTCACAACTACTGTTGGCACTCCAGTTGCAGTTGCTGTAATCGTTTCAGGAATATCTTGACCTGGAACAATTCTCCAACCTGATGGAACTTCTGGCGTTACCTTAACAGTTTCACCAGTCTTACCACTGATTGTGGTTTGACCAACTTCTTTACCATCACCATCAACGTAAGTAATCTTACCGGTCTGAGTATTTGCAGTGTAAGAAATGTTTACTGTTTCATTCTTAGTTTCAGCAGTTACAGGTTTTGCACTAACATTCGAAGTTGCGGTATAGCCTGCTACTTCTGGTGCTGTGTAAGCTTGCCATTCTGCTGGCTCTGAACTAGTCCAATCACTATAAGTTATCTCACCAGTTACTTCATCAAACGTTGCTGTTCTAGTAAAGTTGACGGTTTGAGTTACCGTTGTTTGTTTGCCACTTGGATCAGTTACCACAATCGTACGAGTTGGAGTTGACGTTAAGCTTCCCAACTTCTCGTAATTCTTGCTTGGATCACCTGGGACTGGACCTGTTGGAATATCCTTTTCTGGTGTTTCTGGAGTAACAGTAATTGTGCTGCGTTCTACTTTCACAACTACCGTTGGCACTCCAGTTGCAGTTGCTGTAATCGTTTCAGGAATATCTTGACCTGGAACAATTCTCCAACCTGATGGAACTTCTGGCGTTACCTTAACAGTTTCACCAGTCTTACCACTGATTGTGGTTTGACCAACTTCTTTACCATCACCATCAACGTAAGTAATCTTACCGGTCTGAGTATTTGCAGTGTAAGAAATGTTTACTGTTTCATTCTTAGTTTCAGCAGTTACAGGTTTTACACTAACATTCGAAGTTGCAGTATAGCCTGCTACTTCTGGTGCTGTGTATTCTGACCATTCTGCTGGCTCTGAACTAGTCCAATCACTATAAGTTATCTCACCAGTTACTTCATCAAACGTTGCCGTTCTAGTGAAGTTGACAGTTTGAGTTACCTTTGTTTGTTTGCCACTTGGATCAGTTACCACAATCGTACGAGTTGGAGTTGACGTTAAGCTTCCCAACTTCTCGTAATTCTTGCTTGGATCACCTGGGACTGGACCTGTTGGAATATCCTTTTCTGGTGTTTCTGGAGTAACAGTAATTGTGCTGTGTGTTACTTTAACAACTACTGTTGGACCACCATTTGCTCCCATAGTTACTGTTTCAGGAATATCTTGACCTAAAACAATTCTCCAACCTGATGGAACTTCTGGCGTTACCTTAACAGTTTCGCCAGTCTTACCACTGATTGCAGTTTGACCAACTTCTTTGCCATCACTATCAACGTAAGTAATCTTACCGGTTTGAGTATTCGCAGTGTAAGAAATGTTTACTGTTTCATTCTTAGTTTCAGCAGTCACAGATTTTGCACTGACACTCGAAGTTGCAGTATAACCTGCTACTTCTGGTGCTGCATAAGCTTGCCATTCTGCTGGTTCAGAATTCTTCCAATCACTGTAAGTAATTTCACCGGTTACTTCATCAAACGTTGCTGTTCTAGTGAAGTTGACGGTTTGAGTTACCCTTGTCTGCTTGCCACTTGGATCAGTTACCACAATTGTACGAGTTGGAGTTGACATTAAGCTTGCCAACTTCTCGTAATTCTTGCTTGGATCTCCTGGGACTGGACCAGTTGGGATATCCTTTTCTGGTGTTCCTGGAGTAACAGTAATTGTGCTGTGTTCTACTTTCACAACTACTGTAGGCACTCCAGTTGGAGTAGCAATTACTGTCTTCGGAATATCTTGACCTGAAACAATTTGCCAACCTGTCGGAGCTTCTGGATTTACTTCAACACTTTGGTCAGTCTTACCAGTTAATGCGGTTTGACCAACTTCTTTGCCATCACTATCAACATAAGAAATCTTACCGGTTTGAGTATTTGCAGTGTATGCAACCGTAATCTGACTATTCTTATCATCACCAGTTACTTTCACTTGCTCAACCCTAGCAGGAGCTGCAGTGTATCCAGCAAAAGTAAATGGAGTAAAGCCAGCAAAGGTATCTTTACCATCTACTGCAGTCCATGAGCCTTCACTATTTGCAACAATCTTACCAGTAATTAAGTCATACTTAGCAGTTCTCGTAAACTCAACAGTTTGAACTTTTTGGGCTTCTGGAATTTGTGCAAATTGATCGTCACTTAATCCCTTATAGTTGATCGTCCGAGTAATGTCTTTAACTAAGCCATTTTCTCTGAACCAGTTCTTATTAGTTGGATCTGGATTAGTACTTGGATCAGTTGGATTAAGCTCATTCAACTTATGAACTAACTTGATATACATGTTTTGATTCAATGTCTTACCAAAAGTATAACTAGTTGGTAATTCTTGATCTGGAGCTAATTCGTAATTTTCAGGAACAACTAATTTAAGATCATTGATAGTTGAATTAGCAACACCTGTCTTAGTAATTGTCTTACCGACTTGCTTATTACCATCCTGTGTATCTTCAAACTCAATATTTAAAATTGCGTCCAAGATAAATTTAGCATCTGAAGAAATATCCAGCTTGTAGTTTGGATTTGCTTTTTCAAGAGTAGTGATACTTTCTGGAGTTAATTTAATTACATAAACGCCAGATTCAGATGGAACTCCAGTTGCAAACTCATAAGTCATGCCTGCTGGAACTGTAACACCCGCTGGAGCATGAACTGTGAAGTTGGCACTATCAATTGAAGTTGATGTACTTTCCTGACTACCAGAAACTGTGACATTTTCTTCAGCGGGACTAATTACGTAAGTGAATTGGCCACTTTCAGAAACTACATAGTTTGGATTATCAGCTTGTAATTTCTTCAATCCATTTGCAGTCAAAGCAATATAGTAAGTACCAGCATTAATTGGTGCTGTTATTGCGTTGCCACTTACATCTACCCATTCGTAGTCATCACTAGTTAAGTTAGCAGCATTCAAAGTTTCACCATTTACTAGTCCACTAGTGGTAAATACGCCAAAGTTTACAGCTTGAGTATTGATTACTCCGGCCTGACCATCATAAGTCTTGCCATCTGTACCAGTACTATTATTACCAAGGATTACATCAAGAGCTTTTTGCTTAATTGTGTAAACAGCAGCACCCAAAAGATCTTGTACATCTAAAGTTACGTTTCCTTGTCCAGCATATTGGTTGATTGCATTTTGCAAGTTCGTAATACCATCTGCACTTAACTTAATAGTGTAAGTACCAGCACTAGTTGGTGCTGTTATTACTTGACCATCTTTATTCTCCCAAGTGTAATCTCCAGTCTGCAAAACATAAGTGCTTTGAGCGCTTGATCCTGGGAAAGTAAAGTTAACAATAATATCACCATTTGTACTATTCACTTCAGCAGTAGTTACAGCTTGACCATCATAAGTCTTAGAAGACGAGCCACTGAGAGTTGCAATACCATTTACAGCATTAATCGTGTAAGTAAATTCTCCATTTACTGATGTAAAGTCATAGTTTGAATTATCAGCTTTTACTTGTTCAATTGCACTCTTAGTCAAATGCAAGTAGTAAGTACCAGCATTTACTGGGTTACCTGTCATTGCAACGTAATTACCGTCCGCGTCTTTACTGTACCAAGCATAACTATTAGCAGTTAAACCAGTAAGGTTAAGATCTTGGTCGGTAACTAAACCTGTTGCATCCCACTTGATATTGTTCATTACATCTGAAACAGAAGTAGTTTGAGCATTGTAGTCACGAGTAGCTGAACCACTAATTGTTGCAGTGGCAGGAGCTGGATTAATTGTGTAGTTAATCAAACCAGTTACAGAGCTAAATTGATAGTTTGGATTTGCGTTTTGCAATTCAGCAAGTGTACTTGCATTCAAGCGTGCCTGGTAAGTACCGACATCAGCTGGTGCACTTTCAAGCTTATTACCAGTTTCATCATACCAAATGAAGTCGCTAGCGCTAATACCTGGATTTACTAATGGATTATTAGCAACGATTCCATTTGCAGTAATAGTTATTCCATTAACATCAAGATCCGCTACTTGAGCATCATAAGTCTTACTTTGATCAGGTGAAGAAATTGTTACGTCAGTAAGTGCTTGTGGATTAATTTTAAAGCTTGCTTGACCACTTAGTTTATCTGCTGAAACAGTCACATTAGGCTGATCATTGTCACCTAAACCAGCTTGCTGGTTCAGAGCAACTTGTAAGTGAGCTAAGATAGCCTGCTTATTCAACTTAATGGTGTAAGTGCCAGCATTAGTCGGTGCAGAAATTGTTTGACCATCCTCAGTCTCCCAAGTGTAGTCACCGTCTTGCAAAGTGTAAGTACTTTGAACATTAGAGCCTGGGTAAGTAAGGTGGACTAAAATCTGACCATTGCTATTTACTTCAGTTGTAGTTACTGCTGAACCATCAAAAGTCTTTTGGTTAGAACCGCTAAGTTCTGCACTAGCTGTGGCTGCTTTTACTACATAATCAGCGTTGGTCTTAAACGTCCACTTGTAGTTAGCACCATTATTACCAGTTAGTTGTTCAATTTTTTCTTGACCTGCCTGTGACAATTCAACTTGGTAAGTACCAACATTGGTTGCATTACCAATAATTTGCAAGTCGTTAGCGGTCAAATTAAGCATCTGGGCTTTACCATCAGCGGAGTAAACCGTAGCCGAGTAGTCTAAGCCATACTTACTTAAATTAAGTCCGCTTGGTAAGGTTTGCTGAGCATTATAAGGCTTACCGTCACTACCTTTAAGGGTAATAGTAACTGCACCCCGGTTAACAGTGAACGTTCCCTTCGCAGTTACATCAGCAGCTATTTGTGGATATGCGTAATTAGTACCAAGTGCTTTTCCAATGTTAGTCAAACCTTGCGCAGACAATTCTACTTGGTATTCACCAACATTGCCTGGTGTTTGGTTAAAGACTAAGTCACCATCGTTAGCAGTGTAGCTTAAGTTAGTACCGTTTTCAGTTGTAACCGTCAAAGTGTAGCCAGCTGGGTTAGCCTTAATTGCCCTCAACCAAGCTTGCGTACCATAAGTTACAGTTCTACCGCCACTAACCGTAATCGTTACCGGCATTTGGTCAACGAAGAAGTTAGCCGTTGCATTGCCTGCCTGCGTCCAACCATAGTTCTTGGTTACATCCCCATGACCAATAATTGCAGCTTGAATTTTCGCCAAACCAGCAGGGGTCAACTTAATTGTGTAGCTACCAACGCCCGCGTTACTTGGTACAGTCGTCAAATCATCACTAGTCAAAGCCACATCAGTTACTACATTAGTTTCATTGCCAGAAACCGGTGCAGTGACGCTAGCAGTATATTGATCACCAGCAATTGCAGTTGATTCGCCATACTTCACGTGTTGAGCACCATTAATCGTAATGGTTGCTTCAGCTGGCGTAATCACATAGCTAGCAGGTTCATGTGAAGCTTCAACTGGATCATTATTAACCGTCTTATTAGAGTTTAAAGTACTAGAATCAATATTACCTGAAAAATCATAATCAGGGAATATCTTTTGCAGTTCTTTAGTTAAGTTAGCTGAGATTTTAACCTTGTACGATCCAGCATTCGTTGGTACGCCACCGTCCGAATAACCTTCAACATAGAGGTCGCCAGTGTGGTAGCTATAGCCATCCTCAGGTTGTTGACCATTAATGAGCATTTCACCGTTTTGCCAAGTAATAACTGGTTTGGGAATGTTTGTATTAACCCAGTTAGTGAAGTCTAAGGTATACTTGCTTTCATTAAATGGCAATTCAGTACCGTAAGCAGTGGTTTGGTTACCGGTTAAGGTTAATTCAGCCTTGTGAGCGTAGATTTGGTAAGTTGCCGTATCAGTTGCTTGGCTAATATTGTAGTTAGCAGCACCACTTAATTGCTTAATCTTAGCAAGCGCATCAGCAGTTAACCGGACATAATACGTGTCACCTGTTTGCTGACCATCGACGTAGTTTGCATGGATAGCAGGCTGGCCGCTTGCATCAACAACTTCAAGATCATCTGGAGTTAAAGTAAATTCACCTAAATCAGTTGGTTCAGTAGTTGAATTACCCCAAACTAACTTAATGTCACCCTGGTTGATCTGATCCTGCGTGATTTTTGCATTCTGATTATTGTAGACCTTTGAAGCCTTACCAGTAACTTTAACTACGAGTTCTGCTGGGGTTACTACATAAGTAATTTGCCCGGAGATGGTGCTTTTGCCATTTTGATCAACAAAGGTGTAATTCTTGTTAGCATCCGCCAAGACTTGCTTTCCTTGATCGTTTAACTTCAAGGTGTAATGTCCTGCATTCTTTGGTGCGGCAATTCTATTTTCACCATTAGCATCATACCAATCAAAGTCTGCACTCGTGAAGTTAGGAATAGTCAATCCTTCAACGTTGTGGAAACCAAAGTTATTCTTCACATCAAGGTTAGTTGGATCAAAAGTTACTGTATCTCCATCATAAGTTGATTGTTCATCCCCATACAGTTGAACATTTTCAGCTACCGCTTGCTTAATTTCAAAATTTGCAGTACCAGCATTATCGGCAGTAGTAGTCAAAGCAACATTCCCTGCACCCAATGCATCATTAATCTGCTTTTGAATATGACTAATTCCAGCAGCAGTTAACTTAATCTGATAATTACCAACATCCTTTGGTGCTTGACCAGCAGTGGTTTGCCATACATAGTCGCCATCTTTTAATTCAAAGGTCTGTGGCAAGTTAGTAATATCAGTACCATTAATTACAACCTTGATCGTTGAATCTTGACTATACAAATCATTTGTCGTTACCGCTGATCCGGTATAAGTCATAGAGTTGCTACCACTAAGATCAGCGGTAACTTTAGCCTGATTAATAGTGTAAGTGCCAGTTCCTGCAGAGGCAGTAGCAGACCATTCAACGTTATCGCTATTAATTGCCTTAATGTGGTTCCAACCTTGCTGCGATAAGCGAACTTCATACTGACCAACTTTAACAGGAGCTTGGGTGGTCCAATTGCCGTTAAATTTGAATTCAATATCACCTGCAACTAAGTTATAAGTTGGATTATTGGGTTCAGTTAACTTGATTGAGTATTTACCCAAGTAATCATTAGCACTTACTGGCGTACCAGTGTAAGTGTAGGAAGGATCACCACTGAAGACTGCACTAGCCTTTGCCTTATTAATGACTAGTGTACCAGTTGTGTCGGCAAGACTTACGCTGTAGTTATCGCCAACTGCATTTTGAATCTTAGTTAAGCCAGCATCAGTCAACTTAACTTGATAGCTACCTGCATTTTCAGCTGGACCGTTAACGATCGCAAAGTCACCTGAATCAAGGGCTACATCGGCTAAACTTGCGACAGCGCCAGTGGTATTACCACTAGTTTGAGCGATTGAAACCTAGGTTTCAGTTTGTGTACCAGAAACGCTAATCGTATTTTGCGAAGGAACAATATCAAATGTTGAAGTCAAATTACCCAATTGAGTTGCGGAGTCAACATTAATGTTATAGCCGCCATCGCCACTACCTGATAGTTGATGAATCGTATCAATGACATTTTGCATCCCTTGTTGGGTCAGCTTAATCGTATAAGTACCAACATTAATTATTTGAGCACCATCATAACCAGCCCCATCCTGATCAACCAAGTAATAATCACGATCTTTAAGCGTATAAGAGGCATCTAAAACTGAGCCCGGGAAAGTAAAGTGAACTTTAATTTGACCGTTACTGTTAATTTCTGTAGTAGTGGTACCTTGACCGTTATAAACACGAGAGTTAGTACCGCCAAAAGTAATATTAGCAGTAGCTGGTGTAATCGTATAAACACCTAATCCGTCGTTACTTGTCAATTTGAAGTTAGGGTTTTGTGCTTGCAATCTAGCAAAAGCAGTATCGCTTAACTTGATGTAGTAAGTACCAACGTTCTTTGGATTAGAAGTCAATTCTGCACCACTTGCATCAACCCATTGATAGTCACTACCAGTGATTCCTGTAGTATCTAAGTCCACATTTTGACCGCCAAGATTTGCAGTAATGTGCAACTTCGAAGCATCAATCTGGTTAGTAGTTTCAGCGTTATAAACTTTCGTGTAATTACCATTAGTAATATTAGAAAGTTCTGCTGAACTTTCTAATGGTGTGATTGTGTAATTTGCACTACCACTAATTGCATCACTAGCAAACTTAACGTTACTTACATCATTTTGACCGTTACCAACAGCTTGTTTAATTATTCTTTCAATTGCATCTGAATTCAAACTAATTGTATAAGGTTGACTATCTACATTAACTGGAGCTTGACCATTTGGTGTATTCCAAGTAAAGTAGCCAGCATTTAATTTAACTGTAGTTGAATAGTTAGCATTACCATCCTTTGGATAATGCAAGGTCAAAGTAATGTTGTTACCAGTACTAGTTGAGTTGAGATCATCAACACTGACTGCTTGACCATTGTATTCACGACTTGCGCTACCTGAAAGAGTAGCTGAAGCATTAGCCTGGTTAATTGTGAAAGTACCATTACCAGAATTACTTAGGTTAAAGTTTGGATTATTAACATTTAATTTAGCTAAACCAGCATCAGTTAGAATAACCTTGTAAGTACCCACGTTAACTGGTGCATTGCTATCAACCCAAGTAAAGTCGCTGCTATCTAAGCCAGTGGTATCAAGCTCAACGTTTTGACCATTGACAGTCGTTGTAAAGACAAACTTACTTGGATCAATTGTACTTGGAGCAGCACCATTATAAGTCATCTCGTAATTGCCGATCTGGGCATTAGTCATCACGGCATTACCAGCAAGCTTATTAATCATGTAAGTTGCATTGCTGGTGATAGTTGACTGACCATTTTGAGTCCAAATAATACTGTTGTTGCCGTATTTAGCAATAATGCCATTTTTACCTTGAGCAGTTAAACGAACTTGATAGTTGCCAGCATTGATTGGTAAGGCAGTAGTCCAGTTTGTACCATCAGTTGAAAATTCAACATCGCCGGCTTGAAGAGTATACGTACCTGCGCCTGCAGTTGGTCCTGTAACATTCACTTTCAAAGCATTATTAAGTTCAGCATTAGTAATAGCTTGGCCATTATAAGTACTAGTGCCATTACCAGTTAATGTAGCTGTAGCTACAGCACCCCAAGTGATATTAATTGTAGTATTTTTGGTATTACCATCGACTTCTTCAGCTGGAACTTGACCGTTAACAAGTTGAATTGGAGTAGTAACTCCATTAACTGTTTGGGTTGCAGACATCGTGTAGCCGTCATGAGTTGTAACATCTTGAGCTCCCCAAGTGCCAGTACTCCAGCCGCTACCTGCAAAGCCATCATAAACAACACCGGTATCATCGTTATTAACTCTTACCTGTCTAGTCAATTTAGCAGTCTGAGTTATGGTCTTACTACCTTGGCCGGGTTCAAAAATCGTAATTGTCCGCGTTACTGTTTTATTCACCATTGAAGTTGGCACATAGTAAGTAACTAATGTATTACGGGTGAACCATTGATCACTTGTAGAGCTAGTAAACACATCATTAGCATTATAACTTGGCGCTGCTAAAGTAAAAGTTGAATATGCTCCATCATAACGTAAATTTGCAACAACATAGTCGTTACCTGAATTAGGAATATTAACTTGCCAAGACGATCCATTTGTAGGCAAACTCCACGATCCTGAAATCACGTGGAATCCAGGTGTATCTTGATCGCCTGCTGTATTGTCCCACTGCCAATTTCCATAAGTAATCTTATTGTTGGCAACATTTAAAGTACCAGTTCGGCCATAGAAGATTTGAATTTGCGAATCAGGTGCAAACTTTTGACCATTATTATTGCCACCAGCAATTACATATTTAGCAGTTATTGTTCTCGCTTGCTGTTCATTAGGAATATACAAAACAGTATGGACTGGACGTGCTTCATAAATTGGGGCGTTCTCAGTATATGCTAAGGATTCCTTATTAATATTAGATGTATCTTGATCTGATCCATTCCAAGTTGGAAAAACAAATTGATTTGCTGGCTTGCCGGACTTATCGGTAACTGTAGCAGCAGTGTAACCAGCTAATGTCGGCACATCTGCAACAACAGCTGCCCAATGCTGTGGAAGACTAGTCCACTTACCAGATTCAACATGATAACCAGGAGTTGTTCTATCACCTTGATTTGTATCCCACAGCCATGGAGTATAAGTGATTTTCTTAGTAACCAGATCCTCTGACTTAGTTCTTGAGTAGTACACATCAAGGACAGCAGAAGTAAATGCATTGCCATCTTGGGTATAAGTACCATCCGCATTAACTTTAGCCTTAACATAGTTAACCGTTGCAGTACGCGTCTGTTTTTCTTGCGTTTCATTAAACTTGTGCTTAAGATTAATGGTCATCGTTGCACCGGTTAAAGCCTTAAGAACGGAGAAAGTATTCTCCCACTGATAGTTTGGAGTTGTCCAATCGGCGGTTGGATTGGTAAGCGATACCCCGTAACTCCCAACTAACTGCACCCCATCCGGCACGCCAGAAGTTGAAACAGAATAATAGTCACCAGCATCAGCACCTGCTGGGAATGTTAATTTCGTGTTAATGCTTGGATAATAGCCACCAGTTCCTGCTGCAGCACTGCCTGACACTTCTACCGTACCAAGATTAGTATTTGAATCTTCATCGTGGAAAGTAATATAGAAGTGCATCTTCTGGTGAATAGGTACTTTGACAACCGGTGTCGTTTGACTAAAGGCAGGCAAAGTATACTGACTTGGAATTGAAGCACCATTTCCTAGTTCATAACCATCTGGCATAGCCATACTGAAATTGAGATTTGTATCAATTCCGGGCACAAATTCTTGTGAGTAGGTCTGACCAACTACTTGATCATTGTTATATTCATCTACAAACTCAAAAGTAACAGGTTGAGCAATATTTACTTTAGCGTTTAGTTCATAGTAGTAATTGTCATCAGCATCTACTTTGGCACCAATCGTACCCTTAGGTACAGACACGCGAACAGTTGCGGTTTGAACGCCGCTAACTAAACTGCCATCGCTATTGGTCTGAAGTCCAGACAGACCGTAAGTTGGTGTGTAACTGGTCGTCTTCGTATCATAAGATGTTTGCGTTCCCGGTGTATTAGAACCACTATAAGTAGTGTAGTCAATTGCTTGACCATTAGCTTGGGTTAAAATTGCACCTTGGTTAGCACCGTTAGCAATGCTACCCTCTGTACCATCGTACTTATTACCATTAGTAAAGAAGTTTTGTCCATCAACTGCACTGGTCTTCGGAATAACAGTTACATAAACTTTAATTTTCTGATCCAAATTGCTTGATGGGTAATGAATCGTAATTAAACCTTCATTAGTTGCAGTAGTGTTAATTGGCGTAGTCCAGAATGCAGTGTGCTCTTCCCAATTGTTAGGCAAGTTCAAAACACTATCAACTGAAGGAACATCACTACCAGCTAATACCTTAATGCTCCGGCTATCGTTAATAGCAACTGCACAGTTTGCAACTGGTGTATTAACACTTGCCCCACTAGCATCCTTGTAAGTAGCTGTAATTTTAACATGATCGTATGAGCCAGCTGTCCCCCAAGTTGGTTCTGAACCATCTACGAATTGATAAGTCGTGCCTGCTGGGAAAACATTCTGGTTAGTTACCAAATCTGCTGCTGTTAGTTTCTTACCGTAGTCAACAGTTTCGCTCTTTGCGATCACATTAGCTTTAGAGATAACTGTAATGTCTTTAACCGTGTATGAAGAACCACTTGGAAGAGTAATTGTTACGTTCCCGGTCTTGCTTTCACCGGCTTTATCGAAGGTTAATTTGGTACTGCCATCATTACCAGCCCAAGTGAGTTTAGTACCTTCTGGCCATTTCGTGTTATTGTCCAGAATTGAGTTAGGGACCATATTAGCTAGCCAAGTATGTTGAACTTTACGCACCTCTGCACCCGTACTTGGATTTTTAACCACATTTTTAAGTGCCTCACTATCAAAAGTAACTGGGCCGTCGGTTAAATCTTGTTCGTAGGGATCATCACTGGCTTTGATCGTTGGTGCTAAGGAAATCCCATTAGTTGAAACCTTATCCCAGGTTGCGGCAGTAGGTGCAGCATAATTAGCAACCGTCTGATTGTTAGTCTTCCGATACCACTTATTTAGGTCATCATTAAAGTCAGCACTTGCTGTATTAAAAATGTTATTTGAAAAAATCTGTGGTTGACCAGCGCTATTTTTTTGGTCAAAACTAGCATTGAAGTTAATGTTGTATCGGCCGGCTTTTGCACCACCAACAACAAAGTTATTACCATTATTAAGATAGTCAAGTTTAGAAGCATAGACCTTAGTGCCATCAGCTAACGTTACCCAAACTTTATCATTCATGTAGCCGTCAGCAAGCAATTCCTTAATTGCTTGCGCATTTTCTGGTCGACCAGTCATATAAGTTTTGTTTGCGGCATTATAGATATACATATCTTCAGCATGTGGAGCAGATACGTAATTTACGTCTACTTCCTGCTGGGTAGCATTAGGCAACTTGTTAAAAGTCATTGCGAAGTGGTTGGTCTTAGTATTGACTAAATCCGTTGGTTTGTTTTTCCACTTTCCATTATTATCTAGGTCATCTGCAGCTACTTGCACTTTGATACCTAGCGCATAAGCCAAAGCATAATCTTGGTAGAAATATTGTCCCCATAAGCCCGCTGGAAAATTAGTAGAATTTCCATGGACAGGATCAAAAGCAGCCTCCGGTGTTGTCGGTGTCGTAGATGTTGACTTCGGCATTGTTGCCAACTGAGCATTAATTATAGGATTACCGTTAGCATCAGTTGGAATATTATCCTTCAATTTAAGTCCCTGAACTACGTAAGGAACCTTAACAATATAAAGGCCACCGATAACTTTAGGAGCATCTGGTGCACCAGCAAAAGTATTGTTATCCGTAACTTGAACATTGGCCCAGTGGATACCTAAACTACTTGTATCCAGTGTCCCTAATATCTTATAAGAAAAAGCAGTCGGATCATATACGTCTGTATTTTTAAGAATTGTAGAAAAGTTATTGCCATTAGCATCGGCGGTGTTAAAGTCTGGGGTATCGCCAACCCTATTCACGTAGTAGAAGGTACTTGGTTGAAGCTCTGATCGTGCTTCAACGTAAGATTCAATATCAATAGTTATACTTGTGCCATCTTTATACGTTACTTTAATAGTTCCAGTTATTGTATTACCACCAATGGCATCTTGTTGAGTTGGAGTCGGGACATTGCCAACCCAAGAAAAAGTAGCACCATTTTGAGTCAAGACATCCGCATTGGAAATAAATTTTGAGGCCAAATTCGTTAAATCACTTCCAGCAACTACATAAGCAGGTGAGTCGCTATCCATGCTGTAAGTCTTTGGTGCAATATGTTCAGTTGAATCAGCGTGTGGGGTAACAGGTTTAATATTCGATTTTTCTTGAGTAGCAGAATTACTATTACTTTGATTAGTTTTAGTAGAAACGGAAGTTTCGCTAGTTAAGACAGGTGTATATTTTGAAGTTGAGGTTGATCTATTTTTTTCAACAGTATTTTGGGCAGAATTATCCTTAAACCTTGTTGTGTCAGAGCTATCTTTTGAAGAAGTAGATGCTTGAGTAGCAGTAGCTTTAACAATATTAGTAGTTGTTTGACTTTGTGCTTGCTTAGATTTACTTACTTGAGTAGCAGTTTCAGTAGTTGCACTATTTGTCTGATCTTCCGACTTGTTACTCTTAACTTCAGCAGCAATTGGAATTGGGGCATGCTTTTCAGCGGTTGCCAAAGAAGATGTCTCTACTTTGGAGTCATCTTTTTTATCAGTATTATTATCAGAACTATTATTAGTAGTATTAGATGATACACTAGTCGTTGTAGTGTCCGCCGCATTAGCATCCGTACTTGCGTGAACTGTCTGACCTTCATTAAAAGTTAGAAATAAAGTTGAAAGTAAAACAGAACAAACACCAACGCTCAATTTTCTAATACTAAAACGTTGTTTAGAATCAAAGTCTTTTTTATTGAATAACATTTTAGCCTGTCCCTTCAATTTTAAATTGGTAATAGTTATAAGATTTCTATAGTTATTTTAACGCGTTAAAAATAATTCTTATAGGATTTTTGATTAATTTATTATAACAACTCAATTTACTACTTTATCAGTATTAACTCTAGAGATTGCTATTCTTATTATACTAGAATTTTTTCAATTATTACATTATTACGAATTTCCAATACATATACTTTAAAGATTAAATAAAAGTTATGATTGACATTCACGTAAACTAATGGAAAACAAAATTAAGTTTTACAGATTACATTTTTAACATAACACACAATAGATTCCAAACAAAAAATAGCTTGCAAAATGCAAGCTATTTTTTATCTTCTTTCATTTTTCCAGCTTCTAATCTCAGTTACATCTTGAGCAACTTCTAAACATCCCAAGTACCGTCCATTTTTTCGTACAGCAAAATATTGCAAATATAAATATCTCCCCATATGCCGTGGCTCGAACCAAAATTCGAACTTATCTTTCTTTCCTTGATGAAAATCATCAAAAATTTTCTTAACCCGAGGAACACTCTCAGGAAGATGGCACGAATATACACTGTTTCCAATTGCATTTTTAGAATGCGGAAAAATATTTGCTCCACCACCAAAATATGCAACCTTATCATTTTCATCGACAAAAGTTATCGCAAATGGCAATAAATCTAAGATTGCCGACAATTGTTTTAAATTTAAACTACCTTCCGCAAAATTCAGCGCTAAACTGCTCAACTTATCTAAAGAGATTGGCCCGGCTACTTTTTCTTTTATCTTCGGCTTCCAGTTCATCGGCTTTTGAATCAAAGTATAGCCAATTTGCTCTTCTTCATTTTTAACATTGCCCCAGTCTTCTTCACTAGCAACTTCATCAATCATCGGAAGCATAATTTCTTCTTCTTTAAAAATCATCTCAAGAACTTCATGAGCAGCACTTTTTATTACACTAGCAACTTCACTTTGGTCCACATTTTTTTGATTAACAAGCATATTAGCTTGACCAATTAATTTTCTAATTTTATCGTCAACACCCCACATAACTTTAGGTGGAGCAGTAATGCCATACTTAGTCATAATTGGAAACATAGAAGTTTCTTTACGGGCATAGTGATAGTGAATTTTAGCCAGATCTTTTAACTCTCGCTTCAATTTAGGTAGAGCATCAGAAGATCCATCTTCCCACTTAGTCAAATCAGGAAGCAAGGCATCATTAATTAAAGATTTAATTACAATATTTTCTAGTTTAAAAGTATGAACAGGATGTCCAGGAGTTTCAAACTCTGGACTTTCTTTATTTTCTTTAATATTGCCTTTAAAAACATCCGCATGAACATTGCACAAGTACTGAATCTTTCTTGGATCTAGTCCTTGAGCAATTAACTCTCTTTCAGCTGCTGTAATTTCAGCCACATCAACCTGATCAAAAGCAGCTTGAAACATTTTTTTAGCTTCTTCTAATTCTCCGCCATTTTGAATAAAATTTAAAATTTTCAAAATGGATTCTTGGCGTTGTTTATCCAATTCTTTCATTTATCAATCACCTTGTAGCCTTTATTTTCAAAAGCCCTCTTTATTTTATCCAAGTCAATTTTCATAGCCTGTGCTCCAAGCGGAATGGTCATCACACGTCCGACTGTTGATAATAAGCCCGGAATTTTAATTCTAGTAAAACCACAATCATACATAATTTGAACGAAATCCGGATATTCTTCAGCTAGTTTCTTAATCGGCACTGAAAAATCAATGATCTTTTGCTTTTCTTCGGTGTCTTCAATCTCTTCTTCTTGGTCAAGAGCTTGTTCATTATCAAGCATCCCTAATTGCTGCTTAGCAGCTGTCGTCATTCTTTCTGGACTCCAAACTGGATACCAAACTAATTTCACATCACAGGTCTTAATCTCAGGAACCGACAAAACTGCCTTTTCAATTGAATTTTGTAGATATGTCGATAAGGGACAGCCAACAATTGTTAAAGTCATCTTAATTGTGGCATGATCTCCTTCAATATCAATCCCATAAATCAAGCCTAGATTAACCACATCAACTAATAATTCAGGATCTTCTACTTTTTGAAGAGCTGTCATTATTTTATCGACTAATTTCAAATTTTTTTCTTGCATCTTTTTCACCTAAAAAAATAAGAGAAACGTTATCGTTTCCCTTATTCTATCAAACTTATCTAACTAGCTTGTCCCAAATAACGACTTTCTTAGCTTTAAGTGACTTTTGAACATCAATAATTCTTTGATTACTTGAACCACGGAACTGTAAAGTAAGATCCTTTAAGTCATCCATAAAGCGTCCATCAACCAGAATATCAATTTTTGAAAGCATTTCTTTCTTATCCGGAGTCTCTTTTTGGAGTTCATCCCAAGTATAACCTGACCAGGACCAAATATCCTTAGTATGCCCAAATTCTTTGCGGACGCGGTTAATTAATTTTAAGCAAACCCAAGTATTCAAAAATGGTTCTCCGCCCAATAAAGTCAATCCTTGCACATAAGATTGAGACATATCTTCAATAATTTTATCTTCTAACTCTTGTGTATAAGGACGCCCATAATTAAAGTTCTGCGCTGCCAAATTATAGCATCCAGGACAATCAAATAAACATCCACTTACATATAAACTGCATCTAACGCCTTCCCCATCAACAAAGTTAAATGGTTTATAGTCCGCAATTTTATGCTTAGAATATTCTTCCGATATCCATTCTTGTGGTTTAGGATTTTTAGGTTTCCTATGTTGCTGCTTTAATTTTTTAGCATGTTCAACTTGTGGCTTATATTGGTTAGAATCAACAAAAATTGTATCGCCGCCAACATTAACTTTAATTAAGTTACCTCGAACATCAGGACCTTCTTGACTGTTTTTATCTTTTTCTGGCATTAATATTCGTCATTCTTTCTAACTTCATCCTTAGCCATTTTTTCTTCCATTCCTAAGTTCAAGTGCTTTACACGATGAACAATTTCTTCGTGACGGCCATGAACCATCGGGCGCTTCAAAGGATTACCAAGATAACCACAAGTACGTTTTACACAGTCACAAGTTTCTGGGTCGTGGTTGCCGCATTGAGGACATTCAAATCCTTTAGCAGTTGCCTTAAATTCACCCTTAAAACCACACTTATAGCATTGATCAATTGGAGTGTTAGTTCCTAAGTATCCTACCTTGTCATAAGCCCAATCCCAAACAGCTTCTAAAGCCTTAGGATTTTGTTTAAGGTTTGGGTACTCACAATAGTGAATAAAACCACCAGCTGCATAAAATGGATATGGTGCTTCAAAGGCTAATTTTTCAAACGGGGTTGGGTGTTTTCTAACATCGTAGTGGAAGGAATTAGTGTAGTATTCCTTGTCAGTAATATCTTTCACTTTACCGAATTTCTTAGTATCTAAACGGCAAAATCTATCAGTTAAACTTTCACTTGGAGTTGAGTAAACACTGTAGTGGTAATGATTTGGATCTTCTTTTTCCCACTTAGCGCAATAGTCATGAAGTTCTTTAACAATATTAATTGTAAATTGATGAGCTTCTTCATTGTGTTCCCAGTTTGGTCCGTAAAAGACGGTACCAACTTCATATAAGCCGATGTAGCCTAAAGAAATAGTGCAACGACCATTTTTAAATAGGTCATTTACATTATCTTCTGCATTCAGACGTTTACCAAAAGCACCGTATTCGTAAAGAATTGGGGCATTGTCAGGAACAGCTTCAGTACAACGCTTAGCCTTAATTTGTAAAGCTTCATGTGCTGTTTGAACTTTTTCTCTAAAGATTTGCCAGAATAAATCTTTGTCGCCCTTTGATTCCATTGCGATTCTAGGTAAGTTCAAAGTAACAACACCTAAATTCATCCGGCCAGAATTTACTTCTTTACCAGTTTCTGGATCTTTCCAGCCCTGTAAAAATGAACGACAACCCATCGGAGCCTTAAATGAACCGGTGATTTTCTTAATCATGTCATAGCTAACAATATCTGGATACATCCGCTTAGTTGAACATTCTAAGGCTAATTCCTTAATATCGTAATTTGGATCGCCAGGATGTAAGTTAAGCCCCTTCTTTAAGGTGAAAACTAATTTAGGAAAGATAGCAGTTCTTTTATCTTTACCTAAACCCTCAATTCTAATCTTCAAGATAGCCTTTTGAATTTCACGTTCAATCCATGAAGTTCCTAGCCCAAAACCTAAGGTAGTAAATGGAGTTTGTCCCTGACTTGAAAGTAAAGTATTAATTTCGTATTCAAGAGCTTGCATAGCATCATAGATATCTTTCTTAGTTCTCTTGATTGCAAAAGCCTTGATCTTTTCTTCATCATCAAAGAATTCGCGTGCTTCATTAATATTCTTGTGGTAATTCTTTTCAGCATAAGGAGCTAAAACTTCATCAACTCTATCAGCTGAACAGCCACCATATTGACTGGAAGCTACATTAGCAATAATTTGCGACATTTGTGCCGTAGCAGTCTCAATTGAATGAGGTGATTCAATATTGGCATTTCCAATCGTAAAGCCATGACTAAGCATTTCTTTAAAATCAATCAAACAGCAGTTAGTTAAAGGACTAAGTGGAGTATAGTCTAAATCATGCCAATGAATATCACCACGTAAGTGCGCCTTAGCAATATGTTCAGGCATCATTGTCAATCCAATCGTCTTACCAACAACACCAGCAGTTAAATCACGCTGAGTTGAGAAAACGCGTGAGTCCTTATTGGCATTTTCATTAACAATCGTTGGATCATGGTGAACTAAACGATCCAGACGGTTGGTAGTTTCTGTTTGCTTTTCAAAATTGGCCTCATCTTCTCTACGGTAATCCACATAAGCATTGGCTTCATCATCAAATCCTAATTCCGTTAAAGTTTGGACAAAGGCATCTGCAATATCTTTCGTAGAAGTTTGTTTTACACCATTTAATTTCTTCAAAATAGAAGGTAAAATATCTGCTTCATGTTTCGTAAGATGCAAGTTGTCTAAGACCATTTCAATTTTGTAAAGAGCAAAAGGATAGATGCTACCATCTCTTTTAATGGCTGTTTCTGGAAGGGTCATTTGAGTAATTGATTTAATTTGAGCATCTTGTTGTAACATGGTCATTCTCTTCTTTCACAATATGTATGGTTATATTCTACCAAAAACTACATGATATTGTAGGTATTGACTTTTCAAAACATATATATTGTATTTAGCAAAATTCACGTCAGACAAGAAAGAAGAGAATTTTAAACTTTTTCTATAATCAGTAAAGTAGAAAATTATTAGCAAATAATAAGCCACAATTTATTGGAAAAAAAGAGCTGAATTTCAGCTCTCCTTTATCATCTAAGAAAATTAATCAAACCAGTAATTAAAATTACTGTGCTAATCAAATAAGTTTGCCAAACAGCAATGTTACTATCATCCTTACCTAATTTCTTCGCCATTTGGTGTCCACGACGATACATTAAAACTGCCACGACTACTAGAATAATTCCCAAAATTATGTAAAAAATTTTAGGAAGTGTTAATGAAGTATTCCCCATCATAAACATAGCTGACACGACAATTAATACCCCACTAAAAAACGTTCCAAAATAAATCACATAAGGTGCAGTTGGTATTTCTTTAGTTTTTTTATCCCATTTATAAAATCTAAAAGTACGGTACAGCTCAAAAAATCCTAGTAACATCGTTACTATGCATAGAGCCATTAATCCCCAGTCAATCATTCTATTTTCCTACTTTCTTCAAGTAGCTTTCCTATCATCTTTATTTTAATACTTTTAGATACAAAAATACCCTCTAAGCAATGTCATTCTACTTAGAGGGTATTTCTTAACTAAATTTCATTTTCATGGTTTTCTTGTTGACCATCACGAAGTGCTTGCTTTTTTAACTTCTTAGCTTCTTCTTCAAAGTATTGTCCCTTGTTTACTTCATAGTACTTCTTGTATCTAGCATAGTAGTTGTGGAACATATAACGCATTAATAACCAGCGTTTGAAGCTACGATCTTTATCGTAAAAGACAGTAGTACCATAATGACCTTCATCAATTAATTTTTCAGCTAAACGCTTTGAGCCATTTTCATAAGCATATTCCTTAAAGATTTTCTTAGGAACACCAAGCCAAAGCATGTAATTAGCGCCATCTTTATTACCATATACAGTTGGCTTATCTTTTAAATTATCTTCTACATAATCATCTATATACCACTTAGCTAAGTTATAGCCATTTAAAGTTACATAGAAACTTGAACGACCTTGACGCAAGTTAATTTCAAAGAACTTGTATTCTCCATCTCTCGGATCATACTTAATGTCAAAGTTAGCCATCCCTGTGTAGTTCAACTTCTCAAGGAATGATTGAACTGTATCATAAAGTTTTTGACTAAATGCTGGCAAAATTGCCATGTAGTTACCGATTGATTGTGGCGTAGGATCTTCAAGAAGTGGGTGACCTAAGCACATCATCTTAACCTTGTGATCCTTATCAACATAGGCGTTAAGAACACGCATGTTAGAATCATCACCTGGGATAAAGTCTTGCAAAATCAAGTCTTCAGTATAACCGTTAGTATAAATCTTGCCCACAATATCTACTAATTCAGTTTCGTCATGAATAGTAAATGCCTTTTTACGACCTTCAAATTGACAATTCAACCAAGAAACAGGATCTTCTGGTTTCAATTCAATTGGATAATCAAATGGTAAATCTAAGTAATTTTCGGCCTTGTAATCATCCATGGTCACAATCTTAGTATGTGGATATGGAAGACCATATTTTTCAGCAATTTCGTAGAATCCCTCTTTAGAAATTAACTTCTCTAGCAAGTCATAGTCAATATAAGGAACAACGAAAGTATCCTTTAATTCATCCTTGTGTTTAGCAAGTAATTCAGCATAACCATCCCCACAAGCAATTAAAATAACTGGTTCTGGGTGATTCTTGTATTCTTCAATCTTTTGCTTCATCACGTTCATAAAGCCTGGATCTTCTTCAAAGCCTTCATGAACTTCTACGTCAACAATTTTAGAGTAACGCGTTGCTGCTAATTGGCTAGCTGCCCATGCTTGAACTTTGATCCCATAGGCTTCATTGAATGAACGTGCCATTCCATAAACATTGATGTCGCTACCTAATAAAATAGGAGTAAATTTTGCTTGTACCATTTCGTATCCGTACTTCTCTCTAACTTTAATTAAACAAGTCTGCCACTTTCGATTAATTCTGCCACTTCTGGTTGAACATGTTGATACTTTTTAACAGTTTCATCATAGTCAACAAAGAATAATTTGTACCATACTAAGAAAGTATAAATTGCCCAAATTTGACGACGAGCTGATCCATCGCCTTTATAATTATCATCAAGTAACTTAACAATCTTCTTCTGGTCAAAAATATCATTTACAAAGTCTTCAGTAAACAATTCTCTAACTTGCTTGTAGAATCTAGGTTCCTTAAGCCATTGCTTGATTGGAGTTGGAAAACCAAGTTTAGGTCTTTGTGCCCATTCTTCTGGCAAGACTTTTTCAGAGGCCTTACGAAGAGCATATTTAGTATCATGACGGTTAACTAAATACTTAGTTGGAATTGAATTAGCAAGTTCGGCAATCTTCTTATCAAGATATGGTACACGTAATTCTAATGAGTGAGCCATTGAGATCTTATCTGCCTTTTGTTCAATATCATTAAGCATAAAGTGGTGAAGATCAATATATTGCATTTGCTTAACTTCATCAATATTCTTAACTTTCTTGAAATCTTCTTGATAAATGCCATTAACAGTCAAATCGTTCTTGTACTTATCACGTAAGATATTATTAGCATCTTTAGAAGTAAAGATAGTTGGATAATCCATGTCATAAATTACGGATTGACCAACGTAAAACTCGCTTGGTTCTGCCAGGTTAGTGTACATATGTACTTTACCTGGAAAGTTAGGCATTTTCTTGATCTTATGAGCTAAACGTACACGGCTCTTCTTAGGTAATTTCTTCAAGCCAGCAGTAAAGACCTTAATTACGTCGTTATGCGTATGCATTCCATAGTTTACATAGCCGGCAAATAATTCATCAGCACCTTCACCAGAAAGAGCAACAGTAACATGTTTTCTAGCTAATTTACACAAGTACCATAATGGAATAATTGATGGGTTAGCATCTGGTTCATCCATGTGATATTGCATTTCTGGGAAGTCGCGCATGGCTTCATCTGCATCAACCTTATCAGCGAAAAACTTCCAGCCATGTAAATCAGAAAGTGCCTTAGCCTTTGATGCTTCATTATAAGTTGAATCATCAAAAGAAACTGAAAAGACATCTTCAGGATCAAGTAAGCTAGTTAAATAAGAAGAATCAATACCTTCAGATAAGAAAGCACCAACTGGAACGTCAGCGTTTCTGTATAAGTCAACAGTTTCCTTTAAATCTTCGTTGATCTTATCTAAAGTTTCTTCAAAACTTAAGCTATTTTCAACATACTTAGCATCCCAGTATTGATGAGTCTTCATCTTACCATCTTTATATTCAAACCAGTGACCTGCTGGGAAACGGTAAACACCCTTAAAGAAAGTTTCCTTTAAGTCATTATATTGATTCATCAAGTATGGTTTAACTGCTTCAGTATTTAGTTCCTTCTTAAAACCAGGATAAGCTAAGAAACTCTTTAATTCACTACCAACGATCAACTTACCATTTTGGTCTGAATAATACATTGGCTTAATTCCAAAGAAGTCACGTGCACCATATAAAGTCTTAGTATTGTCATCCCAAATTACAAAGGCAAACATACCGCGAACGCGCTTCAATAAGCCGTCCATTCCCCATTCTTCATAGCCATGAAGTAGAACTTCAGTATCAGCCTTAGTAGTAAAAGTATGGCCAGCATCAATTAATTCTTTTCTTAATGGCTTAAAGTTATAAATTTCACCATTAAAAATAATTGCTCTACTTTTATCTTCATTAAAAATAGGTTGACTTCCGCCACGCAGATCAATGATTGACAAACGCCTAAAGCCTAAAGCCACCTGATCATTAGTATATTTTCCATCTGAAGATGGCCCACGGTGCTTGATCGTGTCCATCATTCCTTGAATAGCACAGTCTTTATCCTTCAATTCAGGATCGAAAAACGCACAAATTCCACACATAAGTAACTTTCACCTCAAAATAAACAGTAGTCTTATTATAAGCTATTTACATTTCAAAAACTAAATTCGATAGAATCTTCTCTTAGAAGCTGCACCATAACCAAATACTTGTAGTAAATGCCTTTTAATATCAACATTTACAATGTAGCCTGCTGCTTCATTAGCATGATCCATCTGTCTATTCCAGCGCTTATTATATTGCGTAGTAAGCGCGTGGTTTGGACCCATAAGGGCCGAGCAATTAAAAAATATATATTGGATACCATTAATCCGATATTGGTCCTCAGTATGACGGTGTCCACAGAAATATGCAACTATTTTTGCATTCTTAATTTTCGTAAAATCAAAGCTATTAGCTAAGGTAAATTCAGGAGGAACGTCTCTAGAATTAAGGTAGCCTTTTTCATGTTGATTAAAAGCAACCATCAACTCATGTAACGAACGACCATTGAATTTTAGGGCATTGGTTCCCTTGCGAGTAATGGGGTTAGCATGACTCATAAAAATAATTGTTTTACCATTTGAATTCTCAAGAATTTCGATAATTTCTTGCATCTGGTCTTCACGAATAGCTAAAGAAAGCTTCGTATCATACTTTTTCTTTCCCTGCTCGTCTAATTCATACGGTAAGTCAGAAGTATTAACGGTAATAATTCTGACGTCATCTTTATCAAAATATGCAACACCATGTTTACGCGTGATGTAATGAATGCCATCCTGTGCATACATGCTTGGCCACATAATATCTTCGAATTCATTTTCAGGAAAACTAGCCCTTAAATCATGATGTTCATCAAACTTATCATTTTCATCATGATTTCCCTTAATCACAGCAAAATTAGTCTTTTTAGAACGAAATGTTCGAGATAAAGAAATTAACTCGGCCTCACCTACTAAGCCTGGATCAGACCCGTCCATCCAATCACCTAAATGTGCTTTTAAGTCTAGAATGTCTTTGTCTTCAAGATAATTAAATTCCTTAACATGCCTTAAACCGTTATGGCCATAGAAGTCTACACTATCAGCATCTTTATAATGAGTATCAGTTATAACGCCAATATTAATCGAATTATAGCCCTTTCTACTATGCTTTTTTACATAGTCGACTAATTGATCTAACTGATCTTCAACAATATAACGACGCCCAGTACGCTTATTAACAAAGGCAGTATACCGATTTAACCTTTTATCAAACTTTCTGACATAAGCTGGTGCTAGATCAGACGCATTAACTGAACGTAAAGCTTGATGTAAGACATTATCAGTATCTTTATAAACAATAAGCTTATATTCTTCGCCATGTGGCGTGCCTTCTGGCGCTCCAACGTTATACTCACCGACAGTCATGTATTTTTGCATTCCGTCAAATGGAACATTATTTTTCTTTCGCATCATCTTCCGAGTCATCCCGGAAAACTTATCAATCATACCCTTGGTTTTGTTGATAATTTTCATGATACTCTTCCCCACTCATCACACAAAAAAAGGCCTTTAATTGGCCTTGGGGTTAATTTTTTGCCAAAGCAGCTGCGGCAAGACCCAATGATAAAACCGCATCTTTAGACAAAACCTTTTTTAAGTCATCTGGAGCAATTGCTCTGACAGCACCAATAACTTTCAAACTATATAAAAGCACATGTAAGTCAGTAGCACGATCATAGCTACCATCTTGCAGTGGATCTTCATGATTATAGGTTAGATTAATTTCATCCTTATCAACATAGCCATCTACATGATTAGTCAAAATGCGATCGCTTAATTCACTTAGTGGTTGATCTAAATGAAGTAGAGTTAATTTACCATCAGATTCACTGTTGTAGTATTCATCTTGAGTCATATCAAAGTATTCTTCGATTGGCTTATCAAGAATGCCTAGACTATTAATTTCATTATAAATTCTTTTGGTATTCAGGTCTTGTTGACCGTTGATAATTTTTTCTTGTGATAAAGCAATATCATCAGCCAATGTCATGGTAGTTAAATTATCCATCATTGTCCTCCTTGAAATACAACTTCCATTATAACAAAAAAGTTCTTTTTTTCCTTTACTTATCATTATTATAGGTAGATATTACAAAAAAATTTAGAATTTGACAAAAATAAAAACGAGCAGATAAAAATTCCACTCGTTTAAATAATAAATTAGACTAATTTCTTTCGAATCCAACCAGAAATCCAGTCAATAATGACCACCATGACAATAATACCAACTAAGATAACACCTACACGGTTCCATTGACGATATTGCAAGGCAATAATTAATGGATAACCAATACCACCAGCACCAACTAAACCTAGAATAGATGCCGAACGAATTGAAACGTCAAAACGGTACAAAGTATTAGAAATTAAAGCTGGCATTAAGTTTGGCATTGTTGCAAACATAATAATGTTAAACTTAGATCCACCAGCTGCTGTAACAGCTTCATTAGCTCCTTCTTCAAGGTTCTCAATTGCTTCAGAGAACAATTTAGCAAGCATCCCCACGGAGTGAAAACCTAAAGCTAAAACACCGGCTGCCGAACCAGGTCCAACAGCTTTAATAAACATCAAAGCCAAAACAATTTCTGGGAAAGAACGTATAATTGCTAAAACAATTTTTCCAGAACGAGAAGTATACCATTTTTTGTGGCGCGTGTTAGCTGCCCAGAAAGCAAAAGGTAATGAGATAACTGCAGAAATAAAAGTACCCAAGAAAGCAATACAGATTGTTTCCCATAATTGAGAAATTAGATCTTCGCCGCTTCCGTTATATACATAAGACCAATCTGGATGGAAAATACCAGCCAAAATAGCACCGGCAATTTGACCAGCGGTAGCTTTTATTCCACCAAAGTTCATTCCTACAAATGACCAAATAATTAAAGCTACAGTAACAATTGCAATTACCCAATGCTTAATTTTTTTCTTAGTGTCAATTGGTTTAGGAGGTAGTTTTTTCATTGTAGTATCCATTATTTCATCAACGCCTCCCGAGATTTAGTAGAAACATAGTCGATAAGAACTACGACGACGATAATAATTAAAATAATTAGACCAGTTTTAGCATAGTCAAAGACTTGTAGAGTTTGTTGCAAGTAAAGACCAATACCACCAGCACCGATATATCCAAGAACTGTTGAAGCTCTGACATTGATTTCAAACGCATATAAAACATAAGAAATAAAGTAAGTAATAATTTGCGGCATCACAGCAAAGTGGATAATTTGAAGCTTGTTTGCACCAACAGCAGTTAAAGCTTCAATTGGACCTGGATCAATGGTTTCAATGGCCTCATAGAACAATTTAACAACTACCCCAAAAGTAAATACTGATAAGGCTAAAACACCGGCAACTGGACCGATACCAACAATTGCAACAAAAATTGCACCCAAAAGTAAATCTGGAATAGTTCTAACAATGTTCATGATCACTCTTAAAATACCTGTAACTGCTTTATTTTTAACAATATTTCTCGCAATTAAAAGTGAATATACAAATGCAATAGCTGAACCAATCACAGTTCCTAAGATAGCCATTTTAATTGTTTCAATTAAAAGCGGAACTGCTGTAGCAGCGTATCCCCAGTCTGGGTGGCACATTTGTACAAAAATATCGGTAAATTGGCTAAAGTTGTTAAACAAAACACTAATGTGCGTATTGGTTACATTTACCGAAAGAAAGAGACCTAAAACCATAATTACGACCCACACAAGGTTCATAATCTTAAATTTCTTTTTAGGTAATTCAGCTAAATGCTGTTCCTTAGATTTAGGCATCTTCTTCCCCTTTCTTGCCGTTTCCGCCATTGTAGATATCGTCAAACACGGCTTGAGAAGTTTCACTCATCTTGCCATCATAAACGATTTGACCGGCACGGACACCGATTACTCGATCTCCAAATTCTTTAGCAAGTTCAACACTGTGAAGATTAGCAACAACTGTCATACCATATTCTTCATTAAGCATCTTCAAGTCATGCATAACTCGACGTGAAGTTTGAGGATCAAGAGAAGCTGTTGGTTCATCAGCTAAAATAATTTTAGGATTTTGAGTAAGTACACGAGCAATAGCAACACGCTGTTGTTGTCCACCAGAAAGTTGGTCTGCACGAGTATAAACTTTATCTGCTAAATCAACTCGTTGCAATGCTTCATATGCTTTTTGTTTATCTTCTTTAGTAAATAAGTTAAAAGTTGTCTTCCAAGTTGGATAATATGCAACTCGACCAGTTAAAACATTTCGCAAAACGCTTGAACGTTTAACCAAGTTAAAGCTCTGGAAAATCATACCGATATCACGACGAATTTCGCGCAAGTCTTTTCCTTTAGCAGACGTAATTGATTTGCCATCAATTAAGATATCTCCTTTAGAAACATCTTGTAGACGGTTAATAGAGCGAAGCAATGTTGATTTACCTGCACCAGATAAACCTACCACTACTACAAATTCTCCCTTATCAATATTTAAGTTAATATCTTTTAAACCAACTGTTCCGTTATCATAAATTTTGCTAACGTCTTTAAGTTGAATCATTGGCTGATTAGTAGCTGCCATTTAATCTAAATTTCTCCTTAACATATTTATATTGTTTACAGTGCATAAAAAGATAATCATCTTTTGGAGACAATTATCTTTTTACTAACTAAGCTATATTTAATTGACTATTTCTTGTCCTTGGCAATAATCTTGTCATATTTACGAACAATATCGAAGTTACTGTCCTTAGACTTAGTGTAGCCTTCGTGACTGTAAACAGATTCGATAATCTTCTTACCTTCTTTAGATTGACCAACTTCAATAAATGCCTTTGCAAGTTTCTTTTGGAATGACTTAGACATATCGCTTCTAATAGAAATAGTATCGTTAGGAATTGGCTTAGTGAAGTAAATTGGAACAACTTGGTCCATAATCTTAGGGTTATCTTTTTTAACGATGTTACGAGCATCTTCAAAAACAAATGCTGCGTCAGTATCGCCATTTAATACGTTAAGAACTGCTTGGTCGTGTCCAGTAACAGTAACTAACTTACAATCCTTTGGAACGTTTAACCCTTTTTCTTCAAGTTCAGCAACTGGGAAAACATATCCTGCTGAAGAAGTTGGGTTTTGAACTGAAATACTCTTACCTTTTAAATCTTTCCAAGACTTAATCTTAGAACCCTTCTTAACAAGAATTTCGGCTCTGTAAGAGTTAACTAAGTTCTTAGTAGCTTGACCACCTGGTTGTTTTACACCGTAGCGTTGTGCTTGAAGTAAAACATTAGCTGCTCCTTGCTTGTGAGCTAATACATAACCATCTGGTGGCAAGAAACCAACATCAACCTTTTTAGATTTCATTGCTTCAACAACAGTATTGTAGTCAGTTGACATTGAAACATGAACTGGAATGCCAAGTTTCTTTGAAAGCATCTTTTCTAAAGGCTTAGCACGAGCTTCAAGCTTATTAGCAGCTTGACTAGGTACAAACTGAATAGTTAATGACTTAGGTGTATAACCATCTTTTGAACCATTTGACTTGTTAGAACAAGCAGTTGCAACAACAGCAAGTAAAATTGCAAAAAGGCCAACCAAGACTTTTTTGAACTTTTTCATCGTTTCCTCCTAATGAAACACATTAAATGACAAATACAAAAAAAGACTCAATATGATAAGCTGACAAAAACAGCTAATCACATCGAGTCCTAAAAGTCGCTAAAAAACCAACGAAAGCGCCAACATCAATGAAGACTGATTCCCAGAAAGAATCAGCCCAAGAACGAGCCACTGAATCTTGGTTACGTTTTATAATGTTGTAATCGAAATTCACCATCATCGCTCTTCCTTCCCCTAGTATTTAACGTTCGTTCTTATGTATCATACCAAAAATATTCGTACTTGGGTACTATTATTTTAATGAAAGCGCTAGTAAGTTTTAATTAATTGAATTGGATCGATCCACTTTACAAAAAGCCACTCTATTAATAAATATATAGAGTGGCTTTTTAATGTTCGCTTTTTAGAAAAGTTTTTTCTTAGGTTTGGCAACTTTTTTATTATCAATATCAGTCTTAATAATTAAAACATCAGATAATGCATGTTGGTTAACGTAAGCAGTAACGCTTCCCATTAACATTCTTTCAACTGCGTTCATACCAGTTGCACCCATAATAATTAAGTCATTGTGGTGGTCCTTAATGAAATCAACCGCAATGATTCTCTTAGGTGAACCATAACGAATGTGATAAGAAACATCGGTAAAATCAAAGTGTTCCTTAGCCCATTCTTTTAAGCTCTTAAGATACTCCTCAGAATCTTGGGTCATTTGATAAATAGTATCTCCGGAAATCAAAGTATCTTGCATTTCCCCCATGAATTGACGAGTATCGATAACGTTTAATACATCTAAGTGAGCGTTATTATCAAGGGCAATCTTTACTGCCTTATCAAATGCACGCTCTGCTGTTTCAGATCCATCAACAGGAACTAAAATGTTGTCATAATCTTTTACCATAAGTAATCATCTCCAAATGGAATTCGCATCTTTACATTGTAATTTTACCATTAATTATAACAATTAATAAATTTGTTTTCTTTTTATAGATCTAATAAATCTAAAATATTTATGAAAAAATATGTTAAAGTAATAATACTGTATTTAAATAACTTTAGTGAGGAAAAATATTAATGAGCGAAAATTATGAGACAAAATTAATTGGCATCCAAAATGGTCGCAATTTCCGCGAACTTGGGGGCTATAAAACCGTATCTGGTCAAACCATCAAATATAATAAACTGCTTAGAACCGGAAATTTAGCTGATCTTTCTTCATCAGACTTAGATTTACTGCAAAAACACGGTGTAAAATACGACGTTGACTTTAGAACCGAAAAAGAAAAGACCGAGCATCCTGATCGTGTACCTGAAGGTGCAAAATATATTTTCGATCCAGTTTTTAGTGACGACTTAACTAACGCTTCTAAAGGGATTTTTGCTTTAGAAGAAAACGCTGAAAAAGATCCTGAATTTGGCTTTAAGCATATGTTCTTTGCTTATGAAGATATGATTAATGGACAAACAGCTCAAAAAGCCTATCGTAAGTTTTTTGATCTTTTACTTGCTAACGATCAAGAGAAAAATGCCCTGCTCTTCCACTGTACCGCAGGAAAAGACAGAACCGGATTTGGTGCATTGCTAGTTTTATCAGCATTAGGTGTACCTTTTACTACTATCAAATATGACTATACTCTAACAAATGTTACTACTAAGAGCTTCGTTGATGGGATGCTTAAGCAAGCTGCCGCTGATGGCTCTAGCAAGCGCGTCTTGCAATCTATTAAGGACATTCAGTCAGTCTATCCAGAATACTTAGATCACGCCATACACGTTCTAAACCAGCAATACGGCGGAATTAATGAATACCTTCGTTCTACCATGAAGCTCTCAAGCCGTGATATCATGGATCTTAGGAGAATCTATCTTAAGGATTGATACATATTATGGATATTCCAAAATATTTACAAATTGAAAATGAGTTAAAAAAAGAAATCATCTCCGGTAAATTTAAATACGGAGATAAATTCTATAGTGAAGCTCAATTAAAAGATAAATTTAATGTTTCTTCGATTACTGTTATCAGATCTGTCAAAGACCTAGTTAAGGCGGGCTATTTGGTTCGTCACCAAGGAAAAGGCACGTTTATTTCACGTTCAAGAAAGGACAAGTTAGTTCGTCTAAGTGATAATGAGGTCTTCTCTGACAACCAACAAGAAGATAGAGTTGAAGTATTAAAACTTCAAGAAAATAATAAACCAGACATACTTGAAAGGCTTGGTTTACCAAAATATGATAGTTATTACTATATTGAACGTTTACGTTTAATTGGCGATAAGCCTTTCATGTTACACCGTTCATTTATCCCAGCCAAATTCATCAATAGAAATTTGGCTAAAGATCCAAATAACTACCACAGCATATATGAGACTTTACAAAAAGATAAGCAATTATATCTATTTGATGAGCCATTTACAGAAACGGATACAATCATACAAGCAGACGATAAAATCAGTCAACGACTAAATATTGCTAAAGACTATCCAGTTGTACGCCAAGTTAAGAAGACTATCTTAAGTGCAACAGGTGAAGTTGTTGAATTAGTAATCGGATATAAACGCTGCGACTACTTCTCACTTTCGTTTTCAAGTACTGATTATCCGGAAGTTTAATAATTTAATCTGGAGACAAAAAGAAGCTGCGATGCAGCTTCTTTTTTCTATCTTAATTTTCAAAATTATTTTCTAAGAAATCATAAATTTCTTCATTTGAATCTGAATTAAATAATTCATTTAAATCATCAACTGAAGTTCCAGCAAGAAAATCCATAATTTTAGCCAAAATAGTTGAATGCATATCTGGATCATTATTCAAAATTAAAAATAAAAATTTAACCTTTAACTTTTCAGTAGGGTTAACCATGTTGTTAAAAGTTGCAGAATTTCTAAGCGCAATTGGCACAATCAATTGCGTACTTACATAATTACCCTCAGTATGAGGTACGGCAACATCAGGCAATTTTCGGGATAAAGGTCTCATAGAAATTCCAGTTGGATATTTATCTTCACGTTCAATAATATCGCCTAAAAAATCTTCTTTAACATAGCCTAAGTCATATAATTTTTGAGAAACGGTCTTGAAGATCTCATTTCGATCAGTTAAATCTGTTACAAAGACAGCTTCTGGATCGAAAAGATTTTTTTTAGTATTCGTAGTAGGTTCCGCCTTTCCTAAGCAAAAATTTCTAGTTTCATTATATAAAACCGATTTCAAAAACACAAAAGTGGGTGTTCCTTTTGTTCAAATTTTGTTAAAGTTAGTTAATGTAAAAATATTCCACCGATAAGAAAGAAAGGTTTTTCCATGACAAAACAAAAGACAGTTTACTTTGGTGCTGGTTGGTTTACTGAAACACAAAACAAGGCTTACAAAGATGCAATGAGCGCTTTAAATGCTAACCCAACTATTGATTTAGAAAACAGCTATGTTCCACTTCAAAATCAATACAAAGACATTCGTGTTGATGAACACCCTGAATATTTACACGACAAAGAATGGGCTCAAGCAACTTATAGCGGTGACTTAGTTGGAATTAGGACTAGCGATGTTATGCTTGGCGTTTATGTTCCTAAGGAAGAGGACGTTGGCTTAGGAATGGAATTAGGATACGCTATGTCTCAAGGTAAATACGTTTTACTTGTAATTCCTGATGACTTATACGGTGAATCAATCAATTTGATGAGCTGGGGCGTTGCCGACAACGTAATCAAGATGAGTGAATTAGCAACATTTGATTTCAACCGTCCAAGATACAACTTCTACGATGGTGCTGTATATTAATTAGATAAAAATAAGCTGGTAGAAAAAATCTACCAGCTTATTTATTTGTACATAAATTACTATCCAAAGAACTCTTCCTAATTTTATTTATTGGTTAATTTTCATCATTTGTTGTAGCGCTATCAGAATCGTCGTTATTTTCTAGGCTAATATCTTCTCGATAATGAAGATCACTAAATTTTTCTTTTGCATATTTTTCGGCATCTGTCTTATTTTTCCAGCCAATGCCATCTACCCAAGCCTCAGCACCGCCACCTATTACTAAAACTTTTTGTCCATGTTCTGTAGCTAAATTATAATATTCTCCAGCTCCAGCACCTTGTAGCCAACCACGAACGTTAATCTTACTTTCACCATTTTCAGATAAAACAACTACTCTTGCCCAATCCTTCGTCATATCTTGGTAAGATGGATGTTCCTGAACATAGCTGGTAAAATCAAAGTTCTTACTCATTTTATGCAATTTTTCTACAAATCCCTCACCAGTAATGGTATTTTTATCAATTATCAGTTTACTTACACTTCCGTCGCTTTCATTTGCTAAATACCATGTACCACGTAGTTCATTTGGCATATCAAATAATCCTTCATCACCTGGAATACTATTTGTAGACTTAGAATTTTTTACATCACCGTTAGCCTTACTTGAAGTTGAATTTCCTACTTTTCTATTTGAAAGGAAGTCATCCAAATTAAGTTTATTCTTTGTTTTATTAAAAGTTTCCGTATTCCAGTCGCCATCTCCTGATATAACCAAAGTGCTGCCAGTAAGCTTAGCAGTTAAAGCACTGCTTACATCACTGTCATTAAGTCTAATTATATAAGTATTTTTGCCAGTTTTCTTCCAAGTTAACTGATCGTCAGTATCTGAATTTTTAGGATCAGCATATACATATCTTCCAGTATGATCAGAATTAAATGCAATTGCCGCCCCATCAGCATCATCACGATAACTTCCTATGATACTTATGTTTTTATTTGCTTTAGTTTTTTTAATAATTCTAGCTTGTTCATTACTGCCTTTTTCTTGCTTAATCTGGCTTTGACATCCAGCCATAGTTAAAACCAAAAATCCTACTAGTAAGAAAATAAATACTCTATTTTTCATTTTTATCTCCAAGTTTTTTTAATCATTATTTGCAATTTCTTCAAAGTGAGAAGTTAAGTCTTTATTTGCAGTTGCATGAACAATTGTATAATCACCATTCGTTGTCTGATCAACTAAGGCTACTGGTTCACCATGATAGAAACAAAATAGATACGTAATATGTTGCTCCGCACTCTTCCCATTATAGTTAAAGATGGCAACCACGTTATATGTATCATCATCACTATCCTCACTAGTTACCTGTGGATTCCATTTCAAGTCAATACTGCTCATATCTTCAGGATCGCGACTGTCGTGGTCACCTGTGCTTAGCTTAAAACGTCCTTGAGACAACCAACTTGGATATTCTTGTCCAGCCGCAGTTGTCAAGCTACCACTGCCAGTATAATGCTCATACGATTGGTGCATTTTATCACCAAATTCATCCATATAACTAATTAGTTCATCATTTTGATTACTTGACCATAATTTATCTTCAGATACAGTCTTCTTAGTTTTTTTGCTAGTTTTAGAACTCTGATCACTAGCATTTTCATCCGACTTACCAGTAACAATTGACAGGTTATCATTCCAAGTATTTACATTTTTCTCCGTATTTTCAGATTTAATTTCTGGATAAATCTGACTTAAAACACTTCTATTACTATAGCTAGACTTATTTCCAACATAAGTTATCTCTTTGTTATCTTTAGAAACCAAATAGCCAACCTGATCATTTATAACATATAAAGTACTTCCGTCAGTAGCACTGATTTCATAATCTCCAAAACGATATTTTGAATAACTTTTTATTGTCAAGTGACCACTTCTTAGATCATCGGCTGCTTCGCCCCACTTTTTACCATATTTTTTATCAGCATAAAGAATTGCCCAAGCAGCTAATTGCTTACGCGGGATCTTTTTAATCTCAGCATTAGTTAGCCTTCCGTTGCCACCAATTACTGTGCTTTCCGCTGAATTTCGACCATGTTGATATAATCCCCAGCCGCCCATAATTAAAACAAGTACGGCGACGATTACTCCAATAATAATATTTCTTTTTTTGGATTTTAATCTATTGCTGTGAATTTCACTTCTTTTGGGCATCAATTGTTTTTCAGATTCGGAAGATACAACCGGCTTTCCGCAATGTGAGCAGAAACTATCAGTAGGCTTAATTGGTTTCCCACAGTGGGGACAGAATTTATTCATATCTTGACCTTTCTAAAAGTATAAATTATAGCGCTATCATTAAATTGTTTATATTGTAACAAATTAATCAACAAAAAAAGCTGATAGAAATGAAATCTATCAGTCTTTTAAATATCACTATTGAATACTTATAAATTATTTGTACAATGCTCAGGATATAAATGTCGCAAGCATTTTTTACTATTTATACATAGCAACAACTTTTTCTAACTCTTTATCAGAAATCAGTTTCAAATTTCTAACAAATTCCGTAGCTTGTTCCAAAGTTCTGCCATTATTCAATTGATTTTCGAGAATAATTTTAGCAGAATCCACTTTTCCTTGCTCATATCCAGCTTTTCCAGCAGCTTGTTCACGTTCTAGCATTCTCGTTTCGTAAAGCATGATCTTTTCCCTCGTTTCTGGATCTTCATTAATTTCCTTAATTCTTCTTTGCGCATAGTCAAAATGCTTATTTAATTTAACTGGTTTATTATTCATTAATTTAGCTAGGGCCTTTAAATCTTCACTCTGACCCTCAGTTGAAACTTGTGAATTAATAATAATCTTTGTCACGCCATCTTGCAATTGTTTTGACCTATCTTGATCAAAGCAAAAATCTATAAATTTTTTTATTATAAAAAAACGACCCACGTGTGGTTTTACCAACGTAAGTCGTTTTTAATTTCTATTTAAATAGTCTACTTCTTCATGCTAGCTAGCATTTGATTGATATCCACAATTCCAGCTTTACCAGCATTAACAGCATCTGAATCATTGCCAATCATTTGACTATTGAGCCAATCAATCACCATTGCTAAGTTCATCCCTGCAACTAAATGAATATTTTGACCACCCATAATCAAACGACTAACTGTATTAGCAGGAGTTCCTCCCATTAAATCAGCAAATACTGTTAAATCTTCTTCAGGAATGCCATTAATAGTATCTTGAAACTTCTTTTCAAAATCTTCAGGTCCTTCTTCAGGAAGCAAGCATACAGCATGAATATGCTCTTGGGGACCCATAATTAATTCTGCACTCTTTTTAACTTCTTCAGCCATCTTACCGTGACTGATCAATACTAATTCTTTTGCCATAATATTTTTCCTTTAATTGACTGCTAAATTTTGGCAAGAACACCAATACCGCCAAGAACAACTGATAGAACTAAAACAATTAAAATAGCCTTAGTTGAAGTCATCTTCTTCTTTCCAAGTAACCAGTAAACAAAGCCAACGATCAAGGCAGGTAATAACTTAGGAATGATCATGTCTAAGTTGTTTTGGATATTCATTGTAACTTTACCGATTTGTGGTACCCAAGCAAACTTAACGTTAACCATCGTAGCAACTAAAGCACCTACCATGAATACACCAAGTACTGTAGCAGCATCAGTTAAAGCATTCAAGCGGTCTCTCATTTCAGTAACAAGAGTTACACCTTTGTCATAAGCAAAGCGTAGTTGCTTCCATCTGAAGAAACAGATCGCAATTTGAGCGGCAATCCAGATAAATACACCTACTGGGTTTCCCTGTGAAGCCATAGAAGCAGCCAAGGCACCGAAGATGGTTGGAATCAAAGCAGCAAAGATTGAGTCACCAATTGCGGCAAATGGTCCCATTAAACCAACCTTCAAACCAGTAACAGTATCTTTACCTTCAACACCTTCATTTTCCTCAATAGCTAAGTCAATACCAGTGATAATTGTGTTAAAGAAGTTAGAAGTGTTAAAGAACTGTACGTGTGTCTTCATCATTTCTTGTAATTCTGGAGTATTATCACCATAAATCTTACGAAGTTGTGGCAAGATCAAGAATAAGTATCCAGTGTTTTGCATTCTTTCATAGTTCCAACCTAGTTGGAAACCAAATAAAGAACGTCTGTTAATTTGATTAAAGTCTTTGTCAGTTAATTTATATTTTGGTTTAGAGTTCATCATCGGTGATTTCCCCCTCTGAAGCTACATTAGTTGATTCTGTAGTAGCTGCGGCTTCTTTGGTTCCACCTTTACCGCTGCCACCTTTACCACTAATTTCATCCTTGTAGTGTAAGATTGCAAATGCTAATCCAATTAAAGCCATTGCAAGCATTGGCAAGCCGTTGAAAGTTGCAGTAAATGACTTGTTTGCTGCTTGAAGGCCTGTACCTAAAGTTTGAATACTTGTGAATAATACTGAGAATAAAGTAGTAAATGTGAATCCCATAATTAGGTAAGCAATGTGTTTCTTAACTGGTAAGTAGCGAAGCAAAATAGCAAAACCAACTGCAGGAAGAACCGCACCAGCTACTGTTAAACCAGTACCTAACCACTTCAAGTTTCCGTTTAATGAGTTAGCAATAGTTTGAACTAAGCCACGTCCAAATGCTAAAGCAATAAATACAGGGATTGCACGAGATAAAGCCCAAGGAATTGCACCATAGAGGAAGTTTCTTTCAATACCCTTGTAGTTGTTTTCTTCAATTAAGTGGTCAATTCTGTGTGCAAAGTAAGTGTTAGCAAATCTTGCTAAAACATCCAATTGAACCATAATTGCAGCTACTGGAACCGCAATTGAAGAAATAGCTACTTGTGGGCTCATTCCTTTAATACTTACAGAGAATGCTGTTGCTAAAACCGTACCGGTAGTTGCATCAATCTTAGAAGCACCACCGAAAGTACCAACACCTAAAACTGTAAGCTGCATGGCACCACCAATAATTAAACCAGTCTTTAAGTCACCCATAATTAAACCGGCAATTAAACCGGCACCAACTGGTGTATTCAATGATGAATAAATTTGCAATTCATCAAGAATTTCATAACCAGCATAGAGGGTAAGTAGTAATATTTGCCACCAAGCCATAGTTAGACCTCCTATTTAATCTTTTCATTCATTAATTTCATAAAGTCATGAGAATCATCACTTGGGGTTAACTGAGCTGTGATTTTCACGCCCTTATCTGCTATCTTTTTAAAATCTTCGACATCTTTTTCTTCAACATTAATCTGCTTAGTTACTTGCTTAGTAGTATCTGTTTGAGACATTGTACCTACATTTAAAGTATCAAGCTTAAGACCTAAGTTAAGTAAATCTAAGAAGGCTGCTGGCTTTTTAGCGACAATAAATATTCGCTGATTACCATAACGTTCATGAATCAAATGATCTGCTGCAACTTGTGCTGGCAAAACGCTAAGACGAGTCGTAAGAGGTGTAGCCATTCTCAAACCACTTTTTTGGATATCGCTTTTTGCTGCCTCTTCATCGACAACAATAATACGATCAGCTTGAAGTTTCGGGGTCCAAAGATTGGCTACTTGACCATGGACTAGTCGTCCATCAATTCTAGCTCCCACAATATTCATATAGATTCCTCCATATTCTGTAAAATATTTCTGTAAACGCTTTCTACAGTTTTAATCTTAGTATATTAACTTTTACTAGTCAACTGGTTGTGACCACTTTTTTAAGAATTTCTAAAGTTCCTACTAAAAGTATACTCTTTTAAGCCTTGTAACGTGACTCACCATTTAGATAAGTTTCACTGACAGTCATATCATGATTCAAAACAACAAAGTCAGCTGGGTGATCAGGTTTAATCACACCACACTTATCGAGTAAGTTACAACTCTTAGCTGGTACATAACTAGCCATCATAACTGCATCTTCTGGCGTTGCAACATTCCAGTCCACTATATTCTTAACTGCATCCTTTAAGAGTAAAATACTGCCGGCTAAGTTGTTAGTATCTTTCAAACGTGCCATACCATCCTTAACATAAACTGGCAATTCACCTAAAACATAATCACCATCAGGCATTAATCCAGCCTGCATACAATCAGTAATTAAGGCAATATGCTCTGGTCCACGTGCATTTACTAAAGCGCGAACAGCTGGTTCTTCAACGTGGTGACCGTCACAAATTAATTCATCCGTTGTTAAACGAGAAGAAAATGCAGCACCAATAATATTAGGTGAGTGTTGTGACAAGCCATTCATCCCGTTGAAAGTATGTGTAAAGACGCTAGCGCCGGCTTCAACACAAGCAATGGCATCTTCAAAATCAGAATCTGAGTGTCCTAAGGCAACTACTAAGCCCATCTTTACAGCTTCGCGTACAAATTGGCGGGCATTCTTTCTTTCAGGTGCCATTGAAATCTTAATCAACATGTCATCTGAAGCCTTACGCCACTTCTTTAAAAGCATAATCGAAGGATCAGTCATATACTTAGGATTTTCTGCTCCACCATGCTTTGGAGTAAAGAATGGACCTTCAAAGTGTAACCCTTGGATTTTTGCACCAGTTTCTTCACCCTTATGTGCAGCAAACTTTTCACAAGTTTCAGTTAATTCTTTATCACTTGCAGTAATAGTAGTTGGCAACCAACTAGTTACACCAGCTTGCAACAAACCTTCAGAAATCTTATTAACGCCTTCCCAGTCGCTCTTCATTGTATCTTCATCAAGCAAACCATGAATATGCGTGTCAACATAACCAGGTGCAATCCATTGATCGCCATATTCCTTAATTAGGCCATGACTAGGCTTTTCATCTTCTCGATAATATAAACCAAAGTTTCCATCATCTTGAACTTCAAGATAACCACCATTTTCAGTTCGATTTTCTAAAAAGAACTTTCCTGCATGAATGTAATATGACATAGTATTTAACTCCTTAAATTAACTTCTATTCTAAATTGAAACTGTTTTCAAAATTTGAATTTTATTTGATGAATTTGTGAATTGTTACACCCTTAACAACACGGTTAACTGTACCAGTTGGTGAAGGAGTATCTGGGGTATTTCCAACCTTAACCGAGGTAAGCAAGGCAATTGTTTGACCAAACATAATATCTGGCAATGCTAAATATGCATCTGGTAACTCTTCTCCAGAAAAGGCAAAGAATTTACCGTCAAAGTCTTGTCCCTTCTTAAGTTGACCTACTCCCATTACTAATGGAACTATTTCATCAGCCTTAATCTCATCTAAAATGTCTAAATCATACCTTCTGGTGTAAGAATTATTTGAAACAAAGTCAAAAACAATAGTCTTTTTATCTAAGAATGACTTAGGTCCATGTCTTAATCCCATTGAAGTATCAAATAGGGCTGCAACTTTTCCAGCTGTTAATTCCAAAATTTTAAGTCGAGCTTCTTCAGCTAAGCCACCTAAAGCACCGCTACCGATATAAGTAATTCTGTCAAAATCAGTATCAACTAACTTTTGAATTTCAGCTTCACGATCAACTACGCTTTCGCCCATCTTAGAAATTTCATTAACAATTGCTTCTTTTTCTGCATCACCTCTAGTATCAAATACCAATAAAGTGGCTAAGCTCATACATGAAAATGAACCTGTCATCGCAAAACCTTGGTCTAATGACTTAGCAGGCATTAAAAGAACAAGTCCATTTGGATCATCCTTTAAGTCTTGAGCTAAGTGTCCTTCTGGAGCACATGTAATAGCAATTTGATATAAATTCGTAACTAATTGCTTAGCAAGTTCAACAGTTGCAACTGATTCAGGAGAATTACCACTACGGGCAAAAGAAACTAGAATTGTTGGCGTTTCTGCTTCAAGATAATCCTCTGGTGTTGAAACAATCTTAGTAGTATCAATTGCTTCAAAGTCATACTTAGTGCGATCGCCATGCTTTCTTAAATATGGCATCACAGTGTTACCAACATAAGCACTTGTTCCTGCACCTGTAAAAATAACTTTTACCTTGTTAAATTTTTGATTAATTTTAGCTAAAAAGTCATCAATCTCTTGTTTCTTTTCTTGATAAATCTTAAAAGTTTCTTTCCATAGAGAAGGCTGTTGCTGAATTTCTCTAGTAGTAATATCTGCGCCCATCTTTTTTAGTTCTGCGTCACTTTTTGTAAACATTGGCTTATTCCTTTCAATAACTAAACTAAATGATTATATTGCCGTGATCGGTAAATGAATCTATCTCCTCTAGCTAGAGAAATGGTAAATTCAATTGGCACGTTTTTATCATTGATTGCCCGTCTAAAAATTTTTAAACTCGCATCCCCGGGCTTTACGCCTAAAATCTTACTGTCTCTTTTATCTAAATTAACCGCTTGTACATCTTCAAAGGCAAGAACACTTTGTTCATTGTATTTTCGCTTCATAACGGTGTACAAATGATTTTCATTTAAATCCGACATTTTTAGATCCGGAAAAATACTTTCTGGTAAATATGTTTCTCCATACATTAGTGGTACTCCATCAGCTAGACGTAACCTAACTAACTTGTACGCTTTTTCTCCAGCTTTCAAATTAAGCTGATTTGCGACAGCTGCATCGGGAACAACAAGCTCTAATGTGCGGTTTTGTGTTGTTGGCTTGCGTCCTGCTTCTGACATCTGTTCACTAAATGAGTACATACTTCCTAAGTTGGTCTGATCTAGATAAATTGTGGAAACAAATGTACCTTTTCCATGCAATCGATAAATAATGCCTCGCTCTTCTAAATTATTTAATGCTAATCGAATTGTATTTCGACTCACACCGTATTCTTTTAAAAGTTGTCTTTCACTAGGCAGTCGATCATTTGGCTTCATTTCAGTCTTAATTTTCTTTTCAAGATCTGAAATCACTTGCTGATAAAGTGGTCTTTTCATCTTCTAACCCCATCCAATCTTAAACTGGTTAGTACCACCTTCTACAGAATATTCTAGAAAGCGCTTTATGTCAAATCTAAAAAAACACGAAATGCATTTTTTCGTTATAATATGAACTATACGTAAATGAAAAATTTAATTTAAAGAAGAAATGTAATATGTCTGAAATTACTAATAATCAACAACCACAACAATTAAGTCGTTTAGTGCAGGTAGCGAAAGGTACTCGCTACTACGATCTGCAATTTGCAGACAGAAAAAGAGCACGTCTATACATTATTGCTAAAGGGATCTTTCGATTAATCGTTGATCCAACTGCAGAATTTAAACCTTTGTCGCCGTCTTTAACGATTGCCGCAGGTAACTTTAGTTTGCGTCCTTTTGAAGAATCACAACTTTTAGTAACTGATGAAACTTTCACGATTAAAAGTGGTCAATTTTCACTTCGCTTACAAAAAAATCCTGCAATCTTTAGCATTTTTGATGATCAACTCCATCGCTACCGTATGATGCAAAGCAGTCCAATTGAACTAGGAGCAGATTGTTCTAGGGAATTCCTACGTCAAAACAAAAATGAATTCTATTATGGCGGCGGAATGCAAAATGGAAGCTTTAGCCATAAAGGAAAAATTATTGAAATTAAAAATACTAACTTAACTGGTCCCGGGGCAGTTGCTTGCCCAGAAGGCTTTTTCTGGTCTAATGCTGGTTTTGCAGAATTGCGAAACACTTGGAAAGATGGAATTTACAACTTTAAAGGTGAAAATGGAAATACTGCTATTATTACCCATCAAACTCCTATTTTTGATAATTTCTATCTTTTAGGAGATTCTCCAGCTGAAATTTTGCGTCAGTACTACAAAATTACTGGCTCTCCCCTCTTCTTACCTAAATATGCACTTGGTCTAGGATACTTGGGTAACTATCTTGATACTTGCTGGAGTGTTGCTAAGCCTCAAGAAAATAACGCCATAAAATTTGAAGATGGTAATACTTATAAAATTGCCCATGCTGATAATGAAATTATTGCTAAGTCCTCTCTTAATGGTGAAGAACAATATCAATTTTCTGCTCGTGCAATGATTGAACGCTACCGCTCATACCATCTCCCACTTAGCTGGTTTGTTCCTAACTACAACAGTAAACAAGCTTTAAATGAAACCGAATTAGCTAACTTAGTTGATTTTGCCAAGGAGCAAAATATAAAACTTGGTTTTTACGGCGCTTTACCTACAAATGCACCAGCTAATTTCTTAAAATTTAAGACAGAAGCCCCTAATTTAGCTAATGACAAGATTATGCAAGATTTTGCAATTGCTAGTGAGCCTTTAGTTGATAAAAACAAAACTAATCGTCCTTGGGCAATGGCAAGTAATGGTTGGAGTGCTATTCAAACTTTAGCTACTACTGCAAATGAAGGTGTAGGTGGCGAGTGGGAACAAATTGCAACGGAGATTGCTAGTTTCTTAAGTATGTCTCTTTCTGGTCAACCAAATGTCGGAAGTGCTATTGACGGAAAAGAGGGCGGCGGTAATGCTCAAGTAAACATCCGTGACCTACAGTGGAAAGTCTTCACTCCTCTGCTCTACTCAATTGATAATTATGGCAATATTCAAAAAACGCCATTTGCATTTAATGCAAAAATGACGCGAATTACTCGCGCTTACCTAAAGCTTAGAGGAAGAATTACTCCTTATCTCTACACTCTTACTCGAGCTGCTCAAGATGGGATGCCGATTGTTAGACCTCTGTTCTTGTCATTCCCGCACGAAAAAGTTAACTACACAAATCAGGTAAAGCATGAATTTATGCTAGGAAATAACTTATTAGTAGCACCAATTACTAACGGGCGAGAAGATCCAAGTGGAGCTTCATTAAAAGACAATCTTTACCTACCTGATCACCGAACTATGTGGATTGATCTCTTTACTGGTAAAAAATTAATTGGTGGCAGAATCTACGATAAGTTGCACTATCCATTGTGGCATCTTCCGGTTTATGTCCGCGGAGGAGCAATCTTACAAGAATCACTTAGAAGTGCTCTTGTTTACCCACAAAATAAGAGTTCTGCCATCTTATATGAAGATGATAATCAAACTAATGATTATGAAAAAGGCAACGCAGCTACAACTCAAATCACTAGTTCGGTTAATGGATCTAATCTTCATATTACGGTTTATCCAACTGAGGGAAGCTATGCGGGACTTGAAGAAAAACAGGCTACTTTCTTAACAATTATGGCTGATCGCTATCCAGGTAAAGTTTCACTTAAATTAAATGATCAAATTGTTCCCCTACCTGAATATAATGATTTAGATAGCTTTAACAAATCAGAAGAAGGTATTTTCTACCAGCAAGATTACGTACCATGTAAAGAATTCGGCCAATTCACAGGTCAACTGCAACCTGCTATTAAGGTAAAAATGCCAGCAGTTGACATTCATGATAATAAATTTGAGCTTACGATTGAAAACTTTAGTTATGGTAGTGAAGTTGAACAACATGCTATCATCGATTCTGCTATGGCTTCTCCAAGAAGTGCCGCAATTTTAACAGATCGTTTAACTTCAAAGAGCATCACTATTACTTGGACTAATCCAACTAACTTCGCCGGTAAAAATATAATGGCTGATATCGAAGTTAATGGAATTGTTCATACTAATATTGATGGAGATACCTTTACTTTCCACGAACTTGAACCTAATACACGTTATCGGTTCAGAATTAGAAATAAATTTGGTAACAAGGTATCGGATTGGTCTGAATACTTTGGAACTCATACTAAGCGCGATCAAATGGATTATGCAATTTCTAATGTAAAAGTTACTAGCGCGGCAGAAAGTGAAAAAGATTCTCCAGTCGAAAACTTAACCGATCTTAAGCTAGCTAGTGAATGGCTTTCAAAAGACAAAATTAGTAAAGATAGTCCGCTAGACTTAACTTTCAATTTCAATCATATTTATAAACTGAGCCGAATGGTTTATGTGCCTCGTTCACGCGACCGCATAGGTCACATTTTACGAGTTCAAGTTGCCATTTCAAAAGATGGTGAAAACTTCAGCGACTTCAGTAAAGAAATTAATTGGCCAAATGATGCTAAAAACAAAGTAATTGGGTTAAGAGATGTAGTAGCAAAAGCAATCAAGCTTAGAATCTTAGCTACTTCTGATAATCTAGCTTCTGGTAAAGAAATTTTATTCTTTATGGCTAAAGAATAAAAAACATCTAATACTAAACAAAAAGTCCGAAAAGCGAAATGATTAACTTCATTTCCTTTTCGGACTTTTTTATATAAAACTAAGTCTTGTTTCACGTGAAACTAAATATAAATTTTTCTGTCTTTTAACCATTCAAGACTTAGTTCAAACCAATGTGCAAGATGTGAATCAGGCTCCCGTCCAGCCATAGCCACTTCAGGAGTAGCAAGTGAAAAACCGTGGCCGCCTTTATTAAACAAATGTGCTTCAAAATGAACTCTTTTCTTTCTTAAAGCTGTAATATATTCGATTGTATTATCAATCAAGACAACTGGATCATCGACAGCTTGGAAAATAAAAGTCGGTGGCGTATCAGGCGTTACTCCTAAAGCAGTATCTAATAATTCTTTAACAGTAGGCATTTTTTGATTAGCATCAGGTGGTAATGGAAAGCCAATGTCTTTAATATTAATTAAAGGATAGCCCAAGATTGTGGCATTAGGTGCTACTTGATCATGGTTAAAATTATATTTTGCCTGCCATTTTTCACTTTCTGCCATCACATTCATTGAACTAACAACATGACCACCTGCAGAAAATCCGATCGTAGTAATTCGATCTTGATCAATTCCTAACTTTTCACTATTTTTTCTAAAATAAGAAATAGCCTTTAATCCTGATAAGGCCGCATCAGGATATATTTTACCTGGATCAGTAGTTAGATTATATGAAACAACTGCGGCATTAAAGCCACGAGCTGCATATGCCAATGCTACTGGTTCTCCCTCTCTTAAAGATAAATGGTCAAAACTTCCTCCAGGAAAAACGAGTATCAACGGTCTCTTTTTTTGCAAAAGCTGCGGATTATCTTGTAATCCATAATACGTGATTTTAAACTCGCGATTATTAAAATTCTTTTGTGTTAAATACTCTACTTTCATCTTGCTAAGCCTCTATGCAATTTATTTCTTAATTTCGTCATGCGTTAACGTATGTGCTAAAAATATCGTCGTCAATGGAACTGTTAAAAGTACACCGATAAATGAATACACAATAATTAAAAATTCATCTACAAAAAGTTTATCATTTAAAATCTCAAACAATGAATAATTTAACCTCATATACCAAATAAATATTGGCAAAAAGCTACCAAATAAACCAAATAAAATCGTATTCATGGCTGTTCCTAATACATCAGAACCAACTTCATTTCCGCTCTTGATCAATTGTTTCTGTGTAATATTTGGATCATGCCTTTTTAATTCAAGTAATCCTGCACTCATCGCTACACTTGCTTCTGCAATGGCTCCTAGCATTGAAAAAATCGCAACTAAAATAGCTATTTGAGCGAAACTGATTCCTACATTCAACGATAAACCAATTAATTCTTCTCCTGCCTGGTCTCCAAAGCCCTGAGTCTGAGCTAAGCTCTCAAACAGGATAATTATCAGCATTACGATCAAACTCACGCACAGGGCCGTCAAAAATGCGTTCTTAGCTACAGTGTAATCATGCGTCCCTAAATAAATAATTGTTAATAATTTTAAAGGAATAAAAATTACTCCTACTAAAATTATATTTACTCCCCAAGAAATTAACAAAGCAACAAGAATTAACAAACAGGCATTAATAACTACGCTAAGGTAACTTTTAAGGCCAGTTTTTCCACCAACGATAATCATTAAAATTAAGAGAATTATCAATAGGGCCGTTAAAGTTGTCATTTTACTGCCCCCTCTACTTTTTTATTTTTTTAAAAAGACAGAACTAGCAAGAGTGGCAAAAATCACAGTTAAAACTATGCCTATCGCTGAACTTAAGCTCTGAATTACACCTAAAGAAAGAGTATATTTAAAAGTATAAACTAAAGTATTATTATCTCTTAGATACAAAATTGTCATAGGGAGCGCTTCGGCCATAAAAATCAGTACTAATACATTTATTAATGGCCCCATAATTTCTTGTCCTAAGGTCCGGCCACTAAGAAATAACTCCTTAAAAGTTAAGTCAACCTTATGCTTAGCTAATGCATAAAGACTTGAAACGATATCAGTCGCTTCATCCATTACAGCTCCAAGAACTCCTAAAATGGTCTGAGATAAAAATAGCGCACGCGGATCTTGCGTTGCATAATCAACTGCTTCATAGTCAATCCCGTGTTCATGTGTCAACCTCATAACTAAATAAAAAATTCCAAACGACACAAAAACTCCTAAAAGCGTAGCGCATAATGTAACAATCATTTTCTGATTAAAGCCTTGTACAATTATCAGGGAAATAAGGGTAAACAAAATGGCCGCAATACCATAAACTAAGAAAATTTTAGTTCCATTTTCTTTAATATCATTTTTAATTACAAAATAAAAAATAATGCTATTCAAAACCATTGAAATTAATAATAAACTGGCTTGTTTTCCTGTGATTAAAATGATCAGACTAATAGTCAAAAACATGCTCAAGACAACTACCCAATCACGTTTAGGTTCAACTAATTTTGGCTTTTCTTTAATAAAAGATACAATCACACGTTGATGAGGACGATATTTTTGTGAAACAGCCTGTGAAGGAGAGTAGGTATTGGTAACAACGAATCTCTTACCTCGGTATTTTCCTGAGATGATTTTTAAATGCAATATTTGTTGCCTAACTTCATCTTTATTTTCATAATTGTCTTTGGTTTTATTAATTAGCGTGTCTTGAATGTGATTATCGGTAATTACAGCAATTGGCTTGCTAGCAAAAGTTGTAGAAAAATACGTAATTGCCGTAAAAACTATGCCAACAATTAAAGTCGTTAAACTAAGCCAAACTTTTTGATTCTTTTTCACATCTTCACCTTCCCTAATAACCTAAATGGTGAGTATGCTAATATAGTAGCATTAAAAGTTTTTACTAATTATTAAAAAATAGTAATTTATCTGAGGTAAATCTAAACTATGGAACTTATGATTTCAACTTTTACTCTAGCAATTGCAGCTGCTATTAGTATTATTATTGCCCAAGCAATTGATAAAGTATCAGTTAACTATATAAGTATGATCATCGGAATCATTATTGGTCTTGTCCCCTTTTTAAACCAACAAGTTGCCAGTTTTGATTCAGAAATTTTTATGGAATTGATCGTTGCGCCACTTTTATTTTTTGAAGGTCAAAAGACTAGGATTCATAACGTTGGCCGACGTATTAAAGAGATAATTGGACTAACTATTATCATGGTTTTACTGGCTTTAATTGTTAGTGGCTTTAGCATCCATCTGCTTACTGACGTTAGCTTACCGCTTGCATTTATTATCGGCAGTATTAGTACGCCAACAGATGCTACAGCAAGTGAAGCGGTAACGAATGGATTACGGATGCCTCGTCGTGTAATGTCAGCCTTAAGGGCCGAATCACTTTTTAACGATGCGTCTGGGATTATCTTGCTTAACATGAGCCTGCTTTGGTTTGCAAACGGATATATTAATTATGGACAGACTATTCAGGACTTTTGTATTTCTTCGATTGGCGGTGCAGTCTTAGGCTTTGCTGTAGCGTGGGTAATAATTATTTTTCGTCAGACTCTTGTCAGATCCAGATTTAATTCCTTAAATGCTCAAAATCTTATTTATATTCTTACCCCATTAGCCTTGTATGCTTTAGCAGAACATCTACAGGTTTCCGGAATTATCGCTGTGGTAGTGGCTGGTCTCTTACATAATGCAGAATCTCAGCAAAGTTTATTACTTAATTCAAGACAGGTTCATATGAGCCGAGACTTACAAAATCTTATTTCTGATATCTTTAATAGTATGGTCTTCATTATTTTAGGATTAATGATGGTAAGAATTTCACGTAATAAGCTCTTTAATGGAGATTTAGCTAAATGGATTATTGTTGGCATTATAGTCTACCTTGCCAACTTGCTAGTTCGTTACCTATATGGTCGCTTAATTATTCGTTATGATCGAAGAGAAAGCATAGTCTTTTCACTTGGAGGGATTCATGGTGCAGTTACTTTAGCATTAGCATTAACGATAAGCGTTGACTTCCTAGGAAGTCAAAGTTATAACCTAGTCATCATGTCTGAGGCTGTTTTAATTATTTTAAGTATGCTTGTTCCAATAATTGTCTTTCAATTTATTCTTCCGCATAATGTCAGTGACGAAGAAGCTCATATTGTAATGGATAAAATACGAAGTGAAATGGTTAAACGCGCCTTAGTTGTCGTTCATAAAATGTATTTACCGCAAAGAGTAAAACGCCATGTTATCTATACCCTACTTAATCAAAAACGAGTTGTTAAAACACGTGAGTATATGCGCGTTCTACTAAAAACAATTGACCAGCCTAACCTAAGCAAATCAGAACAGTATCTACAGCGTCTTGCTTTTTTTAGGGCTTTTGCGATTGAACGCGAATATCTAGAAATGATTGGGCAAAAGGAAAGCAAATATCGAACCTATATTTTAAATCTATATAACGACGTTTTGTTAGCAGAGTCATTAATTATTGAACCTGAAGACGAATAAAAATAGGATGCCTACAAACAGGCATCCTATTTTTTAATTAAAAAAGCGATCCCACCAATGGTGTTTTTTCTTGGGACGAATTTGCATCTGAGCTAAAGTACGATGAATATTTTCTTCTACTTTTTGTTTACGACGCTTTTCTTCGTTCTCTCTAGCTTTTCTTAAGATTTCTTCATGAACTTCTTGGTCACTTTTCTGTTCTTCAGTAATATTATTGGCAGCTTCCTGATCTTTATTGGATTGAACTTCCTTTTGTGAATCTGTTGATTCTGGCTCAGCTAATTGGTGTGATCGATCAATTAACTTTTTATTTTGAGCTTCAACGCGCGCTACTTGCTTTTGCAAATCCTGAATTGCTTGATTTTGACTTGCAATCGTATTTTGTAGCATAGTTAAAAGTTTAACTACTTGATCAGCATCTACAGTAGCAGTCTTAGTTGCAACTTCTTTTTGCACTTTTGCAGCCTTTTTAGCCTCTTCAGCTTTTTTATCACTCACTGCAAAAATTTGTCTTGCTGCTTCCTGTAAAGTCAGATCAGCTTTTTTAGACAGAGCCTTGAAAGCTTTTAAGTCTTCAATGTCTTTAGCTGAATATAGCCGAGACTTCTGCTTAGTCCTTTCATAGTAGTCTTTATTTCCAGTAACTTTTTCAACAATTAAAGAATACTTTCTTAATGTTGCTACGCTAATATGAAGTTCCTCCGCCGTTTTTGCTGGGGCCTCGAGTTCTTCAAAATTATGGTCGCTTGCCATCCTAAATTCTCCCTTTACTTAAACTAAGTTTAATCATGTTTATGTAACAAAGTCTTCTTGTGATCGTAGCGTTCCATTGCGTAATCAATTAATTTAGTAATCAAGTCAGTATATGGAATCCCAACTTCTTCAAATAGTTTAGGATACATACTAATATTAGTGAATCCTGGAAGAGCATTTACTTCTGTTAAAACAACTTCCTTGTCTTCCGTACGAAGCATTGAGTCAATACGTGCTAAGCCACTACATTCAGTTGCTTGAAATACCTTCAAAGCATTCTTTCTAACCTTTTCAACAATTCCCTCAGGTAATTTAGCTGGAATTTCCAAAGTTGAAGTTGAATTATCATCGTACTTATTTTCATAAGTATAGAATGAATCCTTGGCATTAATAATTTGACCAACACCAGCAACGATTGGCTTATCATTACCTAAAACGGCAGTCTCTACTTCAGTACCGTGAACAGTTTCTTCGACTAAAACCTTGTCATCATATTTGAATGCTTCAGCTAGGGCAACTTTGTATTCCTTTTCGTTAGTAACGTGACTTACACCAACTGAAGAGCCTTGATTTGATGGCTTCACGAATAAATCTGAGCCTAATTGACTGGCTACGTATTCATAGTCCAATTTATTATTATCTGGATCGTTATATTCAAAACGCTTAACTGCAATCCATTTTGCGACAGGAACACCAGCACGTTGAGCTAAAATCTTGGTCATTTCCTTGTCCATCGTTACAGCTGCAGCTAAAACATCATCCCCAACAAATGGCTTATCTAAAACTCTAAATAAACCTTGTAAGCATCCATCTTCACCTAAGTTTCCGTGTACAATTGGGAAAAATACGTCAATTTCAGGACGATCTTTTAATTCAACAATATTAGAAATATTTGCTACTTTATGAGGATTAGCTACTTCCATTTTAGGATTATCTAAAACTTTGCGAGAATCGGCGTCATTAGCTAAATAACCATCATTCGTAATCCACATTGGATAAACATCAAATTTATTAGTATCAATTTCTTCATAAATGTTGTGGGCAGACATGATAGAAACTTCATATTCTGAAGAATTTCCACCGAAGATCAAACCTACCTTAATTTTGTCAGTCATATTTTTATCTCCTTTTTGTCCTCGAAACCTTATTATAAACAATCGTGACGCTATAATGCATTATTTTTGAAAAAAAGTCTCAAAAGAATGAAAATTTTTTATAATTAAGTTATATATATTACTATTACTCTAATAAATCCCGAAAAGGAGATAAGATGAATTTTACAAAAAAAGCCACCGCTTTTATAGTTGCTATTACGCTCAGTGCCACAACTAGCACCGTTACGATTAACGAAGCGTTGGCCGCAACATTTACCAAAGATGAAATTCAAGAAGTTCATCAAATTCAAAATCAATATTCAAGATTACCAAAACAAACTTTTAACTCCAGTAATCTTTATGCAAGCAGCCCTCACCTAACAGCACCATTTTCACCTGGTTCTGTTACCAGTTCTTATATTAGCTCTCAATTAGACTATATTAATTTTTATCGTAGGTTGTTTGATCTGCCAAGTATTTCTACAAATAAGACAGATAATGACAACGCGCAAATTACCGCAAGTGTTATGGCTGCAATTAAGGCTAACCCATTTACTAATCAACACGGGTTACCTAGTGAAACACGACCGAACTACATTAGCGATACTTACTGGACAATTGCCAAAAATGTTTCTGCTAGCTCTAATTTGAATTTTAATGTAAGCAATCAATCTGCTGGTGATGTAATCACAGATTTATTAACTGATACCTATAATCTTGATGGATCGGATACTGGACATCGTGCGTGGCTTTTATCAAGTAGACTTACTACCACTGGTATTGGTGCAGCATACGGTGAAAATAGCTACCGCTATTCAGTCCAGCAAGTTGCATATTCAAGCGATGGCTATAAGGCTGCTGCTAAAAGTGCTGTTGCTTATCCCAATAGTGGCGTTTTTCCAATAGAATTGCTTCAAGGAAATAACATTGCTTGGTCTCTTTATTTATCTGATAAAACTACCCCTGGCATTCCTAAAATTACTGTCACTGATTTAGATACAGGCGAAGTTAGTCAAGCTACAAATGTTAATAACTTTAGCAATAAGGCATATGGTTACTTCAAAACAATTATTACTTACTTCCCAGGAGATATTAAGTTAGTTTCAGGGCATGAATATAACGTGAATATTAATAATGTCTACCAATATAGTTTTAAATTATTTAATCAGGTTGCTGCTAATCAACCTAAGCTAAAAACCTCAAATGATAACACTGAAACTAAGAGCAGAGAAAAAAACTCTGAAAAAATATCTTCCTCGCAAAATATTAAAGATAGCAGTGACAAGACAACGCGCAAGATTTTAAAACAAGTAGCTGATCCTGATTCATCTGCAACTATTAAATCAGCCCTTTTACTTCAAGCAGAAAAACTACGTGATTCTTTAAATAAAAAGCGCCGAATGAATACAGTAATTTTCGGTCGTTCTTATCAAGATGGTTATTCTTACTATAACTTAGGTAATGACCAATGGTTCCATAATTTCTATGTTTACAACAATCCAGATTTTACTGCGGGTGTGGTAAATATCGATAATCATTCATTCGATACCAATATTTATACTAGTCCTTATCCAAATCTACAAAAACGCACCGCCAATCATGTTACTTCTGGAAAAAGTTACGCTTATGGTCAGTCAATTACTACCGACCATATAACTTGGTATTATCTTGGTAAAAAGCAATGGATCAGGCAGAATAATTAATAAATTAATACCTTATGAAAGACTATAAAGTAACGAATTTGTGATTTTAGAATATTCTTTCAGCTCAATTCAAACATATTATATTATTTAAGAATAATTAGGCTTTTCAACTTGATTTAAGCACTAATTACTGTAAAAATAAGTAGTGAGAAATGGTTGAGGACCCTTACAAGAGCCGTTATGGCTGTTGCATATTACAATTATTTTATACCCTAACTACTTTACACTTACTTGAATACAATTAAGATCATCCAATCCGGCGCCATTTCCCAGAAAAAGGCCTCAGGTAAAAACCTGAGACCTTTTTTGTTATTCATTAACTTTTTACTATTTTGCACTTGTAAGCTGCCAAGTAACAGTGCTAATTACAAACAAGACTACTCCGACAATTACTAACTCTAAGAAAATGCCACTCGCTATCTCCAAAAAATAGCCAATATTCAAGATCAAACCTTCAACATTAAAAATTGTTGGAATGAAAGCTAGTAAGCCAAAAACCACAATCAGTCCTAGTGATGCTCTCATCCCTCCAGCCGCAAACATATGAATTAAACGCCCAGTTGAAACAATTTCTTTGAGCCTTTTAATTTGTTGATAAGCTAAGATACCCACAAAAATGATTACCAAGATATTTAAAATCAAAAATACGAGCTCAACATTTGCTGCTAAAGTGGCATTAGCTAAACCAAAGCTTGTAATGATTGCGTAAAGCCCACTTTCCTTATTCTTCTTCAACTTTTCCTGAACAGACTTAGCTTCCATTGAAGAATTGTCATCGATTTTAGTCAAAATAACCTTACGAATTTGACTAGCTAAACTAGAATTTTCTGCTCTAAATAAATGAACTCCCAAAGTATAGTCAATCATTGCATTCGCAATCGGTCTTGTCTGCTTAACAGTTAGGAGATTATTAGTACTGTTATTACTACTTCGATCAGCGCCAATTGCCGCAGCGAAATTATCAAATTTCTGATTAATATAGCGTTCAGCTACAACTCCATTGCTTTCCTTAGCAATTTGACTCTTCATAAAAATCGGATTCATGAAGGTTACTAAACTGAAAAATAAAACTACAATTGTAAAGATTGCAATTCCAAAAGATCTTTTATCATGCACAGTTTGAGCCTGATCAATTCTACGCAGCTCACTGCGTGTGCGTACTGCCATTTCCTCGACCTTCCTTAAAATTAATTGTCGAACATTTTATTAATAGCCTGCGTTAAGGTAGTTAATTCATATTTTTGTAAGGCTGATTTAGCCTCTACAAGTGTTTGGCTTATCTTTGACTCATCTATTGATAAAAATGTTGACATAAAAGTTTTTACCATTATATCAGAAATTTGATCGGCATCTAAATCAAATTCAGTCCGTTTTACGTATAGACCTCCTCCAGCTGTAACAATAAAGTTTAAACCAATCTGAACCTGACGATCATTTCCCAAATCATGCTTAACGCCTTCATTCTTAAGCCAATCATCAAGTATCTGACTCCAGCGATCTAGTGAATCGCCATCACTTAAAATACTTTTAACGACACGTTCAACGCCTTCATCTTGAATACCTTGTTCTAAAATCAAATAGATAAAGATTTTCATCTTAGAATATGTATTCAAATTTTTGAAATCAGTCGCATTTAAACTCTTTAAGACCGCCGTCATAAAATTGGTAACAATTTCAGTAATCAGTAGATTCTTACGTGGGTAATATGACTGGAGTAATGATTTAGAAATGCCAGATTTATCTGCAATCATTTGTAGCGATACATTTTCCATGCCTCTTTTTTTCAAGAGCATAAAAGTATTGCGTAGTATTTCATGTCGTCTTGCTAAATTTTTTTGTCTTGCCATATCCTTTGCCTCGTTATTATTATTCTATTCCTATACAGTATAGCGTTTTCAGAGCATTAATTACAATCATTATACCAAGCCCTATTACTAATAACGAGATAGGATTTTGCTTTTTTCGAATTTAATGCTATATAAAAGACCGACAATTTTATTTACCAGTCTTTATTTGATATTTAATTTTTTCTTTCTAAAAGGGTGTAACTCAATGCTAAAGCTAGAATAAAAATAATTGAAATAAGTAACGGCAGCCTTGTGGCTGGAATTAGCGCCAAAATTATTAAAATCACTAAGTAGAAAATGATTGTAACCCAGCTAGTTATTGGAAATCCAGGCATTCTAAAACTACCTAGCTTTCCTTTATTTTCTGCACGATATTTCAAATGCGTCCACATAATAATTATCCAGACCATAATAAAGTTGATCGTTGATACACTAGAAATAATATCAAAAACTTGTGCTGGCATAATATAATTTAGAATTACGACGATAAATAAAATTAGCGATGAAAAGGTCAAAGCATTATTAGGAACCGCTTTTCTACTTAACTTTCCAAATCTTTTTGGGGCATTATTTCCACGTGAAAGTGCATATAGTGATCTACTAGTTGAAAAGATAGCACTATTAGTAGCAGACATAGCTGCTGTTAAAACAACAAAGTTTAAAATTCCAGCTGCTGCAGGAATCCCAATTGCGCCAAAAACCTGCACAAATGGACTAGTTGTAGTAACAATCTTGTTCCAAGGATAGACTGCCATAATTGCAATCATAGAACCAACATAGAATAACCCAATTCTTACTGGTAAAGTATTGATTGCCTTGGGAATATCTTTATCGGGATTAGCCGTTTCACCTGCTGTTAAACCGACAATTTCTATCCCAACAAAGGCAAAGACTACCATCTGAAATGACTTTAAGAAGCCCCATGAGCCTGTTGGAAAAAAGCCCCCATAATTTATCAAGTTACTCAGTGAAACAGTTCTAGAGTCAATTTTGCTATGCATAACTAAGAGGATTAAGCCAGTAACGATTAAAGCTAAGATGGCCAGCACCTTAATCATTGAAAACCAGCTTTCAAGCTCACCAAATAATCCAACGTTAACCATGTTAACAAGCATTAACAGAACAACGATTACTAAAGGCCCTACCCATTGTGGTAAGTCTTTAAACCAATACTTTAAATAAATTCCTGTTGCAGTTAAATCAGCCATTGCTAAACTAAGCCAGCATAACCAATAAGTCCAACCTGCAACAAATTCCATTCTATTTCCCAGGTACTTTTTTACTGATTCGATAAATGAATGTTGATCAGGCTCAGCTAAGATTAGCTCCCCTAACGCTCTCATCATGAAAAAGCTAATAATTCCAACAATTAGGTATGACAAGATTATTGATGGACCAGCACTTTGAATAGCTGTACCAGATCCTAAAAACAATCCAGTACCAATAGCTCCACCAATTGCAATCATCGTTACATGACGGCTCTTAAGCGATCTTTTTAGTTTTAGCTTCTCCTTTTCATCCATTTTGTACTCCCCCTAAAGACAAAAATACCTCTAGTACTTAACTTATACTAGAGGCATTTCTATTTTTGTAAAATTAAAGTTCTTGTATAGTAAATCAATTGGCTATTTTATTTGCTTGTATTATAACTTGCTTCATGAAATTGTCAAATCTGTTTTTTGAACCCGAGTCAAGATTTGAACATTCTGTTTTACTAATTTTCTGTTCTTGATTAAAAGAAAAGCAGCAAAACTTACCCAAAGTACTAAACTAATAATTACATGAATAAACTGACCTGTATTTCCACCAAAAATTCCCACGCTATCTTGAGTCAATGGGGTTTTAGAAAATGCAAGAATATCATATAGTGCATGGATTACCATTGTCGGCCATAATTTACCACTATATAAAATTAGCGCAGCCGCAAAACACCCAAAGCCAAATGTATCAATCACTTGAAAAGCAGTTGCTAGTGGTGTTTGTTTAAGTTCTGAGGCAAAGGCATTTCCAATATGAGGCAAAGCAAATAGAATTGCACTGCCTAAAACCGCACCATTAATTTGCCACTTTTTGTTTTTGAAAATTACTAATAGTAAAACTAAGTTTATATATCGAGTCGCCTCTTCGCCAATTCCCGCTTCTATTGAGTAGAGAAAGACAGACCAAGCATTTTTTAGAAGGGCCGACTCAGTTGGATTAAGTAAAGAAAAATCCCAATTCCAAAATAATTCCTGCCATCTCTGAGCAAATTCACTAAATACTTTAAAAAATGAAATCCAAATCGCTATCCCAAAAATTAGAATAAATGAAAGTAGCTGCATTTTTTTACCTTTAAAAGTTGGTAAATTAAAACAAAATTCATAACCCCAACTTTTAACAGCAAAATATACATAAACTAAAATTGCTAAAGCATAAACCAAGCCAGATTTATTTAAACTCACTAAAAAGCCGTCTGGATTTACATTTTTTAAGGTTAAAAGATAGCAAAACATAATAACAAAATTAATCATCCAGACCGATGCTATCAATCGCCAAATTGGCTTTTTAATTTTCCCATATTCGACTATTGTGACCGGAATCAATACTATTATGGCCCCAACAGCATAAATCCAAAAGATGAGTAGTGTTAACTGAGAAAAGTGCTGAATGAGAATATCACTCAAGTTTCTAACTTGATCGATAAAAACCATGGGTATAAGTACTGTATTTATTAGCTGCGAAATCCTTTTATTTTTACTTACTACAACTGCTACAGCTAAAATTCCAAGATAAATCCAATCTTTAACTGTACGATAATTAATCAAAATAATTACAGCCATCAAAATATTTAGATATAGCTGCGCCTGAAACACTCTTTTCATTTTATCCACCTTGATCTTTTAGCTAATTTTCATTTAATATTATCTTAATATTGATGGATGTTCAATAATGTATAGTATTTATTTTAGATAAAAAAAGGGCCGAAAACTAGTACAATACTAAGCTTCAGCCTTTTTATAAAATATTAAAATTTAATGTAAACTATCCTTGAATTCTGTTTTGTTCATCAAAGATTTGGTGGATTGATTTATCGTTGTAAATGTAATCAATACCCTTGGCAAGTAAACGTGCAACAGATAAACGAACCATTCTATCTGGATACTTCTTGTGCTTGATGGTATCAGTTACAACAATTTGTTCAACTGGTAATTCGTTTAAGACATCAATTGCATTTTGAGAAAGCAAAGCATGAGTTGCGGCAACATAAACTTTCTTAGCTCCAGCAGCTAAAACTGACTTAGTTGAAGAAGCAATTCTAGAACCAGTATCAATTAAGTCGTCAACGATAATAACAGTCTTATCCTTGACGTCTCCGATCATATCATGAGCTTCTGCATCATAGCGTGCTCCACGTTGGTCAACAATTGCAATTGGTGCATCAAAATATGAACCAAAAGTACGTGCAAGTTTTGCACCAGAGTGGTCTGGAGAAACAACTACTACATCATCATCATCCTTGCTTGCAATACCGTTATCTAAGAAGTATTGAGCTAAGATTGGCATAGCGTGCAAGTGGTCAACTGGAATATTGTAGAAGCCTTGAATTTGTGAGGCATGTAAGTCAACAGCAATCAAGTCATCAATATCAGTCAATTGAAGCAAGTTAGCTAATAATTTAGCAGTGATTGGTTCACGTGAACGATTCTTAGTATCTTGACGTGAATATGCCATATAAGGAATTACTACGTTAACAGAGTGAGCAGATGCACGGTGTAAAGCATCCAATACAATCATCAATTCCATAAAGTTTTCGTTTACTGGATCTTGAATAGATTGAATTACGTAGACATCACAGCCTCTGACACTTTCTGTAATGTTAACTTGAATTTCTCCATCACTAAAGTGTTGAACAGCAGTCTCTAACAATGGCTTGTCCAAAGCTGACGCAATTCTCTCTGCTAAAGCTTGATTTCCACCAAGACCGATTAATTTCATTGGGTGCAACATTTCGTGCAATTCTTCTTTATTCATCAATTTGCCCTTCCTTGTAAAATTAACAGCTAGTTTTATTATAACTAAAAATTCCCGTTTTGCTCTACTTTTCTAGCTATAGATTATAACTGATTATTTTCTGCTGCTTTAATCTGATTTAAGCGACCAACGACATAATTATAAAAATGCTCTGCATCTTTAGGATTGGTATTTTCAAAAGCTCTCAAAACAATTGCCAATTCATCTTTTCCCATTTGGTGTAAACTAGCCGTTTGATAAAGCATGGGATTATCTCCCTTAGGAACTAATTTTAAAAAACCATTAATTAAGATGTGCGCTTTTTTATATACAACAGCTTGTAAACTGTGAATGTCTAATGTTACTTCTCGTTTACCTGGAAATAAAGGCGCAGTATGCTTAATCTTAATTTTGTCATCATCTACAGACATCTCGCCATTCATTCCTTGAACCACTATTTTTGTCATTGTTCTAACCTTCTGCTATCTATTAATTTCCATTTACATATTAATTCTATCGAATTTTTAGATCAAAAAGAAAAAGAGCGCTACTTTTTTAGCTCTCTTTACAAAAATCTTTAATTAAATCTAATAATTTTAAACTATGAACAACATAACTATAATGCGTCTGACGAGGCATTAAAACTAAACGACAATTAGGAAGCAATTGACTGTACCAACGAACATGTTCAACTTTAACCCAATCCTTTTCACCTACTACACATAAGGTCGGCGTCTTAATTCGCTTTAACGTTTCAACAGGAATATGACTCTCTCTTAAAGCTACTTTGCTGTCACGATCTCCCTTAAAAAAGCCTCGAATGGTATTAGCCGCAATGTGCTTTGCATTCACGCCGTTTCCATTAACGTAAGTACCAGCAACAATTATTTTAGAAACTAATTCTGGTGCTTGAGCGGCCAAAGAAAGAGCAACTAAGCCTCCCGAACCAAAGCCTAAGATATAAGGCTTTTCAAGTTTAAGCGCGCTAATAAAAGCCCGTAAATCTTCAACTTCAGTTTGATAATGCTCGCTTGCTTCTCCTTCACTTAAACCATGGCCTCGCATATCGGGGACCACAACTGTGTAATAGAGAGAAAGCGGCGCAACTAATTTATCGAAGATTCCACCATCTTGGTGATGTCCATGTAACAAAATTAAGGGATGTCCTTTACCTAATTTCTGATAGTAAATTTCAACCCCATTAACTTTTACTTTCATACCAATTCCTTTAGCTGTAAATTCTTATAAATCTTGATGATCTAAATCACTTAAAGATGCTTTTTTTGCAACCTTTTTATTTTCTTTTTGGGCTTCACGCTCCGCCATCAAGCTTTTAATAATTTGGTGCCATACACGATAATTAGCTCGGAAATTATCTGGTATTTTTTTAGGATTAAGATCATGCACCATACTATCAGCACGTTGCCAATAATGATAATACGGGGTTGAACTATAGTAAAAACCATTAGTCAACGATACGTATTTAACGTTGAAGATTTGATCTTCCATAAAGGCTAAATCTTCCACAAAACGCAAATGATATTTTTTAACGACGCTAATTTTATATCCTTTATTCCAGGTATACCCCTTTACAGGCGAGCCAAAGACATTCGTCATCTTCAAATAAGCTTCTCTCTTGTCGATTAAACCACCGCTTTGCTTATTTCCTACTGGATGACTCTCATGTCTTTTTTCTGAATCAATCCAAAAACCACAAGAAACAATATCTACATCTGGATGCTCATCAAATGCTCTTACAAAATATGCAGTATAGCCAGGATCAACCCAGTCATCCCCATCATGAAAAGTAAAATATGGAGTAGTTACATGAGCCATTCCAACGTTTCTAGCATCAGAAAGGCCTCCATTCTTTTTATTAATAATGTCAAAATAAAGAAACCGATCACGATACCCTTCCGCTACTTCGCGAGTTTTATCTTTTGATCCGTCATTAACAATCAATAATTTAAAATTTTTATCTTTTTGTTTTGCTAAAGCTTCTAGTGCCCGGCCTAAATATTTTTCCATATTGTAGACAGGCATAATTACCGTTAACATTGGCTGGCGTAACACAGCGTCTGCCTCCTTTTGCTTATGATTATAGCATCTTAATACTTATTTACATAATTCAGTTAGCTATTTAGGTTATAATATAGCCATCACATTGAGTATATTTTATTCATAAGGAGAAAATTTTATTATGAAAAAAATACTAACCGCGCTTGTCGCTATCTTAACAAGCGGAATCTTAGGATTAACTGCTATTAGTAATACTAAAACAGTTAAGGCAAATGAAAATGACACTCCTGTCGTAACTTTAGGTACATCCCTTACCTCTTCTCAAAAACAGGGGACAATTGATACTTTAACGCAGTCCTTAAATGGTAGTAATTATACCACCATCACTATTACTGGCGCAGATCTTGTAAAATATCTTAATCCTTCTGGCTATGACTTCACTAATAATTCAGGTGTTTGGTCTAGCGCTATGATCCAAAAAACTAGCTCTGGTAGCGGGATTAATGTTCACATTTTACCTTATAATGGTCACAATAACATTACAACTATTACTGCTAACCAGTACAAAAATGCCGCTTTAACTGCTGGTATTTCTGACGCGGACATTTACGTCACTTCTGCTACGCCAATTGATGGGTCAGGTGCTCTAGCTGGTGTTTATGCTGCCTATGCTAAAAATGGCAATTCTTTAAATCAAAATCAAATTAATGCAGCACAAACTGAAATGAATACCTTAAGTAAGATTACTAGCCAAAATAAGGGAAAAGATGGCTATTCTGACGCTCAATTAAACAATGCCGTAGCTGGTGCAAAAAAAGAAATGGCTAAACAGGGACAAAATATTTCCGATAGCCAAATTAGAGATATCGTTAACAATCAAATTAACATTAACCACCTAGGCGACACCATTACTAATAATCAAAAAGAACAAATTATTAATGTCTTAATTAAGATTAAAAATTCTGGTGCTTTAAAAGACAAAAACTTCCAGCAACAAGCTGGCCAACTGGCAGACCAAATTCAATCTGGTGCTAAGAATATCTTTTCAAAATTTAATACACCTGAAACTCGTAACTGGTTCCAAAAATTAATTGATTCAATCGTTAGCTGGTTTAGAAGTATCTTTGGCGGTGTCATTGTCTTAAACTAAAAAATTAAAAGAAAAAGACGGCTTAAAATAGCCGTCTCCGTCGTCAAAACTAGTACCTGCGTGCGTTCTAGTCTTTCAATTATTATTATAGCAACTACTAAAAAAAGTGCATTAAAAAAGTCTGCAATTTGCAGACTTTTTTGTTTATCAAGCAGATTACTACTTCATTTTATCCATATAACGATTTAGTTCATGGTCCACAAAAACATTGCCCTCGTTATCAGCATGTCCCTTGGTCCAGCTAAAAGTACTATCCGAAAAATGACCTAGTAAACTATCTAGTTTTTTCCATTCGGAAGCATTGATTAAAGGACCATTTGCTCGTTTCCAGCCACGTTTCTTCCATCCCTCAATCCAGTGCTTATTAATTCCATTTAAAACATATTGTGAATCTAAAACAAATAAAAGATGTTTATCATTAAACTTCAACTCAAGTAATTTCTCTAAAGCATTAATTAGCCCCAATAATTCCATCTTATTGTTTGTGGCGCCAAATTCTCCGCCCGAACCATAAGTGCGACCACCTTGCCATTCAATTAAATAAGCCCACGCTGCTTTATCAGTTTTATTAACATGTCCCCCTTTATGCACACCAGTATTTCGTGATCCACCATCTGTATAAATAGTTGCAAAATAGTCAGCTGGATTATTAGAACTAGTCTTTTTTATTTTTTTCTTTTTAGCCTGGGGCACGATCTTAGCAGCTTGGATTTTCTTAATCGCATTGCTTAAGGAATCTTCTTTAACAATATCTGGTTGCGTTTCCTTATTCCAGTCTAAATACTCAGTCGCATCAGTTATCTTTTCAAAAGACTTATATTCGGCACCGGAGAAGCCATCAACTTGTTTTTTAGCATCTTCCCATGTCCGGTAAACACCAGGTGTACGACCTTTTTTTACTGCATAGTATTTCATAAATGTTCCTTTCTTATCTGCTCTAGCTGATAAAATGTTAGAATAATTTTAACGCTAAAATTAATACGAAGGGAGGATGTAGTGTGTTTTTTATTCAAAAACGATATAGCGAAGAAGTTGAAAAGAATAATAAACATAAAAATAAAGAACCTAGCATTGCAAGAATGACTTTTTTAGGTTTAATGGCTACCTTTACTCCTACACGCTGGCTACTCAGAATGCACAAACGTAAAGTTGAAGATAGTTCAACAACAGAAAAAGCTTCTACAATTACGCAAACACCAATTTTTTACGTACACGGTTTTCGCGGAGGCGATTATACAACTAACAAAATGGTTCATGCTGCTTGCAAGGCAAAAGGAACAGATAAATTTCTTAAAGTTACAATCGATCCCTTTGGTAATTTTATTTTGGAAGGAACTTGGACAGCTGATCCACAGCCCATCGTTCAATTAGTTTTTAAAGACCGAATTGCTGGTGTTTATGCAAGTTCCTATTACTTACGCACGGCCTTGTCTTACTTAAGTAAGAGATACCATTTCAAGAAATATAGTGCGGTCGCCCATTCTCTAGGTGCACCTTCAGTAGTAAAGGTTGAAATGAAAACAAGCTTGAGAAAAAACTTTCCTCACTTAGACCATTGCGCTTTAATTGCTGGGCCCTTTGATGGAGTAATGTATTTAGGCGATTTACCTAATGTTAATCGTCTCAATGAAAAAGGACGTCCTATTCTGATGAGTATTTCCTATTTAGGTATGCTATTTAATCAGCGTCGCTTTAATCCCAATATTTCTGTTTTAAATATTTATGGAAATATCTTAGATGAAACTAATACAGATAGGTTTATTTCTGTTGTTTCTGCTAAATCAATTCGCTATATTCTTGCTCCTGTTGCCCACACCTTCCAAGAAATCGAAGTTCGCGGGAATGCAGCTGAACATAGTGTTCTACATGATAATCCTTTTGTAATTAATATTATCAATAAGTTTTTGAAGTTAACTGATTAATTTTATAAAGAAAGAAAATCGTTATGTACTATATGCCATTTTTCTATGACCCATATTTTTGGATGATTATTTTAGGTGTAGCAATTTCTGGCTGGGCCTCAATGAACGTTAATTCGACTTTTAATCGCTATGATCAAATTCAAAATCAAGGTAATTACACTGGTAAAGTAGCCGCTCGTTACATTCTAGACCAAGCTGGTTTATATGAAGTTGAAATTCGCGAAGTTGCCGGGAACTTAACTGATAATTACAATCCTACTAATAAAGTTCTCAGCCTTTCGCAGTCTGTTTATAACTCTTCTTCTATTGCTGCGGTTGGTGTAGCAGCACATGAAGTCGGACATGCCTTACAAGATGCTAGCAACTATGCACCAATGCGTATGCGTTCTGCCTTAGTGCCAATTGTTTCTCTTGGTTCTAATTTATCAATGCCATTAATTCTTCTAGGACTAGTCTTAGGGATGAATCAAACCTTGATTAAAATTGGTATTTGGTGCTTTGCACTAGTCCTTCTTTTTCAGGTAGTAACTTTACCAGTTGAATTTAATGCTTCACATCGTGCGCTAAGGATGTTAAATAATGGGGCTATTTTATCGCCACAAGAGATGCCAATGGCACGCAAAGTGTTGTTTGCGGCAGCCTTAACCTATGTCGCAGCAGTTTTAACAAGCATGCTACAATTATTTAGACTTCTTCTTATTTTTGGAGGACATAACGACGATAATAACTGAGTTAACGGGGAGGGATAATTATTTTTTCAAATGAATTTTGGACACTTCTTTGGGCAGTTAACACACTTTTAGCCTTTTATGTAGTGTTCCACAGAAAAAGATCAGTCGCTACCTCTTGGGCCTGGCTAATTATTTTACTTATTTTTCCTGTGCTCGGCTTTATTCTTTACGGTTTTATTGGACGTGGATTATCACAAGAAAACCTTTTTGCAATTAATAATCAAAAACACATTGGCTTAAACAAAGTAAATAAAATGATTCCGCGTATCCCTAAAGATACTGGGCCAACAGATACTTCTAAAGAAGCTAAAATTTTAATTGATTATTTTAACTTTAAACATGATTCCCCGCTTTCTAAAAACAATAAAATTAGTTTCTATACCGATGGAGAAGAGAAATTTAAAGCTCTTTTTAAAGACATTAATCAGGCTAAGGAAACAATCAATGTTGAATATTATTCCTTCATGAATGATGATTTAGGAAATCAGTTTCTCAATTTATTAATCAAAAAAGCTCGTGAAGGCGTAAAAATAAGATTGATTTATGATCCGTGGGGATCGCCAGGTGCTTCAAAGGCTTGGTTCAAACCTTTAACTGATCTAGGCGGAGAAGTGGCAGCTTTTATCACGGCTCAGAATATGATCAAAAAATATCGGATGAATTATCACCTTCACCGTAAGATTGTCGTTGTTGATGGCCGAATATCTTGGACAGGTGGCTTCAATGTTGGTGACCAATATGTAAGTAAAAGCAAAAAATTTGGTTACTGGCGCGATACCCATCTTAGAATTGTAGGCTCAGCCTCGCTATTACTCCAAGAACGTTTTGTAATGGACTGGAACGCTTCAGTTACTAATAAAAATGAGACAATTTCATTTAATGAAAAACTTTTTCCAAAGATTGAAGAAAATAAGCTAACTGAAGATGACGTTGCAACACAAATCGTGTCAGATGGACCTGATACTTCTACCCCTTACTTACGCAATGGCATGATTAGAATGATGATGATGGCAAGAAAAACGCTTTGGATTCAGACTCCTTACCTAGTTCCAGACGATCCAATGATCGCCACTTGGGTTATTGCTGCCCGTTCAGGTGTTGATGTCAGAATCATGATCCCTTCAATGCCTGATCATCCCTTTATTTACCGCGCTACTCAGTGGTATGCGAACTACTTATTACATGAAGGGATAAAAATTTACGTCTATAATAATGGCTTCATTCATGCTAAGACTGTCATGGTTGATGAACGCTTTTCAGCAGTTGGTTCAATGAATCAAGACTTTCGCTCATATAGTCTAAATTTTGAAACTGATGCTGTTTTCTATGATAAAAATATTACCCGGGAATTAAATCAGATTTTTAAAAAAGATCTTGCTAACTGTACTGAATTAACGTTGGATATCACCAATAATTGGTCTCGTTACCTTCGATTCAAACAGGCCTTTTCTAGATTACTTTCTCCAATTTTATAAAAAGCAAAAAAGGATAAGTACTCCTTCACTTCATTGTATAGTGATCAGAGTTCTTATCCTTTCTTTTCATATTTTTATATTTACATCATTGACTGTACTTCAATGCCAACGTTTGAACCTAAGTATTTTCTAATGTTAGCAATTACATCACTAATTTGCTGTGAAAAACGTAAATAATACGCTTGACGATTATTAGTTTGAAAAATTGCCATCACAGTGGGCTTTTTAGGATTAGGAACTGTAATTAAGGTAACATGTGCAATATCGCTATACTTAACTGTTCGTTTAAAATATCCACTTACAACTAACCTCTTCTTAGCTAATCCACTAACACCATCAATAATACTCATTAATAAAAATGTTGCTATAAACACATTCATGAGCAAAGTTGGATCAGTAAAGTAATCTAAATAAAATCCAATTAATAGAAAAATCAAAGCCCAAATAACCGATGAACTTCTAAAGCGAGCCTTATAATCAATGTTTGCTTGCCAATACCAACTATAAAAAATATAGCCAATTAGCAAAATATCAAAAGCAATATACAAAAGTGACATATCTTTCCTTCTAAAAATATTTATTAACGTTAAAATTCTTACTTCAATTATAACAAATACCACTTTTTCTCTCAGCATTCTATAATTGACTTAGTTGAAAATTAAAAGTATAGGAGGTTTCATATGGATTTAAACAATCAAATTGCTGCCCTGCAAGCAGATCTCAATAATGCCCACCATGTCACGTACTTAACTGGTGCTGGAGTTTCTACACCCTCTCATATTCCTGACTACAGATCAAAAAACGGAATTTATAATGGCATATCCGAAAGTCCAGAACAAATTTTAAGTGAGGATACTCTCTTTCATGAACCAGCTAAGTTTCATCACTTTGTAATGGAAAATATGTATTTTCCAAATGCTCAACCTAATATTATTCACCAAAAAATTGCAGCTAGCTGCAATAAAAATGGTACTTTAATTACACAAAATGTTGATGGTCTAGACAAAAAAGCTGGCAATAAGCATGTCATTGAATTTCATGGCAATCTTTATAATATTTTTTGTACTAAGTGTCATGAAAAAATTTCATACGAAGAATATAAGAAATCGTACCTACACGCAAAAGATCACGGAATAATTCGTCCCGGCATTGTTTTATACGGTGAACCAATTAATGAAATGGTTTTAACTGATTCAGTCAAAGCAATTCAAAATAGTGACTTAGTTATTATTGCTGGAACTAGTTTTGTTGTTTATCCTTTCGCTCAACTTCTTGCCTATCGACAAGCTACTGCCAAAGTCTGGGTTATCAATAATACTCCTGTACCAACTCCTAAAGATGTTTTAACAATTATTGAAAATGCTGAAAAAGTATTTGACAAATTATATATATAACCGATATTATCTTAACTAACATTTTATTTAATTTGTCCATAGCTCTTTCTGTTATTTTTTGTTGTACAATATAAGATGGAGTTAATATATTAATTAAAAGAAAGGTTAGGATTAAATGCCACTTGCCCAAGCAAAAGTTTTTTATTACGATTTTGTTGAAATTAAGCCATGGACCTATGAATTAGTCATTAGTAACTTGGGATTAGCATTCGTCGGTTCCAAGAATAGTAATATTGAATCTTCTATTTTAGGATTTTATCCTAACCACATTCTGGTCCAAGATTCCAAAAAATTGGCTCCTTATGTTCAACAATTAAAAGAATATTTTGCAGGCACGCGTCGCTCCTTTACCGTTCCTATCGACTACTCAAGCTTTGGTACTCCATTTCAAAATCAAGTTGTTAAAATGATTGAAAATATTCCTTATGGAACAACCATTTCTTACAATGATTTAGCTTCTGCTATTAATGGCTCAACTTCGGTTCGAACAGTTGCACATGCGGTAGCCCTAAATCCATCCCTAATTTTTATTCCAAGTCATCGCGTAATTTTAGCGTCAGATAAGGTTGGAAGTTATAGAATGGGAGAGAAAGAAAAGCAACGCTTAATAAAACTTGAAGAAGGCTATTTGAATGCAATTGATTAAACTTTATCAACCCTTTTTTGACGCTAATAACTGGGCTCATGTCCTAACTAGCGGACAAGATTGGATGATGATTCTGACTCTAATTTTAATGGAGTGTTTGCTATCAGTTGATAATGCGGTGGTTTTAGCCGCACAAACGCAAGTTTTACCAACTAAAGATGAGCAAAGGAAATCGTTAGTTTACGGACTTTGGGGGGCTTATCTATTTCGCTTTATTGTAATTGGGATTGGTACTTACCTAATTAATTTCTGGGAAATCAAACTGTTAGGCGGTTTATATTTACTTTACTTAGTTTATAAGTATTTTTATGATCTTCGCCACCCTGCACAAGTTGCTAAGAAAGAAGCGGCAAAAAAAGAAGCCCATAAGAAAAAGAGCTCCAAGACAAGAAAGCACCATCTTTCATTATTTTGGAGAACTGTTATTTCAATTGAGTCAATGGATATCGTCTTTTCAATTGACTCTGTTTTAGCAGCCTTAGCCATGTCAAATAATCCAGTTGTCGTCTTAGTTGGCGGAATGATTGGTATTCTATGCATGCGAGGAGTTGCTGAAGTTATTATCAAATTAATGGAAATTATTCCTGAACTTCAAACAATGGCCTATGTTTTAATCACAATCATTGCAGTTAAGCTACTTGTTTCATTGCCACCGCTAAACTTCAAACTGCCCGATGCCATCTTTGCCGGCATCGTTTTTGGTACAGTTATTTTAACAATTATTTTTCATTACGTTCGACAAAACTTGCATGGCAAAAAAATGCCTTAACCTAATTGACTATCAATAAAATCTTTAAGCACAACTGCCTGGTTGTGCTTTTTATTTTTAGCACCATATAAGAAGATAACGTCTTCTTGAGCTAGCTTTTCTTTTACATTTTTAACAAACTCGGTTGTAACTGGATTAGCTTTCAATTGCGCTATATACTTAGTCTTGAATTCAGGAAACTTGTCATCTTCATGATTAAACCATTTTCTTAATTCATTAGTTGGCCCAATTTCCTTATCCCATTCATCTAAATGAGCTTTTACCTTGCTCATTCCTCGAGGCCATAAGCGATCTACTAAGATTCTATAACCTGCGGGTTGCTCATGGTCATAAATTCTAACAACTTTTATTTCATTCATCTTTTGATTCCCCCTACAATTTATATTTACTTTCAAGTACGAGTGTACAACATTTTTAGAAAGAAGTAGTAATATGAAGAATTTTTTACTAATCGGTCTACTAGTGAAATTAGTAAAGATCTGTTGGGTAGAACTTTATCTTTCAACAATGGAAATGAACTTTTATCAGGCACAATAGTTGAAGCAGAAGCCTATGTTGGTGTAAAAGACCGGGCTGCCCATTCTTATGGTGGCAGACGCAGTCAGGCAAATGAAGGCTTATATCGTCCTGGTGGCAGTTTGTATATCTATTCTCAGAGACAATACTTCTTCTTTGATGTTGCGTGCCAAGCAGAAGGTGAACCACAAGGAGTTTTAATTAGGGCAATTGACCCACTGACCGGAATTGATACCATGATTAAAAATCGCAACGGCAAAACTGGTCCACTTTTAACTAATGGCCCTGGAAAGATGATGCAGGCTTTTGGAATTACTAGTAGAAAATGGGACTTAGCTCGTTTAGAAGATTCTCCTTTTGATATTGATATTAATCATAAACGAAAAATTGAAAAAATTACTGCTCTTCCAAGAGTTGGGATCAATCAGTCAGATCCTAAATGGGCCAAGAAAAAGCTAAGATTTATAGTTGCTGGTAATCCCTATGTTTCAGATATTAAGAAAAAAGATGTCAAAAAAAATCACGGATTTATTTGACAAAATATTAAAAATCGTTTAATCTTTTCATCAGTTAAATAAATCCCCAATGCAATAGAGGTTGCGATAACCACAAAATCTACTTGAGTACGCGAATACATTGACAGTAGTTTTTAGGATTATCGCCGAAACAAGCTTACTTTCGCGAATTAAGCTTGTTGGGATGTGAGAGCATATCTTACATACTGTCCTGGTAGTCCCCAGGGAGCGCTATATGATTTGGTTTAATTACTGATGATTTTCAAACCTCGTTGTTTTTGGTAAACAGCGAGGCTTTTTATTTACGCTTTTATTGTATTGGCTTTATTTGAAATAATTTTTGGAGGTATTTCAAAGTGAAGTCAAAAATAAGATGGTTTAGTGCTTTATTAGCCCTAATTTTAAGTTTAGTTATCGGTTTTAGCTCTAATTCTAGTCAAACCGAAGCGGCTAAAAAAGAAGCACCCCTAAAAATAGGTATGGAAGCTAATTACCCACCATACAATTGGACTCAAACAACCGATGCAAATGGTGCAGTTCCAATTGATGGATCTAAGCAATATGCAAATGGATATGATGTACAAATCGCAAAAATTATCGGTAAAAAGCTTCATCGTAAAGTTGTCGTTGAAAAGACCGAATGGGATGGTCTATTACCAGCTTTAACTTCTGGCAAAATTGATTTAATTATTGCTGGTATGTCTCCTACTGCTGAACGTAGAAAGGCAATCAACTTCTCTGTACCATACAGAAAGAGTACTTTCGTAGTTATTACAAGCAAGACTGGAAAATTTGCTCAAGCAAAAGGCTTAAATGATTTTAAAGGCGCAAAATTAACTGCTCAACAAGGTACATTGCACTATGATCTAATTAAGCAATTACATGGCGCTAAGCGTGAACCAGCAATGAGAAGCTTTTCTGCAATGCGTCAAAGCTTACAATCAGGTACTATTGATGGTTATGTAGCAGAAGATATTGAATACCAAAGTTACAAGGCAGTTAACCCTAACATCGTTGCCGTTAACTTAAACAAGATGCAAGGATTCAAAGTTGACCACGATGATTCAATTACATCAATTGGTGTTAAGAAAGGCAACACTGAATTACTTAACCAAGTTAATAGCATTTTAAATGGTATTTCTAAGAAAAAGCGCGACCAATTAATGGCTGATGCTGTAAAGGAACAGCCTCAAGCAGGTGGCAGCAAGAAAGAAAACTGGTTTATGTCAATTATGCATCGCTATGGTTCAATGATCCTTGGCGGTGTTGGAATGACTCTTCTTTTAGCTTTAGTTGGTACTATTGTTGGTTTCTTCATTGGTTTACTTGTGGGTATTGTTAGAACTATCCCAACTCCTAAGTCTACTGGTAAGAAGTGGGGCTTAAAGATTGTTGATTGGATTTTAGCAGTTTATATTGAAGTGTTCCGTGGAACTCCTATGATGGTTCAAGCAGCTGTTATCTACTACGGAATTGCCCAATTATGGCACCTTAACTCAAACCGTACAGTAGCTGCTCTAGTAATTGTTTCAATTAATACTGGTGCTTACTTAGCCGAGGTTATTCGTGGTGGTATTAACGCTACCCCTAAAGGTCAATTTGAAGCAGCTTCTGCTATCGGTATGACTCACTCACAACAAATGTGGCATATCATTTTACCACAAGCAATTAGAAACTGTTTGCCATCAATTACTAACGAATTTATTGTTAACATTAAGGATACTTCAGTATTAAGTATTATCTCTGTATCAGAATTGTTCTTTGTTGGTACAACTGTTGCCAGTCAAACCTTCCAATTCTTCCAAACTTACTTCATTATTTCAATGATCTACTTAATTTTGACATTCTCAATTACTAGAATCTTTAATTTCATTGAAAAGAAGCTTGAAGGTCCAAAGAACTACAACTTAATGGCTAATCAATTACAAGTAGAAGATCCAAAGGAGACTGGATTTGAACATGAACAATAATAACGAAGAAAACATTTTACAAGTACAACATTTACAAAAGAAATACGGCGACCACACAGTATTAAAAGATATTTCTTTTGATATTAATAAAGGTGAAGTAATGACCATTATTGGGCCATCTGGTGGTGGTAAATCGACCATGCTTAGATGTATTAACCTTCTTGAAGAACCAAGCAATGGTAAGATCTTATTCCATGGTAACAATATTTTAGATTCTCATTTTGATCGCAATAAATTCCGATCAAAGGTTGGTATGGTGTTCCAGCAATTTAATTTATTTAATAATAAAAACGTGCTTCAAAACTGTATGATTGGTCAAGAAATGGTTCTTGGACGCTCTAAAGAAGAAGCCAAAAAAGTTGCAATTGAGAACTTAAAGAAAGTTGGCATGGAACCTTTCTTAACTGCAAAGCCTCAACAATTATCTGGTGGACAACAGCAGCGTGTAGCTATTGCGCGGGCAATTTCGATGGATCCTGAAATCTTACTTTTCGATGAACCAACTAGTGCGCTAGATCCTGAAATGGTTGGTGAAGTACTTAATACTATGCAGTTACTAGCTAAAACTGGCTTAACAATGGTCATTGTTACTCACGAAATGGGATTTGCTCGTGACGTTTCTGATCAAGTTATCTTTATGAGTGATGGAGTTATCACTGAACAAGGTACACCACAAGAGATCTTTAATGATCCTCAAGAAGAGAAGACTAAGAAATTCTTACGTAACTTTAGAAGTAATGAACTTTAAGATAGCAAAAAATGCATTGGATTTTTATGTCCAATGCATTTTTTTACTATATAATCTCACTATTTTCTTTTTCTTGTGCTAGTTTCCAACCAGTTTCAAAATATGTCTTACGCAATTTCCTTAAAGCATCATAATCGCTCTGCAAACTATCAATTGCATCCTGAAGCTTTTTATTTTGCTTTCTCATCGCATTTAATTCAGGGTCATTAACTACCCCTTTTAAATGAACTTGTCCAGCCAAATCACGTTTTGCCTGCTGAAATTCTTCTTTTAAATTAGCAAGAGTATCTTCGTACTTAACCAATTTTCTATTTACAACAGTAAGTTGATTATTCAGCTTAGTAAACAAATTATAAGGCATATTAGATTTAATTCGATTACACTCGCTACATGACAAAATCAGATTATCAAAAGAATTATCATGCGATAAAGAAACTGGATCTTTGTGATCTACGCTCGTCCCGCGTCTACCGCAATATTGGCAGCGATAATTATATTTATGACGAATTCTTTCACGGTCAACAAAATCGACTTCATTTAAAGAAAAGTCAACTTCAATTCCCATGTTTTTCATATTAACCGCAAAATCAACATTGCTATTAGGAATATAATTTATTTCTTTATCTTCGCTCTTAATAATTGCCTGATTAAATTCAGATCGTGACAATTGCTGGAGAGCTACTTCATTACCATCATAATCCTGAATAAAAGATTCATATTGGCGTCTATGATCGCTTCCTACAAGATATTGATTTAAAGACTCTAGATTAAGCTTACCCGTATTTTTCTTTCCTACAAAGCCATAGAGCATTACCTGGGAAATATTCTCAATTACTGGATTTTCATAATCTTCTGCATTTAGATTGCGTGTTAGGCAAATATCACAAATACTTGTTAACTTGGGATTCATTAATCCTTCTTGCTTAAAATGAAGGCTGTCAAGTCGCAACCCACAGGATGCGCACTGAAATTTCAAACTATTCTTCCCCCATTAGTAAAATACTAAAAGCAATTCTTTGCATCTTATCTTTACCAGCAAAGTCACCTTTAAATAAGTCTGGCAAAATCTTCTTAATAAAGTATTGAACGCAAGTTAAGTCGTCAAATTTTTTAATCGTTTCAAGGCTTTCTTTAAACATTTGCATGAAAACTGGATTTGGATTTCCTAATTCAATTTCACCATAAGCTTCATAAAGTAAATCTAACTTATCACAAATAGATAAGATTTTACCTTCTAAAGTATCATCTTTCCCTTCAGACAAACGCTTAGTATAAATTTTTTGAAATTCTTTTGGAATTTCGTCCTTAATAAATTTGGCAGTCATTGTTTCTTCAACGTCTCCAATCATCTTCCGCAATTGTGGAGTTGCATATTTAACTGGAGTCTTAATGTCACCAATAAAACGCTCGGTATAATCATGATTAAGACTCTTTTCATAGAGGGCTTTCCAATTTATTTTTTGTTTACCAACAACTTCTTCAATATCTCCCATCATTTGAGCAAGTTCAGCTGTTCTAAAACTATGATCAGCGACAGAATGATGCTGATATTTAAAATAACCTGGTGCACGATCGATTGACTCTAAACTATTAAAACCTTGAATATATGCATTTAATCCCATAAAAACTTACCCCTTCCAGAAATATAAAGATGTCTAAAATTTCTACTATCATAGCAAAACCGTTCTACTCTTGCAAATCAAAAATAGAGAAAGATTCAACAACTTAATCTTTCTCTATTTTTCTAATCCCGTCAACTCATTTGTATTTAAAGCAGCTAAAACCGTTAAAGTAGCATCGTAATAGTTATCTTTCGGAAGTGGTCTTGAAAAGATATATTTTTCTTGTTCAATCAAAGTATCATAACCCTGATTACGATACTTACTAGCCGCTACAAAGATTGGCGCACTAAAGCTCGCTGATTGATAATGATGTAATTTTTCACCTTTTAAGGTAAAACCAGCTGAAGTCCCTTTTTTCTTAAAAAATTTTAGCATCTTCTTTACTACTTGAGCTGCTTCTTTATCATTGCTTTCAGCTAACAACATTGGGACTCGGCAAGCATTTGCACTGTAGTGACCATCATCATTAATCGCCACTTCATTAGCTTGTGCGGGCCTAACATAATTATTAGAAATCCAGGCAAAATCAGGAACTAAACCAGTATTGTACTTCTTGCTTAACTTTTGCAAATAGTTAAGCATTTTTCTTTTAATTGTTAGCCAAGCTTGATCCCCAGTTACTTGATAAAATTCTTCAAACGCTTTTGGCATTACATCTGATGTTCTCAGTACATTATAAAAGCGTGAATCTTTATTAGCCCAGTTTCCGACAGTTACCATTTTAGCTTTCTGATTGATTTCAAGCCTTTTAATATCATTAATTAAGTTAACAGCTTGTGACTTATAACCATGTCCTGGCCAAACTCTATCAGCATGCAGCAAAGCTTGCGCAATTATTATGTCACCATCACTTGCACTCACAGGATTATCACGCCAAATATTTTTTCTATCTTTCTGTTTCCAGCTCATCAAATTTGAATTTGTTAAGCGATGAGCCAGGTAATAATTATCTAGTTTTTGAAAATCAATCCGACTTCCTAAATGTTTCTCTCCCGCTTTAGCAGCCAGTAACATTCCATAACCTTGTGCTTCAGATAAGGCAAATGAAGGATTATTTCTTCCTGCTGCATTCACATATTGCTCATTTTGATTTTTATTTTTTATATAATCTTCACGCCACGAATGATAACATCGCTCTTCTAGCGTTCGATCATTGCTCATCCTCACATAGGCGATGATTCCTAAATAAGCAATGATAGTTCCTAAAATCAGTATTAAATTCTTTACTTTCATCTCTTATTCCTAATCTGCGAATCTTTTGGTTTTCACCCACTTAGTACCATCTCGTTTAAACACCTTATCTCCAATTACTGAGCAGACTGCTTGCAGAGAAATAGCAATGAAGAGTTGCGAATAAGTAAAATATGACACTAAAGCTAGCCAGATTTGATCACTAGTTGCTTGACCATATTGAGTAGCTAAAGCGAGATTTATTTGAATTACATAGAGCAAGATCATTAATAGCCAGTTAATTAATAGTAGCTGCATTAAGAGAATATTAGAATTCATTGCAAAGATAATTGGGATTTCTGGATTGAAAAATCTTGTAATTATACATCCCAAATCCACAAAAAAGATAATGTCTGAAAGAACAACAGCTAAATTAAACCAAAAGAAAGTACATGCTAAATAAAAAGTCTCTAGCTTTACACGCCAGTTACTAGTATCAAATAAGTGTTTAAAGTTATTCATCACTACTTGATAATTTCCTTTAGCCCAACGTAATCGTTGATAATAATAATCACGTAAATGCTCAGGTTCCTGTTCAAAAGCCTCTGAATTATACGCTAGAGCAATCAAATAGCCATCTTCCATAATGCGAAAAGAAATTTCGGTATCTTCAGTCAAGGCGCCACTTTGCCAACCACCAATCTTTTTTACATATTCAGTATTGATGATGAAATTGGTTCCTGGAATTCGCCCAATTTTAAATAAATTCCAAACACCTACATGTTGAAGTCTTTGAGACACTATAACTTCTTGGTTAATGCATTTAGTTAAAAAATTTTGCTTCGCATTCCGTGTTTTATTTCTGCCAAAAGTTGCCATATATCGTTGGGGATTCTCTAAAACTTTTTTCACTAAAAAATATAAAGCATTTTTCTCGGGCAATGCATCTGCATCATAAACGCAAATATATTCTCCCTGCGCTATCTTTAAGGCATCGTTTAAGACACCTGCTTTACCGCCTGAGCCACGCCGTTCAATTATTTGTACATTTCTGTATTTATATTGAGGTAAATCTACCGTCTTACGCATTTCAGCTGCAGTTTTATCTTGGCAATTATCGGCATATAAGAGTAGCTCGACCTTTGATGCAGGATAATTCAAGTTAAGAATTCCCTTAGTGGTATTTGCAATTACCACTTCTTCATTATGTGCTGGAACAACAATCGTAATTGCGGGGTAATGCTTTAGTGGCGTAATTGAAATGACTTTTTTACTATGCTTAAGCCAAAAACGAGTTGCACCATAAAGAGTAACTAACGAAGCTAAAAGCGAAAACCAAATTGAAACTAAAGTTGAAACAGCTAAAAAATCATTTAACATTATGCTTTCTTCCTAAATGACGCACTGTATGCTCAGTTTGATGATAAATAGTCCAGAGGCTACGAAACATAGCAAAAAATGCCACTAGAAATGTTAAAGTAACCAAAATTACCAAGAAAAAGAACCAATTACTCATGCTTCTACTCCCTTTAAATATTCAACAACTAAGTCCGTTTCAAGCTTTCTTTTTAGACGTTTAAGAATTGCATTAAAATTAGGATACTCAAGAAAATCTTGTTCTGTAATGTGCTGCGTTGCCATTTTAAAAGCAGGCTGATATTCCCCATACTGTAGCCTTTTTAACTCAGCTTTTAGTTCATCATTTAAAACCATTAATGTACCTGGTGCGATCGTATTAGAGATAATTAGAAACTGACCATTTCCCAGGTAATATAAATTTTCATCAACTAATCTACTTGTTTTAAGTACTCTTGCTATTTGCTGCAAAATTTTGTCATGATCTTCTAAATTAAATTGCGCAAACTGCTGATCATGTTCCCAATCAATAATCGTAAAATCACACCACAATGGTAAATAATTTTTCTCCGTTAAAATTCTCTTAATCTTTTTATATAACTTCTCTGCATTATATGTCGTTTGTAATTTTACATTTTGATCGTAGTGCTTAAGATAACGGTAAGCACTAGACTGATTTTTCTTAAATATTTGCCATCTAAAAACGCACTCTTTAATTTGACTAGTTAAATATGTTTCTAAGGGAAAAGAAATAAGCAGCAGGGTCTTTCCATAAAAATCTATCGCCGCATATCCAAGAGTTAGAGAGCTAATCCCTAGTACAGTCAAAATCAAAATAAGCCAGGTACTAACAATAGTTGGTATGCTCAAGCCGACGACTGCTCCCAAAATTAAGAGCAGCATAACTCCTAAAAAAATATTGCGGGAAAAGTTACTTGCTAGTCCTAAAAAAAGAGAGGGTAAAACAAGGGCAAAAACTGCCTTTACTTCTAGCCCTTTTCTCGAAATGTTATTCATCTAAAATTCTATCCTATGTTCAATTTTTCATATTTTATAAGGCTTTTTATATAATAATATAAATTCATTTACAACAAAATGTTATTAAATAAATTAGAATTTATATAACTTTTACATGCAAAAAAAGAGAGACGCTAACCAGCGTCTCTCTTTATCTTATGCAGTAAATTTAATTACTTGTTTTCATCTTTAGCAGCTTTGTTTAAGAAAGCAACCACTTCAGCAGCTCTCTTAACACGAGCCTTAGAGTTCTTCTTGTTCTTAGGTCTTAAGTTTGGTGTAACACCAGTGTTGTAGTTTTCACCTTTACGCATAGATCTATACTTCCTCTCAAATAAAATTTTCGAAAATCTTTTATTATCATACCACGAAGAAGCACGTCACTTCAATACCTAGCAGATCTTTCCACCTAATTTTTTCATCTCATCAGCAGAAAGTTTTTCTCCTTTGAATTCAGAAATAGTAACTCCGCCATCGATGATTCCTTCATTAGAAGATAAGGATAGAGTAGCATTACGAGCATTAAGAACTAAACCATCGTCTAAAAAGGCTAATTCTTTATCAGATGTATACATATCTAAACCCATGTTGTTGTTAACCTTAATTGAAAATTCTGGATCCTTATGATCTAGCAACACTAGTTGAAAATTAGCACCGATTGTACAAGTTCCACCTAATTTAGAATAGCCATTTGAACCATCATTTAAAGCCAGCAAAACGACTTGTCCTGGCTTAATTTTCTTTTCTAAAACTTCTTTAGCACTATCTTTAATTTTTAATTCAAGATTCTTGGAATCAACCATATTTATTTTCCTCCGTCCTCTTTTACTAACTTAAATATAGCAGGTTAATTACCGTTTTTCCTAATAAAATGCTCAAAATCTTACTAATAGGAAGGACTAATGCGAAAAAAGCGTTGCGAACTTGCCGTAAAGAGTTCAAAATAGTAGTGTTGAATTAATTTTAAGAGGGGACCTTAATGACCGTCATCAAAAATATTGCTAAAGACCGTATTTTACAAATTACGGTTGTCATAACGATCATAAGCTTATTCTTCGCAAGACCGCGTATTGAAGATATTAACTTCCATACACTTTACTCAATTCTAGCAATGCTTACAATCATCCAAATTTTTTCTTACTTACATGTTTTGGATGTCTTAGCCTATAAACTAACTGCAAGCGCTAGGAGTACTCGAAGATTAACTGCAATCTTCACAATTTTGTCAATTATCTCTGCGATGTTTTTAACTAATGATATAACTGTTTTAACTCTTATACCGTTATATTTAACGATTGCTAGACGCCATCACTTACCTGAGATATTGCCTGTCACCTTAATTGGGATGGGCGCAAATATTGGCGCTGCTTTTACGCCATGGGGGAATCCTCATAACATCTTTGTTGTTAACCGTTATAATGTTTCACCAATTAAGTTTTTTAGTTGGTCAATTCCATTATTACTAGTTAGTTTAATTATTGTTTTAGTGTTTATCTTTTTTGTTAAAGATAAGCCAATCCCTACTGTGCCTTTAGAAGACATTAGAATCAGCATTCGACCAATGCTTTTAACGATTGCTGTTTCAATTTTCTTCTTCTTTGGCGTTTTCAATATTGTACCTGCATATGTTCCTGCAATTGTTGCAGTGATCCTTGCTCTTATTATTAATCCTTCTATTATGTTACATGTGGATTATGCTCTACTTCTAACTTTCACATGCTTTTTCATTTTTATTAGCGATATCCAGCAAATTCCATTTATTGTTACTTTAATTTCTAAGACAATGTTCTCCGAACATTCTGTATTCTTGACTTCTATTATTTCCAGTCAATTCATTTCTAACGTTCCTTCAACAATTTTAATTGGTAAATTTACTAACTTTGCGGAAGCCTTATTCCTTGGCTCAAATATCGGAGGATTCGGTTCAATCGTTGGTTCAATGGCCAATATGCTTGTTTTCAAGAGTTTTGTTGAAAACGGAACTGTTTCAAAACGAAAGTTTTTCTGGGTATTTTCAGTTCTAGAATTTGCAGGTTTAATTATTTTGACAGTTCTAGGTTGGATAGTATTAGATTTTGTTATTTAAATATCATAAAAAAAGCGCAATTTTGCGCTTTTTTGGTATTCTAAGCTTTCTTTATTTGGTACAATATTCCTAACATTCTAACCATATTTTTATGATAATAGAAAGGATTTATTTCTATGACTTTAACATGGATTATTATTATCATTTTAATTTTACTGGTGGCCGTTTATATTGGTATCTACAATGGCTTGCAAAAAGCTAAAGTTCATGCTGACGAGGCGTGGAGTCAAATTGATGTCCAATTAAAACGTCGTAACGACCTAATTCCTAACTTAGTTGAAACAGTTAAGGGTTATGCCAAACATGAAAGCGGCACTTTAGAAAAAGTAGTTGCTCTAAGAAATCAATTAGTAAATATTCCTAATTCCGATCACGAAGAAGCTATTAAACTTTCTAACCAAATTACTGATTCGTTGAGGAGTATTTTTGCTCTAGCTGAAAATTACCCGGACTTAAAAGCAAATCAAAACTTCATGTCACTTCAAGAAGAACTTACAAACACTGAAAATAAGATTGCATATTCACGTCAGTTATACAATTCAACTGTTGCTATGTTTAACGAGAAACTATTAACTTTCCCATCTAACTTAGTCGCTAAGATTCACGGCTTTAAGAATATGGACTACCTTCAAACACCAACTGAAGAAAAAGCTGTGCCTAAAGTTAAATTCTAGGTCTATCAATGCTCTATCAACAAATAGCACGCAATAAGCGTAAAACAGCATTTTTGCTTGTTATATTCGTTATTATTCTAGCTCTTGTTGGTGGTGGGTTAGGATATTTGATTAACGGTGAACCGCTATCAGGAATTGTAATTGCCCTAATCGGTAGCTTAATTTATCTTTTTATTGTTCTTCAAAATCCGGGAAATTTAGTCATGAGCATGAATCATGGCCGAGAGATTCATGAAGAAGATGATCCAGAATTGTGGCATATTGTAGAAGATATGGCACTTGCGGGACAGGTTCCAATGCCAAGAGTCTTTATTATCAACGATGAAAGTCCTAATGCCTTTGCAACTGGGCGCGATCCTAAGCACAGTTTCGTAGCTGTTACTACTGGATTAAGAAAGCGACTTAATCGAAGTGAATTAGAGGGTGTTCTTGGCCATGAAATTTCTCATATTCGAAATTATGACATTTTAGTATCTACAATTGGAGTAGCTTTAGCTGCTGTAATTTCATTTATCTCTAGTTTTGCGTCCCGTATTTGGTGGTGGGGCGGCAATTCTGACCGTGATGACGATGACTCTAGCTCTCTAGAAACAATTTTTAAAATAGTGGCCATTGTTTTCACATTAATTTTAGGACCTCTTGCTGCTGCACTAGCTCAGATGGCTCTCTCACGTAATCGTGAATATTTAGCTGATGCTAGTTCAGTTGAGCTTACTAGAAACCCTCAAGGGTTAATTTCAGCTTTAGAAAAGATTTCAAATAGCGAGCCAATGAAAGATCCAGATCCGTCAAGCGCTGGTTTATACATCGAAAATCCGTTTCATAAGCGTGGCTTGAGCTCATTATTTGATACTCATCCGCCTACAGCAGACAGAATTAAGAGATTGGAAAACATGTAATAAAAGGGATGCACAAGGCATCCCTTTTTGTGTACTCTATTATTTCAAATTGATATGAGCCTCTCTAAATAGTCTCTTTCTCATTTCTGCTGGAGTCATGCCATAATAATGCTTAAATTTCTTATAGAAAAACGACTTGCTTGAATATCCAATAGTTTCAATTATTTCTTTTAATGAAACATTTGGCTTGGCCAATAACCTTCTAGCTTCTTTCATCCTTCTTTCATCGACATGCTCAACAAAGCTCTTTCCCGTTTTTTCTTTTACCATTGTAGAAAAATAATTACGATTAAAGCCAAAATATTTGGCAGCTTGCGCTAAACTAATATCATTATAGTGTTGGTCGATGTATTGATCTAACGCTTCATCTTTAAATGTACTTTCTTTTACTTCATTTGCTTTAAAGTTTTGTTCGCGCAAATTGCGTAAGATTATAATTTTAAGTAGCTCTAAGCCAATTGTTCCATTAAAAGCGACATTATTAAGATAGTCTTGAATTATACCTTTCAAGTTTTGACTACCCCACGTTACAGAGGTAGTTGTAAATAAAAAAGCACTATCTTGATTTAACTTTTTTAAAAATAATGTGCTCAATCTTTGTTCGGTGGGTGTATTGGCATCTAACTGTTCTACTTGTTTTTGCCATGAAAAATTACTCTTTAGCTTAAACTTAACAATAATTGCGTTTTTATCACTAACTTTAATTATATAGTCAGTGTCTTTTTCAATTAGCAAAATATTTCCTGCCGTCAAATAAAAAGTTTTATTATTAATTTCAACCTCACACTTACCCGCAAAGCAGTAAATTAATTGACTAGTACTAGATTGATATTCAGTAAAATCATAATGCACTGTTTCTAAATAAAGACTATATGGCAAAAGAAGATTTTCAGTACGGATCTCTATTTCAGTACCTTGCGTATTCTGCATTAAACTTGATAAATAATTTTTTAATGTCGCTGTTGCCATCTCAACCGGTCCCCTTTGCTTTCACTCTATTTTAATTATAACCTTTTTGCTATTTTTAATTGTCATTTCGGCTTATTAAGCGTAAGCTAAACCTAGAAATATAACTGGGGTGCCAGATGGCTGAGAATATACCCATTGAACCTGTTTGATTAACATCAGCGTAGGGAAAATGATTTATTTTTAGACTTTTATTTAGTCACCTCTTTGAGGTGGCTTTTTTATTTCGGGAGGAAAAAATGAAAAAATTACATGTTCGAGATATTATCCTAATTGCTTTAATTGCTATTATTTTTGGCTTTATTTACTTAGTTAGTGACGGCCTCTATAATGTCTTAACTGCGCTCCTTACACCGGTTGGTTATGGAATGTTAGCCAATGATATTATGATGGGAATCTGGTGTATGGCAGGTCCTTTAGCGGGATTCTTAGTTCGACTACCTGGGGCTGCATTTCTAGGAGAATTTTTAGGTTCTTGCGTTGAACTTATCGCTGGAGAACAATGGGGAGCCGTAAATCTGATCTCTGGAGCTGTTCAAGGCTTAGGTAGCGAATTAGGTTTTACTTTTACTAGCTACCGTCGCTACAACTGGTTCACCCTTTTCTTATCTGCTACAACGACAACAATCGTTACCTACCTGTATGACTTCATTAAGAATGGCTATAGCTATTTTTCAACTTTTAACATGATTTTCTACTTCGTAGTTCGTTGGCTTTCAATGCTTTTGTTTACCTGCGTTTTAGTTAAATTGATCATTAACCTCTTGGTAAAAGCCCATGTCGTCCAAACAAATTAAAATTAATCAGCTATCTTTTCAATATCAAAATCAGCCAATTTTTAAAGATTTAAATTTAACCATAAATCAAGGTGATTTTGTTCTACTGACTGGTCAAACCGGTAGTGGCAAATCAACTCTGTTAAAGCTCATCTCCGGCCTTGACCCAACTTTCAATGGCAAAATTACTGCTGGTTCTTTAAAACAGCCTTTCACTAATTGGGGCATGGTATTTCAAGACCCTAACCGACAATTTACGATGGCGACTCCTCGAGAAGAACTAATTTTTGCCTTAGAAAATGAACTAGTTGATCGTACTGCTGCTTTAAAGCGTATTAATTACGCAAGTGTTAGAACTAATATTTCATCTTTATTAGACCAACCTTTTCTTCAGCTTTCAGGCGGTGAAAAGCAGCGCGTTGCCTTAGCTATCCTGATTGCCATGAAAAGCGACTTATTTTTATTAGATGAACCTTTTGCTAATTGCGACTCTCATAATCGGAAGTTTCTACTAACTTGCTTAGCTGCACTTCACAAAGAAGGAAAAACAATTTTAATTAGCGACCATAATTTCTCTGGCTATGAAAAGCTAGTTTCCACGGTCTTGGCTATCAAAGACAAAAATATTAAAACTATTACTTTGCCTGAAAACACGCTAAAAAATCAAGCATTAACTTTCTCTCTTCCTGACTTAAAACAAAATCCAGTATTTTCACTTGAATCATTTTCATTATCTTTTCCAGAAAGAAAACTAATTTCTCCAACTGATCTAAAAATCTACTCCGGAAGAGCCACTTTATTAACTGGCGAAAACGGAAGCGGTAAGACATCTTTATTTAAAGCTCTAACCAAAATTATTCCGTATCAAGGACAATTAATATTTAAAAGTAAAGACATTAAGAAATGGCGCCGGCGTCGCTATCTAGCAAAAGTAGGACAAATTTTTCAAAATCCAGATGACCAATTCTTAAATGTTACAGTAAAGGAAGAATTAGACTTTAGCCTAAAACACAATCAAAACCCTTCCTTGAATAAAACTGAGCTCAAGCACCTGCTGACTAAACTCAACTTAGAAAATTTAGGCGAACAAGTTGTTTATTCTCTATCTGGAGGACAAAAAAGAAAATTGCAAATTCTTGTCATGTTAATGGCTTATCCCGAGGTTTTACTTCTAGATGAACCATTTAGTGGTTTAGATCAAGAAAGCGTCTCAGAGGTCATTTATTTGCTTAAAAAGTACTTTCTTAATTCTAACCACACCTTGCTTGTCATTAGTCACCAACTTGCACAAGTTCAGCATCTCTGTGACTATCACTTAACTATCAAAGATCAGAAACTTTTCTACACTAATTAAAAAGGTAAATAACATGAATCCCGGATTGAAACTATTTTTGATTTTAATTATTTCACTTGAAATATCGCTTATTCCTAATTTGGTTGCAAATATAATAATTATTATAGCTAGTCTTGGCTATCTCACGTTTAAGCATCTCAGCCCTAAAAAACTACTCTTGCTATTTTTAATCCCATTATTTGCAGCTTTAGTAGTCTTTATTACGATCTATTACTTTACTCCAGGTCATAGTTTCTACCATGCCAGCGTTTTATTTACACGAATTTACGCTTATGTATTTTTAGGAGCTACATTTACTGAAATCACTAGTATTCTTTCACTCGCTCGCTCATTAGAGCAAAATTTTAAACTACCGAGTAAATTCGCCTATGGGACTTTAGCCGCATTCAACGTACTTCCTAAAATCCATGCTGAAGTTAATCGCATTCGCTTAGTTGGAGACATGAGGCATTATCATCTCTCTTTTTATTCGCCAACATTATATTTTAAAGCGATTTTAGCAGCTATTTCTTGGTCAAACAGCCTTGCTGAAGGAATGATTTCACATGGGTATCGTGAAGATAAACCACGAAATGTCATCGTGCCAATTGCCCTAACAAAAAAAGACTGGCTTATTTTTAGTAGTATTTTAATCCTACTGCAACCAATCTTATTTTTTATAAAATAATTATTTATGATACGGACTACCGCTATTAATCATAAAGGCACGGTAAATTTGTTCAACTAAAACTAACCGCATTAATTGGTGCGGCATTGTAAATTTACCAAAACTAATTAGATCATCAGCTCGTTTGTTTACTGCATTACTTGTTCCTAAACTTCCTCCAATCACAAAGGTAATGTCTGAATGTCCATAAGTAGTTAAGTCAGCTAGCTCTTTAGCAAAGTCTTCGCTAGTTCTTTCTTTACCCTTAATTGCCGTTACATAAACATATTCTTTATCTTTTATCTTATCTAGAATTCTTTTTCCCTCGATTTCTTTGACCTGCTCCATTTCAGCAGGACTTAGCTTTTCGGGGGCTTTTTCGTCTGGTACTTGAATTATTTTTACTTTAGCAAAACGCCCCATTCTCTTTACGTATTCAGCAATACCATCCTTAAAATACTTTTCTTTTAGTTTACCTACACAAACAATTTTGATATTCATTGTAACTATCTAACCTTTCACGCATCTAGTTTTTAATTTTATCCCCTAATTGACATAGCGTCCACATCACTTTTCCCCTAGCTGTGGATTATTGAAAACTATATTTAGTGGTTGACTTAATTAATTATCAATAAATTGTGGTTTCTAAAAAAGTGGATAACTTTTTTAGCAAATTTATTCCACATTTTTATAAACACTACTAATTTTCCAAACTTTTGGGTCTATTCCCTACATAATCAACTTGAACAGCCGTTCAGAACAGCTAATTTTAGAATTTTATTTACACACAATTCACAGGTTTTCCACACCATTTATTTTTACTTTGACCGAGTTATGCACAATCCACAGAGTTTTCCACATTTTCCCACAATCTTCTGGATAACTTTCAGTTCTTGACAATTCAAAAAGACGAACTTTATTGCGTTTCACATTTTAAACATTAAGAAAAAGCTATGATCACCGCTTACAAAACGCATAATCATAGCTTTTTTATCTCTATTTAATAATATTCACTTAACTTAAAGTAACTTTGATATTCTGTGACTTACCGTCTCTAACGACTTGAAGTGTTACTGTATCGCCAACTTTATGTGTATAAAGCGCAGTATGTAGTGAAACAACACTATCAACATCTTTACCATCAATCTTGGTGATTACATCATGTGACTTAATTCCTGCTTTATCTGCACTACCATTCTTAGTAACGCTAGCTACATAGACACCAGATTTAACACTATCAGGCAAACCAAGTTTCTTGCGGCCATACTCTGTTAATTCGTCAACTGATACAACTCTTACACCTAATTTTGGACGAGTGATTTTTCCATTCTTAACTAATTGGTTAATAATAGAAACAACTTCATCACTTGGAATTGCAAATCCCATTCCCTCAACAGCTGTACCATCACTAGAAGAGGATAATTTCATTGAGTTAATCCCAATTACTTGACCAGACATATTCACAAGTGGACCACCTGAGTTACCCGGATTAATAGCAGCATCAGTCTGGATAACGGTTGCCTGGTTAGTAACCTGTCCAGCAGAATTAGTTACATCAACAGTTCTATTCTTAGCTGAAATAATACCTTGAGTTACACTTGTAGCATATTCACTACCTAAAGGTGAACCAACAGCAATAACTTGCTGTCCTGGCTCTAAATTCTTAGATGAGCCAAATTGCGCAGTTTGAGTAACATATTTTCCATCAATGGTTAAAACAGCTAAATCTGTTTCTGAATCAGTTCCTACTTTTTTAGCAGTTACCTTTTTACCATTGCTTAAAATGACCTGAATCTCATCACTTCCAGATACAACGTGGTTATTAGTTACAATGTAGCCTTTGCCATTAGACTTCATGTAAATAACACCTGAACCTTCGCTGTAAGTTTCCAAATCAGACTTAGAATTTTTCTTTGAAGAACTAGAACTGTCAGAGCCAAAAATACCAAACGGATCACTACTTGAAGATGAACTTTGTCTCTTTAAGTTAACAACAGAAACAACTGATTTCTTTACCGTATTAAAGGCATTAGTCATCTCGCTACTATTTTTACTGCTAGACTTTTCAACTTTTGTCGTTGGAACAACACTTGTTTGTGGTGCATTTTGCCCATTAACTTGAGACAAACCTGCATAAGCAACTCCACCCCCAAGAAGTCCGGCAACCACTCCAACAATACCAGTTTTAATTAAAGCATTATGCTTAGTAGGGTGTTTAGTATTATTTTCTGCCATAAAAATTTCTCCTTTTCTCTTCATTTCTAGCCTAATCACAAATTTTGAATTTTTTATGAATTCAAGTCAAATTATTTGCTAAAAATTTATATTTTCGTTAAAGAACCAGCTTGCATTGGATTGGTATCAATAATTTTAACATCAGCTGGTAAATTTGCATCCCCAGCTACCAATAAGTCTTCAGCCGTTTCATGCGCTAAATACTGAGTATTATTATGCTGGCTGCGATGCGCTAAAAAAATATGTTTAGTTTTGGGAGAAACTACATCAAGTAAGGTATCTGCCGCTTGATCATTTGAAAGATGTCCAACATCAGACATAATTCGATGTTTCAAAGCCCAAGAATAAGGGCCATTTCTAAGCATCATATCGTCATAGTTAAATTCCATTAAATAGCCATCTGCATCCCTTATTTCACCTTTAACAGTACTTGAAACATAACCAGTATCTGTTAAACACGCAAATCTTTTACCACCACTTGTAAAGACATAATATTGTGGCTGCGCCGCATCATGACTCGTCGCAAAACTTGTCACGTCCAAATCACCAAAAGTCTTAGTTATACCAGACTCAAACGTATTAATTTGTTCAACAGGTAATTTACCGATCTTATTGCTTTCAATTAAATAATTCCAAGTACCTGAATTCGCATAGGCTGAAATTTTAGGATATCTTCTCATCAATACGCCTAATCCACCAGAATGGTCAGTATGATCGTGGCTAATAAATACCATATCAATATCTTTAATATCAACGCCTACCTGTGCTAGTAATTCCTTAGTTTTCTTTCCAGATAAACCTGCATCCATTAAGATTTTATGCTGCGGAGTCTCAATCAATGTAGAATTACCTGTTGAACCACTTGATAAAACCGATACTTTCAAATTTCTCTACTCCTTTGAATCATCAGCAGCAATATTATTTTGGATAATTGTCCCTGTAAATGCGTTTACGCGCTTAAGGGTCATCGTATGAGAATTATTGTTTTCAATCGCAGCTACCCATGTAGGAATATAAATTTCGCTCCCTCGAACAGTGATCAATTTAGTATAAACTTGCTTTAACCAGATAATCTTAGAATTATTTGGCAATTCACTATAAGTGTATAAAGAATTTACAGCAGCCTTTGAACTAATTGTATTTTGTCTTTCACGTACTGGATTCAAATTGCTAACGTAGCGTTGCGAATACGATACAATTTGATTATTTTTAACAATAATGTGCAATCGAGCAGTTGCTGCAAAAACTTCTCCATACTTTGTTTTCTGATTAAAGACATAATCATCTCCCTCGGATAATTCTGAAAGATAGACATAATCTTTACCCTCATACACGTTTTGACTATTATTTTTAAAGTGAATAATTTCTTTCAGGGCTTTTTTGGAATCTTTCGACAGAGTAATTGGTTTGTTCAAATTAACTGAAATACTATTTTCAGTTGTATTAGTTTCTACTTGTTGATTTACCTGTGCTGCTGCTTTTTTTGTCCAAGAATTGTCCACTTTGGTAGCTAAATAATACCCATCATCTTGCTTATCATCAACTTTAGGGATAGTTATCTGATCTGCACTCGTTTCGCTTTTAATATCAGTTTGAATTGGAGTAGAGCCAGCAGATAAAAGCGTCGGTGTTTGCCAAAGCTCAATACCCAAAAAGATATTAATTCCAATAAATACGACTAAAAAAATCCATTCAATTCTCTTAAAGTCCATCTACTAGCCCCTCCTTTCTAGAATTTGTAATTTGATTATTAATATTTAGCCATTCATCTAGGGTCTTCCACTGCTTATTAATCTTTACATAATAGGCTGGTTCTAGATCTACTAATTTTTTATTTTTACTATTATCAGACTTAGCTGTATAGCCAATAACAATGCGCTCAATATCTTTTTGGTGATATCCCTTTTGATATAATTCATCCATCGCTTCATTAGTCGGAATAAGCGTCTTCTTTTCACCATTAGTTGGAATTGGAATCTGCAAGTCTAAGCTATTAAAGTTAATTGTCATTCCATTAGAAGCAAACTTAACTTGCGCCCGCATCTTATATTTCCCTGGTAAAAAGATCGGATATTCTTCAACATAATTTTGATAAATAACTGTATTATTATCAGCATCAAAGAACCTTAAATCTGGCTCAGATAATCCAATTTTACGAACAAAATATAAACTATCATTTAATTTTCGACTAATAGTCTTCGGAACCTGATCCTGTTGATAATCAACATATTCATAATTATGAGTATGTTTTGCCGCAATCAACCGCTCGTATACTCCATTAGAATATGTAATGCTTTCGCCAGAACTATGCTGGGTAGGATTATTAGAGCCTAGCAAGCGATACACAAAGTATGAATCTGACTCTTCATTAGTTAAATAGCTGTATGTTGGTAAACTTAAATTCTTGTCATAGAAAGGTAAATAATCATCATGAACTTTTTGAAGCGTAACTGGCATCTGTGTTTTAGCGCTTTGAATATGTTCCACCAAATTGTCAAACGATACATCATTTAGACGAACTCGATAAATAGTATAGTTTTCGTCATTGCCTAAATAAATATACTTACTGGATCGAGCTGGCACAAAAAAGCGATTAAATTCCCGACTATCAGTTTTTCTTACATTAGTTAAGAATAAGGAAATCGTTATTTGATCCGGATATGTTAACTGAACATAGTCAGGATTTTTTAATAACTTTTCATATTTACTTTGACTAGACCAAACTCTGATTGGCAATAGTGGCTTAACTGATTGAGTTAATTTTGAAAACTCTAGCGGAAGATTATTTTTAGTATCGTAAACCTGATACATTTGCTTATCTTTAAAATAAAAAGTTTGAGTAGGTAAATAAATATCTCTTAAAGAACGTTGGCCTAAATCTTTAATTTGAGTTTGATTAGATGTCTCTTCAATCCTTGAGAATCGTGCATCAGAACCCCAAATAATAGCTGACAAGATAATTGATAGTGCAACCATTGCAATTAAGCTAACTCGTAATGCAATTCTAGAAAACTTATCTTTAAACCTCATCCCAGTTTTCTCCTTCCTCGCTAATTGCTTCATATGGCAAAGAAATGTAGAAAGTTGAGCCGGCTCCTTCAGCACTATCTGCCCAAATTCGACCATGGTGTGCTTCTACTATTTCTTTAGAAATAGCCAGTCCTAGACCAGTTCCACCTTGTTTACGAGAACGCGCCTTATCAACACGATAAAATCTATCAAAGATTTTGTTTAAATCTTTTCTTGGAATTCCTAATCCTTGATCAGAAATACTTAAGATAACGTGTTTTTGAGCCTGCAATAAGCGAACTGTGATGACGCCACCGTCAGGTGAATACTTGATAGCATTGTTCATGATATTGTCAATTACTTGCATCATCTTGTCAGTATCAATTTCAACCCATAAGGCTTGATGAGGAAATTCACGCTTAATCGTATATTTCTTTTTGTGCATCTTATCAGAATCAGACTTGAGCATCATATCAAAACGATTTAAAACGTGGTTAACAAAGTCATTCAAGTTAACCCATTCTAAATCCATCCTCGCTACTCCTCGATCCATTCTAGATAAGCTAAGCAAATCATTGATCATTCGAATCATTCGCTCAGTTTCATCTTGAATAACATGCAGAAATTGTGGTGCAATATTTGGATCTTTCCATGCCCCATCATTCAATGCCTCAACATATGCTCTTAAACTTGTTAACGGCGTCCTAAGCTCATGTGAAACATTTGAAACGAATTGTTGTTGTTCACGTTCATTTTTTTGTTGTTGGGTAATGTCATGAAGCACGCAAACTAAGCCGGAAACAAACCCCGTTACACGCTGGATCAAAGAAAAGTTAGCATGCAAAATCATTTCATCGCGCGTATTGTCATTAACTCGAACAACTAATTCTTGCTGAGTACTTAACAAGTCCTGAATAGTAACATCTTTTAGTCCAAGTAAATTAGTTATTGGCTTTCCAATAACGTCTTTTTCAGTTTTTCCTAGAAAATCGAGTGCTGTTTCATTAATAATTGTGATATTTCCATGTCTGTCTGTTGCAATAACACCATCTGTCATGTGTGTTAAGACATTATCTAGTCGTCTTCGCTCACTGTCTGAAATTTCTTGAGTTCTTTCAATTCTTACTGATAAAGTATTGAAAGCCTCGGCTAGTTGACCTAACTCATCCTGCGCATAAACTCGAACGTGTCCAGAATAGTCTCCATTTGCAACTCTTAATGCTTGTTTACGCATCTCTTCAATAGGTCTAGTTATTGCCCGGGAAATAACCAAGGCTACAATTGCTCCCAAAACAGCTGCAATCAGCGAAGCAATCAGGAAGTAAATCGATACCTGTCTCAAGTTATTAAAGACACCTTGTAAGCTAGCGCGAACATAAATTGCTCCTACTGGAGTATTAGTTCCATTAGCAGAAGTCAAAGGTGAAATTTGCACCATATAATTTCCATTGTCATTAATAACTTTTGAAACTTGCTTTCCATTTGAGAGTACACTCTTGATATCTACATTACTAGTTCGCTGTCCAATACGGTTTTGATCATTCACATTTGAAACAGCTCTAATTACTCCCTTATTATCAACTACCATTAATTGGCTAATATCGCCCAAATTATAGTTTGAGATAATCTGGCTTAACTGCTGATTAGCCTTTTTAGAATTAGCCCTACTTAATTGGCTAGAAATTTGGTTAGTAATAATATTTGGAACTTGAATTGATGATTCAAAATTTTGAATTGAGTTTTGTTCGAGTTGCCTTGTGAAAGACGCACCAACCACTTCAATCGTTGCTAATAAAAGCAGCATAAAAATTACTGCGATTTTAAAATTGATAGAATTTAATACACTTTTTATTTTCTTCATTTGTCCTAATTGCAAAAAAAGCCACTATTACTAGTGACTTTGATCCTTATTCATCTGATGGGTTTTTAACGTAATATCCTACTCCACGCCGTGTAACTAAAATTGTTGGCGAACTCGGATTATCTTCGATTTTTTCACGTAAACGTCTAACAGTTACGTCAACAGTTCTAACATCCCCGAAGTAATCATAGCCCCAAACGGTTTGCAGCAAGTGTTCCCTAGTCATCACTTGACCCATATGCTGAGCTAGATAATGAAGTAATTCAAATTCACGATGTGTTAATTCAATTTTTTCGCCATTTTTTTCTACCATATAGGCTTCAGGCATAATTACCAAATTGCTAATAGTAATATTTTTATCTTCATCATCTTCAGTAGCTTTTTGGGTTAAATCACGTCTACGTAGGTTTGCCTTTACTCTAGCAACTAGTTCTCGATTAGAGAAAGGCTTAGTAACATAGTCATCTGCACCCATCTCAAGTCCTAATACCTTATCAATTTCAGTATCTTTCGCAGTTACCATAATAATTGGCATATCGTGAGTTTGACGTACTTCCCGTGCAACTTCTAGGCCATCTTTTTTAGGCAACATTAGATCTAGAATCATCAAGTCTGGATCATATTCATCAACTTTTTTAACCGCTTCTTCGCCGTCATAAGCAGTGTCGACATCAAAGCCTTCCTTAGTCAAGTTAAATTTAATAATGTCAGAAATTGGTTTTTCATCGTCAACGACTAAAATCTTTTTTGGCATAAATGATGCCTCCTCAATATTAATAACTATATTATACTGTTTTCCACACTTTTTTTAAACTTATGCAAAAAAAGCTTGCACTTTAGTTCTTTTCCTGGCATAATACTATTTGTTGGTTATCCAATTGGGTGGTTAGCTCAGCTGGCAGAGCAACGGACTCTTAATCCGTGGGTCCAGGGTTCGATCCCCTGACCACCCATACTTTAAAAGGCATCGCTGAAGCGATGTCTTTTTTGTTTTTAACTTCTTGCATTTAAAAAAGGCAAAAAAGTTCTTGCATTTTTATTTTTTTTTGGCATAATAGTATCTGTTGGTTATCCAATTGGGTGGTTAGCTCAGCTGGCAGAGCAACGGACTCTTAATCCGTGGGTCCAGGGTTCGATCCCCTGACCACCCATATTTTATAAGACATCGCTGAAGCGATGTCTTTTTTTGTTTTTAAACTTCTTTTATAATTAATATCATGAATACTAAACCATCTCAACATAATGTTATTTACTATAATTCTTTAACTGACGACATTGTCAAAAGTAAGCAACAAGATTTTACCTTACCTAGCGATTATCAAATAATTAAACGCACACCTCTTAACTATTTAATGCGTTTTTTAGCTACTGGCTTTGCTTATCTTTTTACTTATGGCGGAATGCATGTCAAAGTAATAGGGAGAGATAAGTTATTTAAATATAAGCATCAGGGCTATTTTGTCTATGCAAATCACACTCAAATGGTTAACGACGTCTTTATGCCTTTAACCCTCTTTGGCTGGAAAGATTATTATGCAATTGCTAATCAAGCAAACTGGGGAATTCCAATAATTGGAAAAATTCTCTTGCCTTATGGAGGATTACCAGTTGGCAAAAATATTAAGCAAGCAATTCATCTGCTTAAAGCAGTTAATACTCTAATTAAGGAAAACGCCCATATCATTATCTATCCAGAAGCTCATGTTTGGCCCTACTATACTGATATTCGTCCATTTCCAGCAACTAGTTTTAACTTTCCAGTTCAAACAACTAAGCCAAGCTTTGTTATGACAACGACCTACCAGAAAAGAAAATTTAGCAAGCGACCTAGAATTACTGTTTATATTGATGGCCCCTTTTTTCCAGATACTTCTCTACCTAAAAAACTGCAACAAAAAAAGCTACATGATCAAATATTTACTCAATTGAAGAACCGTTCAAAATTGAGTAACTGTGAATATTATCGCTACCAGCAGCGAAAAATTGGAGGACAAAAATGAATATTATGTTTTGCGGCGATTCTCATGCCGAAGATGGTATTTTAATTACAACGCTGTCTTTACTAAAAAACACATCAACTCCCCTGCACTTTTACATTTTGACGATGCACGCAGAGGGATACACAGCTTTTAACCAACAAGCTTTTAATCTAATTAAAAAATTGCTTAAAGAAAAAGATCCTAACAATACTGCTGAATTAATCGATTGTACTGAATTATTTAAAAAAGAACCTCCACGCGCAAATATGGAAACTCGTTTTACGCCATATGCAATGCTGCGTCTCTTTGCGGACCAACTGCCACAGATTCCTGATCGTATCTTATATTTAGACGATGATATTATTGTGCGTAAAGATATTAGCGACTTTTATAATCAAGATCTAGCTAATATTGAACTAGTCGGTGTTTTAGACTTCTGGGGGCGGTTCTTCTTTCACAATATCCATACCCACAAGACTTTTGATTACCTAAACTCCGGCGTCTTGCTTCTTAACATGGCTGAAATTAAAAAAACACAATTATTTGCCAAAGTAAGAGAAAAAATGAGTGATAAAAAAATGCTTCTTCCAGATCAGTCTGCTCTAAATAAACTTGCTACTGAGAAGAAAATTGCTCCACGTTGCTACAATGAACAATATCGTTTACGACCAGATACCAAAATTCAACATTTCACGACTAGCTTTCGTTTTAAGCCATACTTCCATACTTTAACTGTTAAACCATGGGATATAGAGCGAGTGCACAGCGTCTTGAAATTACATGAATATGATGATTTACTTAAGCAGTACGTAGAGCTTAGGTCACAATTAAAGCGGGCCTAGAAACATTTAATATATAAGGAGTTTATTTTTTGATGACTATACCTGTTTTTTACACAATTAGCGACAACTACACACCCTACGCGGCCGTTTCAATTCAGTCACTAATTGACCATGTGGATCAAAACAAAGACTATACCATTACTCTTTTAGTTCAAAACATTAGCGATAAGCACAAAAAAGATTTAGAAGATCTTTCTATTAAAAATGTCCATGTTAATATTTTTCATATTGATGATGAAATGGTAGCTCCGATTCACAACAGTGAAGAGAATTACTTACGAGCACAATTTTTCACGATGTCTATTTTCTACCGTTTATTTATCCCTAACCTTTTTCCTCAGTATGATAAGGCTGTTTATTTAGACGCTGATACTATTATTTGTACTGACATTGCTGAACTCTACAACACCGAAATCGGCGACAACATGTTTGCTAGTGTACCAGACATGTCAATCAGATTTATTAAGCCACTTCAAGTTTATATCAAGGAATGCCAAGGTATTTTTCCACCAGAAAAATATATCAATAACGGCGTTATTCTCTTCAATATGAAAGCCTTTAGAGATAAGAAATTTGTTGATAAATTCTATTCATTAATTGAAAAGTATCATTTCGATAATATCGATCCTGATCAAGCTTATATGAACGAAATTTGTGAAGACAAAATTTATCATTTGCCCCTTGAGTGGGATGCAATGCCCAATGAACACATGGATGAAATTAAAAATCCTAAAATTGTCCATTATAATCTCTTTTTTAAGCCTTGGCATTTCGCAGATGTTCAATATGGCAAATACTTCTGGGATGTTGCTAAAAAGTCTCCATATTATGGAGAACTAAAAGAACAATTAGCTAACTTCACCGATGAAGACCGTAAAAAAGCACGTGCCGACCTTGATTGGATGATTAAAAAAGTTGATGAAATCAAAGATGAAGATGTAACTTGGGCGAAAGTTAAGAAAACGACATCTGTAAAAATATAAAGAGGCTTAAAAATGACTATCCCTGTTTTTTATAGTATTAGTGATGATTTTGCCAAGTATGCGGCAGTTTCGCTAAACTCCTTGGTTAAAAATGCTAATCCGCAAAAAGATTACACAGCTACTTTTCTAAATCAAGACCTGTCTGAAAAACACCAAAAGCAACTTGCAGCTTTTGCTAATGACCATGTGCACGTTAAATTTTTCCATATTGATGAAAAACTGGTAAAACCGATCCAAAATCGTAAAGAAAACTATCTCCGGGCAGACTTTTTCACAATGTCTATTTTTTATCGTCTCTTTATCCCTGACTTATTTCCACAATATGATAAAGCAATCTACATTGATAGTGACACAGTCGTCGTTGATGACATTGCTAAACTGTATAATAACGACTTAGGTAATAATCTATTCGCCGCTTGTACAGATTCATCGATTCAATATGTAGATAAAATGGTGAAATATATTAAAGAAGTTCTAGCTCTCGATCCAAAGAAATATATTAATTCTGGGATGTTAGTCTTAAATTCTAAAGCTTTTAGGGATGAACACTTTATCGATCACTTTATGCATTTACTTGAGCAATATCACTTTGATTGTATTGCTCCTGATCAAGACTACCTAAATGAGATTGGTGACGGAAGAATTTTACATCTTGATCCACGTTGGGACGCAATGCCTAATGAAAATACCGCCCCCATTCCTGAACCAGGGCTAATTCACTATAATTTATTTTTCAAACCTTGGCACTTTAAAGACGTCCAATATAATGATTATTTCTGGAAATATGCCTCTAGCACACCTTTTTATGAGGAATTAAAATCAGAGTTAGACAACTATACTAATCAAGAGCGAGCTGAAGATCGGGCAAAATTAGATCATATGCTTGAAAAAGAGGCGAGCACGGCACTTGATCCAAATAACTGGGCTCAAATTAAAAGAAAAGGCGAAAGGGTGAAATTATGATTATTGGTGAAAATCGCGCGCAAGTTATCGAAAACATCAAAACAGCCGTTAAAAAGGGAAAAATGCATGCCAAAGTCGAATTAGGCGATCCTATCCTGACTAAAAGCGAAAGAATCAAACTCGTTAACGATTATTGGAAACAACAAAAGAAGTTTAGTCATAAACTAAAGAATATTATTGCTCAAGGTATTATTAATATTGACACTTTAATTTTGATGGCTCACACGCAAATCAAAAATAAGAAGCGGGCTCAAGGACCTAAATATGGCGCAATTATTACCAGTAATCACTTCAAGCAAACCGATAGTCTTCCAATCAAGAAATTAGCCAACAAATGTCACAAAAAACTTTATGTTGTGATTGAAGATTCTAATTTAAAATTACCCGGTTTCTTTGGTTTTCTAATGAACAACATTAATGCAATTCCAATTGTTCAAAGCTACCAATATTTGGGGCGTGAATTTCCTAAGCATTTGCAAAAAGTCTTTGATAAAAAGGGCTGGGTCTTGATCTATCCGGAGCAAGAAATGTGGTATAACTATCGAAAACCTCGCCCTCTTCAAAAGGGCGCCTACTACTACGCAGCTAAGGCCAACGTTCCAATTATTTCCTGTTTTGTAGAAATTCAGGACCTCCCTGAAATGGAGAAAAATAGCAACGAATTCCACAAAACTCGCTACATTCTTCACGTTTTACCAACAATTTATCCAGTTGACCGTCTAACAGTTGATCAAAATGCCAAAAGAATGCGTGATATTGATTATCTACAAAAGAAAAAAGCATATGAAAAAGCATATGGTAAGAAGTTAACCTATGATTTTGACGATGATGATATCGCAGGATATGTAAAAAAATAATTTTCTAAAGTCTATCTCAAAAAGATAGGCTTTTTATTATGCCTATTAAATAACATTATAGGTCGTTATTTTTGATTTACTCGATTTAGTGAGCCACAATAAAGGTGGCTATAGTCAAAGCTCACGTGTTTAATAATATATAACTTATCAAGCTAATAGTATTTTGTCAGAAAGAAGAGAGATACGATGTCAAACGATAGACAAAAGGTGGTCAGTCGAGGCTACAAATACTTTATGGTATTTCTCTGCATGTTAACTCAAGCTGTTCCATATGGAATCGCCCAATTAATTCAGCCTTTATTTGTTCACCCTCTGGTTAATACTTTTCATTTTACATTAGCTTCTTATACATTAATTTTTACCTTTGGGGCTGTTGTAGGGTCTTTAGTTTCACCATTAGTTGGTAAGGCTTTGCAAAAAGTAAACTTTAAGATTTTATATCTGATAGGTATTTGTCTTTCAGCTGGAGCATATGTAATTTTTGGAATTAGTACAAAGCTACCTAGCTTTTATTTGGCTGGAATTATTTGTATGGTTGGTTCAACCTTTTATTCTGGTCAGGGTGTCCCTTGGATTATCAATCACTGGTTTCCATTTAAAGGACGCGGTGTTGCTTTAGGTCTAGCATTTTGTGGTGGATCGATTGGTGATATTTTCTTGCAACCTATTACCCAGGAAATTTTAAAGCATTTCATGACTGGTAATACCAAGACTGGTCACTTAACTTCGATGACACCTTTCTTTATTTTTGCTGTTGCTCTATTAGTAGTTGGATTGATTATTGCAGCTTTTATTAGGGTACCAAAGAAAGATGAAATTTTAGCTTCTGCTCAAGAAGTTGAACAAAACCGACACGAAGCTGCTCAAAAGCAAGCCCATGAATTTCAAGGCTGGAGTGGCAAACAAGTTCTACACATGAAATGGTTCTGGATTTTTAGTATCTGATTTTTAATTATCGGTTTAGGCCTAGCCTCATTAAATGAAGACTATGCGGCCTTTCTTGATACTAAATTATCCTTAACTGAGGTCGGAATAATTGGCTCAGTCTTTGGACTTGCTGGCATCATCGGAAACATTTCTGGGGGTTATTTATTTGATAAGTTCGGTACAGCAAAATCAATGGCATATGCAGGAATAATGTTAATTATAGCTATCCTAATGATGATCTTTATTAGCCTTCATCCTTACGGCGATCGCATTAATTTCTACGCTGGTATGGGTTGGGCCTTTACAAGTGGTCTATCTGTCTTTAGCTATATGTCTGGTCCTGCATTTATGTCGAAAAGTTTATTTGGTGCAAAAGCTCAAGGTGTTAACTTAGGTTACATTAGCCTGGCCTATGCTGTTGGTTTTGCAATTGGCGCCCCACTATTTGGCGTCATAAAAGGCGCTACCAGTTTCACAACTGCTTGGTGCTGCACTATTTTCTTTGTAGCAATTGGTTTTATATTATTAATTTTTGCAGCTATTAAAATTAAGCAAATGCAAAAAAATATTGTCGTCAGCAAACCAAATATTATTTTAGATAAGTAATTAGTTTAGAAAGAAGGTAATTACATGTCTACTGATGTCGCTACTAAAGATAAAGTCGTTAGCAAAGGCTATAAATATTTTATGGTTTTCCTTTGTATGTTAACCCAAGCCATTCCTTATGGGATTGCTCAAAATATTCAACCTTTGTTTATCCACCCGTTAGTTAATACTTTTCACTTTACCTTAGCATCGTATACATTAATCTTTACGTTTGGGGCAGTTTTTGCTTCAGTTGCTTCGCCATTTATTGGTAAAGCATTAGAGAAAGTTAATTTCAGACTTATGTATTTAATCGGTATTGGGCTTTCTGTTATTGCCTATGTAATCTTTGGAATTAGCACAAAACTGCCAGGATTCTATATTGCTGCTATCATTTGTATGATCGGTTCAACTTTTTATTCCGGCCAAGGTGTTCCTTGGGTTATTAACCACTGGTTCCCTGCAAAAGGACGTGGAGCTGCTTTAGGAATTGCTTTCTGCGGTGGTTCGATTGGTAATATTTTCTTACAACCTGCAACGCAAGCTATTTTAAAGCACTTTATGACTGGTAACACTAAGACAGGTCACTTGACCTCAATGGCACCATTTTTCATCTTCGCAGTTGCTCTATTAGTAATTGGTATAGTTATTGCTTGCTTTATTAGAACTCCTAAGAAAGATGAAATCGTCGTTTCTGATGCTGAATTAGCTGAAAGCAAAAAAGAAGCAGAATTGGCCAAGGCGAAAGAATTTAAGGGCTGGACTAGTAAACAAGTTCTACAAATGAAATGGTTCTGGATTTTCAGTCTTGGTTTTCTAATTATTGGCTTAGGCCTAGCTTCCTTAAATGAAGATTATGCGGCCTTTCTTGATACTAAGCTTTCACTAACAGATGTTGGCCTCATTGGATCAATGTACGGTGTTGGTTGTTTAATTGGAAATGTTTCCGGTGGCTTCTTATTTGATAAATTTGGTACTGCCAAATCAATGACTTATGCCGGCTGCATGTATGTTTTATCCATCTTAATGATGGTTTTGATCAGTTTTCAACCTTATGGTGCTCACGTAAGTAAAATCGCAGGTGTTGCTTATGCTATTTTCTGTGGTTTAGCTGTATTTAGCTACATGTCTGGTCCTGCATTTATGGCCAAGGATCTCTTTGGTTCAAGAGATCAAGGTGTAATGCTAGGATATGTGGGTTTAGCTTATGCAATTGGATATGCTATTGGTGCTCCATTATTCGGAATTATTAAAGGAAAAGCCAGCTTTACAGTTGCTTGGTACTTCATGATTGCCTTTGTAGCAATTGGTTTCATCATCTTAGTATTTGCCGTTATTCAAATTAAGAGAAGTCAAAAGAAATACATCATTCAGCAAGAAGCTAAAACTACTGCTAAATAGTTAAGGAGGATTTTAAAATGTGTACTGGTTTAAGATTTACAGATGATCAAGGAAATCTCTACTTTGGACGTAACTTAGATGTTGGACAAGATTATGGTGAAGGTGTAATTATCACACCACGCAACTATCCTCTTCCATATAAGTTTTTAGATAATACGACTACTAAAAAAGCCGTTATCGGTATGGGAATTGTAGTTGATGGCTATCCTTCTTACTTTGACTGTTTCAATGAAGATGGTTTAGGAATTGCTGGTCTAAACTTCCCACATTTTGCCAAATTTAGCGATGGACCAATTGATGGAAAAATCAATTTAGCTTCTTACGAAATTATGCTCTGGGTTACTCAAAACTTCACTAAAGTTAGCGATGTGAAAGAAGCTTTAAAGAACGTTAACTTAGTTAATGAAGCTATTAATTCATCATTTGCAGTTGCTCCTCTTCACTGGATTATTAGTGACAAGGATGAAGCTATCATTGTTGAAGTTTCAAAGCAATACGGAATGAAAGTCTTTGATGATAAGCTTGGCGTTTTAACTAACAGTCCAGACTTTAACTGGCATCTTACTAACCTTGGCAACTATACTGGTTTAGATCCACATGATGCTACAGCTCAAAGCTGGAACGGTCAAAAAGTTGCTCCATGGGGCGTTGGCACTGGCAGCTTAGGTTTACCAGGTGATAGCATTCCAGCAGATCGCTTTGTTAAAGCAGCTTACTTAAATGTTAATTACCCAACTGTTAAGGGTGAAAAAGCTAACGTGGCTAAGTTCTTTAACATCTTAAAGTCTGTTGCGATGATTAAGGGTAGCGTAGTTAACAAACTGGGTAGCGATGAATACACTGTCTACACCGCTTGCTACTCTGCTGCTACTAAGACTTATTACTGCAACTTTGAAAATGATTTTGAATTAAAGACTTATAAGTTAGACGATGAAACGATGAACGCTGACAAGCTAATCACCTATTAAATTAATTTCTATAAAAATACTAATAAAAAAATTCAGAGCTTAAAAACTCTGAATTTTTTTGTTTAATCATCTTTTTCTGATTTAATAACTTTCTTAGAAATAGCATCAATTTCTACTTCATGTTTGCTTGAACCTGATTCAACAGTTACATCCCAAATGGCTTTATCTTGATCCATTTTTAGAGTCCATTCTTTAGCAGTACTATTTTTAACTTCTTTTTCTGCTATTTCACTTGCTTGATCACGAGATATCACTTTATCTAAATCAAGTCCCTTTTGCAAACGTTCATCTAAGTCTAATTTTTCGGAACTAGATTTGACTTCTTTTCCACTTGTGGCATTGATGGTCATCTCATATTCTTTATCCTTATCAAATCCTGTAATTTCATAAAGATATTTATTACCATCTAATTTTAGATCTATTTCTTTTAATTTTTTATCAGAATACTTTTTATCAAACTTATTTATTGCTTCAGTTTGACTAAGTTTAATCTGACTTTTTCTTGTTGCATTTTTTGTATTACTTGCCTTATCTTTAGCAGTCTTCTTTACACTTGACTGTTTAGTTTTACTGGTTGAATCATTATTGCCGCAAGCCACTACTGAAATTCCTAGTGCCCCCATTAAAGCCGTCGCTGCAAGTAGTTTACTTATTTTTCTCTTCATGGCTTTTCTCCTTAAAATAATAAAACTATATTTGCTATTAATTATATAGAATATATGTCATGAAAGCGATTTATATGCTTAAAAAGTCCATGCTAGAGCTTCAATATAGAAACTATCGCATGGACTTTTTATCTTTATTCACCCTTAAAATTGCCATTTTCAACTTCACGAATGAAGTCAGCTAAGTGCTTATAATAAACGTCAGGATTATCAACCATATGATGGTGTCCACCATTAGGAGTAGTAACAAGACGGGAATTTGGAATTTCTTTTTGCATAATTTTAGCAGTAGAAATTGGCATTGTTTCATTTTCACCAAAAGTAATTAATGTTGGTACCTTAATATTCTTAAGTTGATCTCTAAAATGCCAGTCTTTAAGCTTACCAGTAATAACAAATTCATTATCACCTTGGAAGACATTATAAACTGCACTGCCACCTAAGTTTTTTAAATGGTAAAGCTTTGATGGTTGCTTTCTATCCACAAAATTAATATTTAAAATTTGCACATCATCTTGATAGCGTTGATTATCGTAATCATTATTCTTTTCACATTCGTGCATAAAGTCAATTTCAGTTTGTGGAAGAACCTCTTGTCTTCTTCTGTTAACTGAGTCAACATATTCATCAATTTCATCAACCATTGACGAAATAATTGCACCCTTTAAGTGCTTACCATATTTAACAGCGTATTCTTGAACTAAAAGACCGCCCCAGCTTTGGCCAATTAAGTAAAAATTATCTAGACCAAGTTTTTCACGAACTTCATCAACTTCATCTAAGAAATATTCATAAGTTAAATATTTTTTAGCGATTTCTGGATCAGAATAATCTGGTTGATCTGAATATAATGAACCTAACTGATCATACATTGTAACTTGTACATTTAATCCTTGTTTCTTCAGTTGCTCTGCAGCATCTTCCCAATACTCGTGATTACCACCAGGTCCGCCATGAAGCGCTAATAAGTGAATATCGCCTTCACCTTGAGTATTAGTCCACAAGTGATAACCGTTGTCTAAAGTAATAATTTTAGTACCAGTTTTCATAAAATTCTCCTTTTTTTAGTTTTTATTTTATATTTTAGCTCATTTACTTCTTAATTCCGACATGAATTGCACCCGCACCTAGATTTAATTTATTTACCTGCACATTTTTAAATCCATTTTTTACAAGCATTTCTTTTAAATGCTGCGCAGAAACAAATTCAGCGGTTGTATGAGACAAATATTGATAATCAGATACATTGGCTCCTAGTAATTTCGCAAAGCTAGGAAACAGCCTAAAATAGCTCTTCCACCCTAGCTTAATAAGCGGATTAGTTGGCTGCGATGTTTCTAATACTCCAACTTTACCAGTTGGCTTTAATACTCGATAAATTTCTTTCAAGACCTGATTTGCGTCAGGAACGTTCCGTAAGCCAAAACCAATCGTTACAATATCAAAACTCTGATCTGGGTAAGGCAAATGCATTGCATCCCCTTGCTTTAACTGAATTTCTTTTTGTAAATTTTGCTGACGTATTTTCTGCTCAGCTAAATCAAGCATTTCTTGGTTAAAATCAAGACCAATTACATTTCCTGACGGACCAACTTGTTTTGCCAAAGCAATCGTAATATCGCCTGTACCGCAACATAAATCTAGGGCAAAATCACCCGGTGCTACTTTTAATTCTTTTAAAAATCTCTTGCGCCAGCTTTTTTGTGTACCTAAGCTAATTAAATTATTCATCTGATCATAATGCGGCGCTACCCGAGTAAATAAATCATGCACATCTTTTTCGGGCACTTTATTGGTTAAACTCATTTTTTATCACCTAATTTCATTATCCCAACAAAAAAGCCATGATTCAAATGAACCATAGCCGAACTACTATATTTTATTAGCTTTACGACGCCCAAAATGAATCAAGACACTGATAACTAATCCTAAAATTGTTGGTACAACCCAAGATAAGCCAATATTAGCTAAAGGTAGATATTGCAAGCGAATCTGACTTACTACTTTATAAAACTGCGTTCCAGAAATTGGTGCAGGCAAGTTGGTAATTAGATCGAAAATCGCTGGAACTAGAGTTAAAAGCATCGTAATTTTGTATACTACCATGTCACCTTTAAATAGTGGTGAACATACAGATAAAATAATTAACACAATAGCCAAGGGATACAAAAACATTAAAACAGGAAGTGACCAGTGAATGATCTTTTCTAAACCTAAATTTGCTGTAGCTAAAGAACCTAAACAACCGATTGTTAGCCAACCTTTATAGCTAATCTTTGAATAGTGGGCACTGAAATCTAAGGCAAAAGCTGCTAAGACTCCAACTGCGGTAGTTAAACAGGCTAAAAAGATTAAAACAGCTAACAAAGCCTGTCCAAAAATACCAGCATAATACTTAACGAGCTCTGAAAATAAAATACCGCCGTCACTCGCTATTTTAAAATGCCCTAATGACATCGCACCAATAACAATTAATAAAGTATAGATTACACCAATTGCAATAACTGCAATTAACCCCGACTTAGCAGTCATTTTAGCAGTTTTCTTTTCGTCATTATTAACTAGCTCTTTAATTGCTGTTACTACAGTTACCCCAAAGGCTAAACCTGCCAAAGCATCCATAGTATTATAGCCCTCTAAAAAGCCCTTAACTATCGCGCCGTTCATATATTCTTTAGTAGGTGCAGCCATCTCAGGATTACCAAGTGGGCGAGCAAACGCAATTACAAAAACAACAAAAAGTAAAATTAAAAAGATCGGATTCAGAATTTTACCTAAAGAAGAAAGAATATCACTCTCGTTATAGGCAATCACATAAACTATGGCAAAAAAGATAATTGTAAAGACAATCAAACCGATTCCATGAAATTGCTTAGGCAAAAGAGGTGCAATCCCCACAGTATAAGATACAGTGGCATTTCTTGGTGCTGCAAATAAAGGACCAATTGCTAGCTGCATCAAAGTCATAAAAGAAAGAGCAAAGACCTTTCCTACTGGTAATCCAATTTGATAAACACCATTACTGCGAGTAATTGCAACTGCAAGAAGTGAAAGTAAGGGTAAGACTACTCCTGTAATTGAAAAACCAATTGCTGCTGGTCCCCAGTTTTTACCAGCAAGCTGGCCTAAATGAAGTGGGAAAATTAAGTTTCCTGCACCAAAAAACAGTGCAAAAATCATCGATGCTACAATTAAGTATCGCTTTGTAGTTAACTTTTTTTCCTGCGCTTCTCTCAATTCAAGTCCTCCAAAAAATTAGGTATTTTTAGTATTTTAGCAAAAAAACATTGCAAACACTAGTGTTTACAACGTTTTAATCTATCTATACTATTTTTCTAATTCATCAATAGCACTGTTTGCGGCAATTCTACCAAAAGTAAAGATATCAGCAAGAGAATTCCCTCCTAGACGGTTGCCAGCATGTATTCCGCCAGCTACTTCCCCAGCCGCATATAAACCAGAAATTTGTTTACCATCTTTATCTAAAACATGTGCACCAGTATCAATCTTTAAACCACCCATTGTATGATGAATAGCAGGCTTTCTTGGCGTAGCATAAAATGGTGCCACCTCGCATTTTAAGTTAAAGGCAGACTTTTCAAAATCAGGATCTTTTCCTGCATCGACATATGAATTATATTTCTTGATTGTATCGACTAAAGTATCAGGATCCATACCGATTTGTTCAGCTAACTCTTCTAAGCTATCTGCTCTAAATAAGGTACCTGCTTTAACTTGAGCATCAATTGATTCTTGCGTTGTGTTATAAGCAGTATCTTTGATCTTGTCATCAGCGATTAAGTAGAATAAACCACCATTATCAATCGCTGCCTTAGTTAAAACGTCACGTTCCGCAAACTCATTTACGAAACGCTTTCCCTTTTGATTGACCATAATATAGTTTTCCGGAGGAGTTTGAAGACCAGTAAATAGTTCACCAGTCTTAGGATCAGAAACAGGCATCATTTGAATAAAGCCCATTCCAACTAAATCTGCACCTGCTTCTTTACCAAGACCAATCCCGTCACCAGTAATAGCTGGAGAATTAGTAGTCGCAATATTATCATCAATATGTTTCCAATAAGTATTATATTTTTGAACCATTGGCGTATTTGCGCCAAATCCTCCAGCAGTTAAAATTACTGCTTTGGCGTGAATAGTAATTTTACTGCCATCAGGCTTTTTGGCAATTACACCACAAACTTTTCCGTTTTCAATAATTAAATGCTTAGCACGAGTATCAGTTAAAATTGTGCCACCATGTTCTTTTACCCAATCACCTAAAACATGAATAAAGGCATAGCCCATTGGCTCAACCGGCTTGTGTCCTCTTCTCCACAAGGCACCAACTGGCATTGTTACTTGGCTGCGATCAAAAACTACTCCTAAATCTGCCAACCAGTGAACTGAATCTAAAGCATTATCAACTAATTCTTTAACTAAGGTATAATTACCATGAATTTCATTACCCTTTAAATCTGTACGTTTACCACCTAAATAAGTTTGAATTTCATGAAGTAATTTTGAGTCGAATAAGTAATTAGCTCCAGAAGCAACATATTCTTTAATTTGTTTTTGTAACTCCTTAAAATCTGTTCGATATTCTGGATCAATTTTTTCAATTGGAGTTGCTGCCAGTTCTTCAAGAGTTTCCTTTTCACCAGCTAAAGCTTTAAATTGTTTTTGCCAATCAGGTTCAGCCGCATTCATTGGGCCACCAGCACGACTGGTATTACCACCAATTTGTGGGAATTTTTCAAGCACAATAACCTTTTTATTATGTTGAATGCTTCTTGCTGCTGCAGCTAGACCTGCACCACCAGCACCAACAATTACAACGTCAGTAGTATATGTTTCGTCTTTTTCTCTTTGTTCTGCAGGCTTGGCACGTTTTTTCCACTCATCAGGGTCTCCACCAGCTTTACTAATTGCACTGGCTACTCCATCAATCACACCATGACTAGAAATAGTGGCACCACTAACGGTATCAACATTTAAAGTTTGATTTTTAACAATTTCTTCTGGCAAGCGTCTAAAGACTTCATCTGCCACACCCTTAGTTTCGCCCTTAGCATCTACCTTAATATCTTCAATTTCATCTTCAGAGAGGGTTACTTCCATAGGCATGAAACTTGCGCCATGGCCCTTAGCTCTAACTTCATACTTTCCTGATTTCATAATTCTATTGCCCCTTCTTAAACCTTTTTCACACCTAAATTATAGGTGATTAAAACTCACTGCTTAAATATCTTTTTTGTAACTTGCTAATAACAAATTTGTTATAGCTAATTTATCTAAAAAAGAATCTTATCTAATCATTGCTTGTAAGTTTTTAGTTTTAAATTCTCTAATTAGATTTTTTAGGGCTTTTGATTTGTTTTTTCCCCGCCTAGATGCAATAAAGAAAACGACATTAATCAGATCATGGCTAATAGGGAACAAATTAATCGGCGTCTCACCAATTCGTTTAATGATACTAGCCGTAGAAATTGTTAGCCCCATTCCATGAATTGCTAAACTAGTAGCCGTAATAATACTTTTAGATTCTAAAACCACCTTGGGCTCCAAGTGAAATCTTTGAAACACACCATTTACTTGATGGCGAATTGCGGAACCTGGAACACTTAAAACGAATGGCTCTTGTAGTAACTCTTTTAGATCTAATTCATTTGGATCAAGAATAAACTTTCCAGCTTGATAATAAGGAGAAGCTGGTGAAATTACAATATAATACTTTTCTCCGCCATTACTAACAATATCTAAGCTTGAATCAATTGCTTCAGGAGTTTGTCCAATGTAGCAGTCAATATTTCCACTCAGCAAATTTTTTTCATTTTCCCTAGGAAAATTTTCAAAAAGCTGAATCTCTACTTGCGGATTTTGTTTCAAAAAATCTGGCAATATTTCTGGTAGTAAATACGTTCCTAAGCTTTCTAAAATACCAATTTTGATAATTTCTTTATTAGGATGTGTATATTTAGCAATTTTTTTATTCAATTGCTGTTTATCATAGGAGACATTTTCTAAATATTGATAATAAAGTAACCCTGCTTGCGTTAATGAATATGGCTTTTTATCTCGATTAATAATCGGAGTACCCAAATGGCTTTCAATTCTTTTTATTAATTGAGTTAAATATGGTTGCGAAATATATAATTTTTTAGCAGCTTTGACAAAGCTATCTTCTTTAATTAAAACGTCAATAAAATGCTGTATTTCTTCAGGATTATTCATTTTCTTTTATTCCTTAAGTCATTATTTTAATAAAACAAAAGAGCTATGGATACCTCAAATTTACCATAGCTCTTTTGCTTTACACTTCTTACTTGAATACATCTTAAATGTAATCTTATTAATAACTTTTTACAAGCAAAAAGTTTACTTTATTAATGTTTTTTAAACTTTCATTTATTCTACTTAAAAGCGATGATGATAATGATAAATCACCAATGGTAGAATTGTAACAATTGCGCAAAGTCCAATCATCGTCCAAATATAAACTTCTCTTAAGTATGCTGGCGTGCCTTGAGCAGGAATAAATGAAATAAAGAAAGCAACTACAGTTATTACCAGGGCAATAATTGCAATCGTAATGCCTAACGCATTGTTTTTAGTCATATAATAGCTACGTTTTAAATTTCGATGCCTTATTTTCAAAATAATATAAGAAATTAACATCAAAATATAAACCATTAAGTATTGCGCAGTAGTCGCTGCTAAAGAAACATTAAAGGCAAAATCCGAGTTTTTTCCACTAGTAAAAGTAATTAAAACAGCTGATGCCGTTACAATCAAAGTCTGTAAAACAATTAATCGCATTGGAACATCACGATTAGTAGATTTTGCAAAAAACTTAGGCATGTAACCTTCTTTAGCTGCTTCAAACATTCCCTGACTAGGACCAGCAAGCCAATTACCTAATTCCCCAATAATACCAGCTGCTAATAATACACCGATAAATTTCTTAATCAAGTCACCAGGTAAACCAATTGAGTCTAAAATTTTTCCGAAAGTATAGACAAAACCAGTTGAATTTTGGATTTGATCTTTAGGAACTGACATTCCAATTGCTGTACTACCTAATAAATCAAAAGAAATAGCCGTAATTGCTAAAGCAAGCATCACAGTAGAATACTTCTTAGGGTTTTCTAAATATTTAGCGTGCGGTGCAGATGCTTCCCCACCACAAAAGGCAAGCACAAATGGCACAAAAGCTACTAAAGTAGTCCCAGTTAAATGATGCGGAATAATATTATCCCAGTTTAAATGCATATATAAGGGACGCCCTTGACTTAAATAAATAAAGAACGTAACGATCAGTAAAATAACTGGTAACGCAATTCCTAAGGCAAATAACCATTCTGCAATATGACCAATCTTTTTAACTCCAACCATTTCAACGATGGTAATTGACCAGATAATTACCATCATCAACAAAAATCTAATACTTGGTGTCGTATTAAACCAGGGGGTATTAAAGGTAATCGACAATGCACCAATAATAACGTACATCATCGTGTTCATCCCAACTGTAATGTGAATCCACTGATAAAACATTGCTGTCCAACCAGCGCGGTCTCCCAGCGATCCTTTTACCCAGGTGAAAATTCCACCCTTATCCCAGCCGTCAATAGAAGCCATTTCTCCTGCCATCTGCGTAATTGGTACAAACCATATTAGCCCAGCTAATAGTAAATAAAAAACTGCAGTTGGTCCAGTTTTTCCAAAAGGAGCTAGTTCATTAACTGAAATAACCATTGATGAAGTCATCGCAAATAACTTCAATGCTGTTAGTCGGTTATACTTTTCATCCTCTTCTAATTTAGTCAGCGATTCGCTTTTGTCAGACACAATATTTCCTCCGAAAAAGTTTTTTCGGAAATTAATTATACACTTCTTCATAAAAAATTGGTCTAAAATTTTTACAATAAAAAACTAGATTTGACTAAACAAATCTAGTTTTCTATCTTTTATTTCATCCACGGAAATATATACTTCAAAACTTTATGATTTTTCTTCTTTTTTTCATCAGAATTAGCTGCTTTTGATTTTTCTTTTACTTTTTTAGAAGTTTTTTCAGCCTGCTTTTCTTCCTTAGGTTTTAACTGCTTTACTTTTTTGACAGCAACTGTAAAGGTAGCAACCTTTCTTTGATCTTCTTCAAAGTACTTACTTGCACCTTTTGGATCAAAACCATTGTAGACAACTTCATAACCTTTCTTTTTAAGCTCTTCAACTTGCTTACTCGTGTTATACAAGTCAGTAATTTTATCACCAACATTTCCGCTTAAAACACCAGAAGATGCAATTTGAGTTGCATTGTTACTCAAATCAACGAATGTAACAACCGCTTTTCTCCTCTTGCCATTAACTGGAAGAGATACAACATTCGAAGTTGCAGTTTTTCCATCAATTGATTGGATCTCAGTTTTCAAGTTTTTAGCTGAACTTAGTTCTTTAATTTCAGCAAAAGTATAATAAGTAACTTTAGTATCACGACTTGGATCTTTGACAACAATCGAAGAGTCTTGCGCCATATAGTTCAATAGCCGTGGCACAGGCTGCTCCATCAGAACCTTTGTCGCATCTGTTGGATCAGTGATATAAACTGGACAATCTGCATGTTCAATTTTTTCACCTTTAGAGTTTACTGGTACAATTTGACCGTTTCTCTGGTATTTTACCTCTACATCAATATCTTCCTTATTAACCCCATGGGCTTTAACTTGATACTGATCTGCATGATAGCCATCAACGACTGGCGTTACAGCTGCGCTATATTCTTTTTTATCAACGCTCCAATCAGTAGTGTATTTGCCGTCTTCAATCACTTTTCCGTTATTATCATTTACTGTCAAAGACCTACGCCAGCGTGCACCCTGAATTCGATCAGCTGGAGTTTTTTCGTCAGCACCTACATAATGAATAGTCTCTTTAACAGGAATACTATAGTTGTGCGGCTTAACTGTTCGATACGGGTGTTCACTATCCACTAAGACATAGTTTGGCTTTAAAATGTATGTAACTTTAATGTCTTTTAAGGGATCTTTAATTAAAACTGATTCTTCAGTTCGGCGGTAGCCCTTGATTTCAGGAATTTCTTCAGTTGCTAAAACTCTAGTTGGATCTGTTAAATCAGTAAGAAATGGAATTGGTTTAGCTTTAGCAATTTCTTTTCCACCTTCATCAACAGGAATAATTGCACCATTCTTTTGGTACTTAACCGTCGCAAAAAGATCGCTTTGCGTTACATCATGCTTAGCAACAACTCCGATATCAGCAGTAAATCCAGAAATTACTGGTGTATCTACAGCTTCGAAGTATTCTTTATCTGGCTTCCAATCAGTAGTATATTTTCCGTCTTCCAGAATTTCTTTTGTTACTTCATCATAAGTGATGCTTCTATTCCACTGAACAGTTTGAATAGAATCCTTAGGATTTTTATCTCCCGCTCCTTCATAGCGAACTATTGCTGTAACAGTACGACGATATGAACCAGGGTTAATGTCAAAATGAGAGTTATCTTTGTTAATAGTCACATATTTATGTTTCAAAAGATATTTAGCTTCAAAATCTTTTGCTGGATCAATTTCAGTAAGATCAACCTTTTCCGGCTCATACTTTTCATCCTTTAAACTATTCTCTGGCAAGGATACTAAAGTTGGGTCATCTTTATCTGACGCAAAACGTAATTTAGGTAAACTATCGATTTTTTGTCCATTTTCATCAACTGGAATCACGTAGCCATTTTTTACATACCTAATCTTTTCAGTTATATTAGCCAGTCTTGCCTTTTCTTCGGGCACTTCTTTAATACGAGTATGATATCCACTAACTACCGGCACAGAAATTGCTGAATATGATTCTCGCTCTGGCTTCCAATCAGTAGTATATTTTCCGTCTGCGATAACTCTTTTTGTAGCTGCATCCACAGTAAGATTTCGATTCCAATTTACCAACTGAACTACTTCTTCTGGCGTTTCATCCTCAGCACCAGCATAAGAAACAACGCGTTTGCTTGTCTTATGATATTCTGCTTCATCAATCCCATCCAGTGGATTTTCTGCATTTACCAAGACTTGCTTATGTTTTAAGGTAACGATAAAAGTTTGGACATATTCATCACTAGTATCGAAGAATTGGACATCGCCGTTAGCGTCAAAGCCATTACTTACAACTTCATATCCCTTTTCACCTAACTTTTTAAGCTGATCGATAGTACTATAGTTAATTTTAGTATTTGGTTTTCCCGTTAAAAGTTCAGATTCCACAATCTCTTCATTATTACTATCAATGTCAAGATACTTAACTTCAGCCTTTTGTTCTTTATTAGAAATATGTTCATTAACTTTATAAGTAATAGTATATTCCCGGTTAGGAGCATCAGCAGTAACTGCCTTACCTCCGACTAATACTTGATCAGGAATATAGCCTAAAATGCTCGGGGCAGCAACTACGGGGAAAGACTGTTCAACTTTTTCCCAGCCTTTACTACCAATTTTTTTCCCAGTTACTTGATCATAAACCAGGATTTGATTAAAAGTAATTGTTGATACTTCATTTCGCGGAGTTCGACTTCCTGCACCAACATAATGAACAGTTTGTGTTCCCTTTACTTGCAAATCTTCAAGTTTGCAGCCATATTTTAGATTATCAGCAGTGACGCGTTCTCTACCATGCTTAAAAGTAACCATGTAACTGTCTTGGTCTCCACTAAATACTGGCGCTTTCCCTTTATTATCAAAAGGATTATTAACTAATACATATCCTTGTTTTGCTAATTTTTTTATTTCATCTGCCGTACTATAATTAATTACTTCGCCGATATTCCCGGTCAAACTTCCAGAATTTGAAAGCTCGGCTAAGTTATTATCTAAATCAGTATACTTGATAACCACGGATGCGGCTTTTTCACTTAAATTATCCATACACTAGCTGCCCCCTCTTAAAGCGAATTATTCTCTATCATTGTATGTCTTTTCCTAACTTATATACGCATTTATTTACAAATATAATGTATTAAAAAAGAGCGCTGAGAATCAAGTCTCAACGCCCTTTTTATTAGCTAATTTGAAAAAGATATTTAATTTTAAAAATTATTTATCATCTTTCTTGCGTCTCTTTGCTCCAATTAAGCTAGTCATACCGATTGCTGTTGCAACAGCTCCTAAAATTGAGGCTGCTTCATTATTATCTGCACCAGTTTGAGGTAGAACTTCTTTCTTATTATTAGTCTTCTTCTCTACAGGCTTTTGTGGAGTTGGAACACTAACATTTTGCTTAACTGGTTGTTCAGGTCTAGATACCTTTTCTGCTGGAGCTTCTGGCTCTTTAGCTGGGGTTTCTGGAGCAGGAACAACTGGATATGGCGTCTTAGCTTTTTCTTTTAGTTTCAAAGCAACAGTAAATTGTTGTGTTGTATTGTCATCATCGTCAAAGTACTTAGTTACGCCATCGCCATCAAATGCATTGTAAACAACTTCGTAACCAGCCTCTTCTAACTGCTTAATTACTTCAGCAGATGAGTACAACTTATTGATGTCTTCACCTGGACGACCACTTAGAATACCAGAAGTCTTGATAAGCTTACCAGTATTAACATCGATAAAGTTAACTACAGCTTTTTGTGAATTTGGAGTTGCTGGAACTTCATTATTCTTGTAAACCACTGGAGTGTCCTTAGTTGGATCAACTGGAGTCACTGAAGTCTTATCTGGAGTTTTACCAGTAATAGCTGGTACTGGTTCATTTGGTACTACCTTAGTTGGATCGGTTGGATCGTTAGTGTAGCTTGGGGTTGGTACATTTGGAATTGGGTTGCCATTTGGATCAACTGGCACGATCTTACCAACCTTATGGTAGACAACAGTTACTTCTGCAAGAGGAGTATCTGGGGTTACTGTCTTTCCACCAGCGGACTTAACTTCAGCAACATATCCTGGAATGACTGGAACATCAACCAAAGTAAATGTGTGGCTTGATTCATCCGGTACACCATTGGTGATCTTAAACTCATGAGTTTGAGTATTTGGATCTCTAAGTGGAGTGTTACCGTTGTCACCATCTACAAAGTGAACAATTTGTTTACCTTCAACTGTTGTTACTTTATCAGGATTCTTAACTGGATTATATGGTACTGGAGTATCCTTACCTGGATCTTCTGGCGTTACTGTTGGTGTACTTGGCGTCATACCTGGTACTTCTGGAACTGGTTGATCCGGTACTACCTTAGTTGGGTCTGTTGGATCTGTTGGGTAAGTTGGGTTTGGTACGTTTGGAATTGGGTTGCCACTTGGATCAACTGGAACGATCTTACCATTTTGTTTGTAAGTTACTGTTACAGTCTTATTCAAGTCATCTGGCGTTACTACAGAACCACCAGCGTTACGCTTATCTGCGTGGTAACCATCAATTACTGGAGTATTCTTGTAGCCAAATGTGTGGCTAGTTACGTTCCATGAACCACCATCAACGACTTTTCCAGTTACCTTATCAACTACCATCTTTCTAGTGAAGTCAAATGTTTGTACATCGTCACTAGGTGTCTTGTCGCCTGCACCAACATAGTGAATAGTCTGAGTTCCTGTTCTCTTTACACTATTCTCATCAGTGCCTTCTGGCCACTTAGGACCGTCTGGATCATTAGAATTGATTGGTTCACCTGGCTTACCTGGGTTTTCAGGAGTTACTGGCACCGTACCGTGCTTCAATACAACAGTGAAGACTTGAGTCGTGCTGTCATCATTATCAAATGTAGCATCTGCTGGGAAGCCATCATTTACGAGTACGTAACCCTTATTTTCAAGATCTGCAATGGTTGTCTTAGTACTGTAATCAATTCTTGAACCAGCTTTACCAGTTAAGTTGCCAGAACTAGTGATGATTGTATTGTTATTATCTGCATCCACATAGTTAACAACTGCTGCTTGATCCTTAGCTGGAACTACTGGGTTATATGGTACTGGAGTATCCTTACCTGGATCTTCTGGCGTTACTGTTGGTGTACTTGGCGTCATACCTGGAATATTAGGTACTGGTTCGTCTGGCACTACCTTAGTTGGATCGGTTGGATCAGTTGGGTAAGTTGGGTTTGGTACGTTTGGAATTGGGTTGCTACTTGGATCAGTTGGAATGATCTTGCCGTTTGGTTTATAAGTTACTGTTACTTCAATATCATCTTGAGTCACAGCAGTAGCAGGAACTTCTCTCTTATCTGCGTGATAACCATCAATTACTGGAGTACTTACTTGATCGTAAACAGTCTTTTCACCCTTAGCGATTGACCAATCAGTAGTGTATTGACCATTTTCAACAACTTTACCAGTTACTGTGTCAATAGTTAAAGTTCTAGTCCACTTAGAGTTTTGAACATTATCAGCTGGAGTTTTATCGCCCGCACCTACATAATGAACTTTTTCCGTAACAGTCTTTTCGTATTGACTTGGATCAATACCTTCATGTGGATTATCTGGATTAACTGGAGCTTGACCATGAATGAAGTCTACGTAGAATACTTGATTCTTACTATCGTCATTATCAAATACAGCACCTGCTGGGAAGCCATCATTCTTAAGAACATAACCTTGGTTAATTAATTTCTTAATTTGATCAGCAGTTGAGTAGCTGATTTCTGAACCGCTCTTACCAGTCAAGTCACCTGAAGTTGCTAATTGCTTATTAGCTCCATCTTGTACATCACGATAGATAACTTGCGCAACTTGATTCTTAGCTGGAACTACTGGGTTATATGGTACTGGAGTATCCTTACCTGGATCCTCTGGCGTTACTGTTGGTGTACTTGGCGTCATACCTGGAATATCAGGTACTGGTTCGTCTGGTACTACCTTAGTTGGGTCTGTTGGATCGGTTGGGTAAGTTGGAGTAGGTACGTTCGGAATTGGGTTGCCACTTGGATCAGTTGGAATGATCTTGCCGTTTGGCTTGTAAGTTACTACTACCTTCTTGTTCAAGTCATTTGGTGTTACTACAGAACCACCAGCATTACGCTTATCTGCGTGGTAACCATCGATTACTGGAGTATCCTTATAACCAAATGTGTGGCTAGTTACATTCCATTCACCTGAGTCAATGATCTTACCAGTTACCTTGTCAACCAGCATCTTCTTAGTGAAGTCGAATGTTTGTACATCGTCACTAGGTGTCTTGTCACCTGCACCTTCGTAATGAATAGTTTGAGTTCCTGTTCTCTTCACACTATTCTCATCAGTGCCTTCTGGCCATTTTGGACCGTCTGGATCGTTAGGATTGATTGGTTCACCTGGTTTTCCTGGATTTTCTGGTGTTACTGGAACAGTATCGTGCTCTACAAGAATTGTAATTGTCTTGGCACCTTTAGCTACTTCAGATGGAACATTTTCACCACCATCAACTAATTTGTAGCCCTTGTTAATAAGTTCAGTAATTACAGCATTCTTATCATAAGTAAAGCTAGTACCAACTTCTTGTTCACCGCTTTCCTTACCGTATTGAGGTAAGTCAACATTATCAGTTAAATCATGAACTTTTACAGTAATTGAACCCTTTTCAACTACTGGAGCAGGCTTATTAGCTAAAGTAATTACAACTGAACTATTGTTACTGTTTTGAGTTACAGTTTCACCCGCAACAACACCAGTAGTCTGATCTACATTTGCAGTAGTATTGTTTTCTTTAATACCAACAATTTGGTACTTAGAAGTATCAATTGACTTAGTTGCATCAAAGTTTGCACTTTCTGGGGTCCAGTTAATTTGACCTTTACCAGTGATCTTGCCGTTATTATCAACAGTTACATATTCCCCAGTTACTAAGTCAAGGTAACCATTACCTGTAAACTTAACTTCTTGATGTACTGGAGCTTCTGCTTGGCTACCATCTGCGTAAACATAAGTTACATCACGCGTTACAGTCTTAGCTAACTCTTGTGGTACATAGTTATCTGGATACTTGTGTGGATCATCTGGATTAGTTGGATTTACTGGTTCACCTGGTTTTCCTGGATTTTCTGGTGTTACTGGAGTAGTAGCGTGTACTAAGTGTACTTCAAACGCATTCTTACCATCAGTAAATACTTCTTCGCCATCCTTGAAGTTATTAGATACTAAATTGTATCCCTTAGCTTCCCAGTTCTTGATGCTACCAGCAGTAGTGTAATTAATCTTTTGACCAACATTACCTGAGAAGTTTGCACTTTCAATAGTTTGACCAGTAGTATCGTCGATATAGTTAATTGATCCTTGGGCAGCTACTGGAACATCTGGGTTCCTAGTCAAAGTAATTACAATATTACCATTTTGACTATTTGGAGTTACTGTTTCAGTACCTACAGCACCTGTTTGACCATCAACACTAGCTGTTGAATTACTTTGGTTAATGCTTGAAATGTAGTAACCATCGTGATCAATTGCTGGAACTGCTTCAAATTCTTGACTCTCATGGTTCCAAGTGATCTTGCCGTTTTGGCTAGTAATGTTACCATCTTCATCAACAGTTACCAAGTTACCAGTTACTAAGTCAATAGTACCTTTACCAGTAAATGTTAATTCTTGCTTAACTGGTTCATGTGCTTGTGTACCATCTGCATACTTATATTCAATTGTACGAGTAATCGTCTTTTGAAGATCTTCTTTACTCAAGTTTGGATTACTTGGAGTTGGTGTATCTGGATGATCTGGATCTACTGGCTCGTTTGGATCTGCTGGGTTTTCTGGAGTTACTGGACGAGTTCCGTGTTTGAAGACAACTTTGTAAACTTGACCATTGTTTTCAGTAGTAAATTCATCTCCTGCTTGACCAGTAAAGCCGTCAGTTACAAGAATGTAGCCTTTGTTTTCAAAGTCAGTAATTGAGCTTGCAGTACTGTAGTCGATCTTGTCGCCAATATTACCATCTACTGCATCAGACTTAATTACGCTATTGTTATTATCTTGATCAATATATTGAACAGTCAAACCAGCCTTTACTGGATCCTTAGTATAAGGAACTGGAGTATCCTTAGTTGGATCTTCTGGTGTTATAGGAGTTGGATCAACAGGAGTGTAACCAGGAACGTCTGGAACTGGTTCGTTTGGAATTACCTTAGTTGGATCTGTTGGATCATTTGGATAACTTGGAGTTGGTGCATCTGGAATTGGAGTCTTACCATCTGGACCTACTGGTACAAGCTTACCAACTTTATCGTAAACAACAGTATCTTCTAAGTTTTGTTGTACCTTAGTTTGACCTGCAACAACAGTAGTTACAGTTGCACCGTTGTTTGTAGTCTTTCTAGCAACGTAACCCTCAACTACTGGAACAGTAAAGTTGCTATATTTATCATTTGCATCTTGTAAAGTCCAGTTAGTGTCGTATTTACCACCATTTACAATTTGGTTAGTTACAGTATCAACAGTAACTGTACGAGTCCAAGTTGAAGTTTGTTGTTGATCAGGACTTAAAGTCTTGCCTTCGCTATCTTGGTAGTGAAGTGTTGAAGTGTATGCCTTCTTAACTTGATCTGGATCAACGCCGTGCTTATCAGGTGTATCTGGACCTACTGGAATTTGGTTGTGAGCTAAGTGAACCACAATAGTAGCACCGCCAGCTGGGATAGTAGTTGGAAGAGTGCCATCAGTAGTTACGTAGTAGTAACCTTTAGCTTCATATTCTTGAACCACTTTGTTAATGTCAGCTTGAGTGTATCCAGTATCTGTACCAACTTCTTTATTACCTGAGTCAAATGATTCAGGTAGATCAAGATTAGTAGTGTCATCGTGGTAACGAACAATTACAGTAGCTTTATCTACTGGAGCATTGTCCTTAGTGTACACAACATTAGTTGGTTTTGTAGGATCTACTGGGGTTACTTTAGCCGTATTAGTTGTAGTATTTGGAGTTACACCTTCTGGTTGGTTAGGTGAAATTGTCCAGCCACTTGGTACCTTTGGACTTTCTTCGTCTGGAGTTACCTTAGTTGGATCACTTGGATCGTTCTTGTAATCTACTGGAGTAGTTCCTGGAATTTGATTACCGTTTTCATCAACTGGGATAATGTTGCTAATCTTTCTGTAAGTTACAGTATCTTCAACATTCAAGTCAGTTGGAGTTGCAGTCTTGTTACCATAAGTTGCCTTATCTGCAACGTAGCCATTAATTACCTTAACGTTCTTTTGACCATCATCAAAAGTGTAACTTTCCTTGTTCCAAGTACCTGGATCAACGATTTGACCGGTTACAGTATCAATAATTGGAGTACGAGTAAACTTAAAGTCACCTGCATTACCATGTACATCATCAGCTGCTTTAGTACCATCTGCGTATTGGAAGTGAATAGTTTCAGTTGGTACAAGAGTTTCAGTAGTACCATTCTTACGTCCATGTTTAAAGGAAACAATGTAAGTCTTGCCATTGTTATCTTCATTAACTGTAGTTTGAGTAGTGTAACCATCTTGGTCAAGGACGTATCCTTTGCTTTCCCAAAGCTGAATTTGATCAGCAGTTGAGTATGTTACAGAATCACCAATTTTATCAGAAACAGTATCCTGATGAAGAATTGCATTATTGTTATCTTCATCAATGTAATGAATTTGGAATGACCCTTGTTGAGCATTCTTACTGTAAGTTACAGTTACGTTGATTGGTTCAGAATTATAAGCAACAGTTGTAGCTTGAACTACTGGAGTATCAACGCTATCGTATCCAACTTCACTAGGAGCCTTAGAAGTTACTGCAGGTAAATTAGCATCAGTTGACTTCCATGCAAAGTCACCAGCATCTGGGCTGATATCAACAGAACCATCGCCATTAATATCGTAGCCAAGCAATTTGTCATTTACCTTATCAACAATAGCAGTACGAGTGAAGTGAGCAGTTTGAGTGTAAGTACTCTTACCATCTGGAGCACCGTTAACTGCAGCACCAGTAGTATCTACATAGTTGATAGTTCTAGTAACATCTTTGTTTAAGTCATCGTGGGTTAGCCCATGACCTGGCTTGTCAGGAGTTACTGGAGTAGTGTCGTGATCGTAGAAGACATTAACTGTAACATCTTGTGGATCAGTTACACTTGGAGTATCGGCAGCAACAGTTGAAGCATCTTTACCATCTTCAAAGTGAGGAGTCTCCTTGTAACCCTTAGCAGTTTCATCTGGTGAAACTTGAGCTACCCAGCCATTTTTATCAATAGTCCAGTCATTGTTTAAAGTGTAACTATGACCATCTTCAGAAACAGTACCGTAACCAATTACGTTACCTTTTTCGTCCTTAATTTGTGTACGAGATAAAGTAGTTGTTTGTTCTACGGCATCTGAAACTGGTTGTTTAGTTTCATTATCAAGATAGTTGATTACACGAGTAACGGTCTTAGTTTCCTTAGTACCAGTATATGTCTTTTGGCTTAAAGTATATGGTACATAGACATCTTCATTAGTTGTCTTGCCAGTGATAGTTGAAACATCTGGAGCATTCTTTTCATCAACAGATTTTACACCAGTTGTCCAAGTATCATCACCCTTCTTGATGCTTGCATCTGGAGTAACTTGAGCAAACTTACCGTTGTTATCTGTAGTCCAAGTAATTGATGGTTGCTTCTTGTTGTCAGTGTCAACTACATAAGTAGTATTGCCTTGAGCATCTTTGCCATCAGCTTTAGCATTTACCATTTGACCAGTTACTACATCAACATATGCAGTACCAGTGTAGTTTACAGTTTGAACAGTTGATTCTTTTAATTCCGCACCGTTTTGATCATTTTCAACATAGTGAATAGTACGAGTTGCTGTCTTAGTAAGATCGTCTTTAGAAACTTTACTGTTTGATGGAACATTTGGAGTATCAGGAGTTACTGGAACTACTTTATGAGTTAAGTGGACTACAAAAGTCTTGCCGTCTTTACCAAACTTACCGAAATCAACATCACTAAATGTGTCACCAGATAAAACAGTTGCATTAGTATCATCAGGAGTACCATCGGTTACATTAATAAACTTGTATCCTTGATCTTCTAATGACTTTACAGTACTTGCTCCATCTTTAAAGTTAACATCATCATTTTCTTTACCAGTTGCTGTTTGATCGGCAACAGTAGAAATGTATGACTTAGTTGTATCGTCGTAGAACTTAAGAGTATTTGTTACTTCTTTTGCCTTCTTGTAAACAACTACAGTTTCGTAATTATCAGGTAAAATTGCACTAAGTCCGTTTTGTTTATAGTTATTTGATAACTCACCGTTTTGAACAAGTTCTTCTTTGTATTGTAATTTAGCAGTTACAGAGGTTCCATCTGCTCCTTCAGTGATTCCAGGAACATTTGAAGATTCAATAGAAGCAGTGTAGCCATCTTCAACTGGAGAAACAACAGTAGCATATGGATCAGTAACAGTATTACCTTGAGCATCAGTATAAACCCAACCAGAGTCTTCACTTACACCTTGTGCATTCTTAATATACTCTAAAGTTTGATCAGCATTATGTGTTAAGGCATATTTTTGAATTTCTTCAATCTTGTCATCAGTGATATCAAGAGTAAGTTTACGAGTTAAATTAAGGTTTTGAGTCTTAACAATTTGATTACCATTTTCATCAAGTACTGGAGTACCATCTTCGTAAACGTATTTAATGGTATTGGTATGGCTGCCAACCACTTCCATTTGAGTCTTGTGTGGGAACCAGATTTGTTGACTAGCACGTTGAGTAGAAATACCGTAATATGGTGCATCCTTACCAGTTAATGGAGTACCATCATAGTTGTGAACTTGGTTAGCTCTAATTCCACTTGTTAAGTCGTTACCTTTAATTGATACATCCGGGTTTGCCTGATTATCCCAAATATCTTTAGTTTGGAATCCGCTCATTGGAATATTAACGCCATTAACGTTTAACCAAATTTGCTTAGAACCATCAGACTTAATTTTTTGATAAACAACGTAATTAGTACCATCTACACTAAATACACCTTTACTACCACTCATATAAATTAAGTTAGCAGTATATTGGTTCGATGTTGTATTGATCATATCTCCACCAATTGGCATCCAACCAGTAGTTGGACCACCACTTGAGTAACGCTGTAAGTTAAGCATTAATGGATCATGGATATCAATTCTAGTGTTAGATGCACCTAATGGGAATGAAATTAATTCAGCATAGAAGTTAGTGTTGTCATCACGGATATCGACAATTGCACCAGTTTTAGAGGTAAATGCAGCATTGGTATTAGTATTTTGTGAGTCTAATGAAACAACATCATCATAATTATTGTTACCACGACCCTCAAGAATAACTCTAAATGTTGCAAATTTACCAACAGTAATGTTACCGCCTTCGTTTACACCAATATAGTTATAGCCACTAAAGCTACCTGAAGCACCAACAGTATTACCAAGTGCGTTAGTAGTAGTCTTTCCAACAGAATGGAAATAAGTTACAGCGTGATCATCAATATTAATATTACTATTAGCAGCTAAATCAAGGGCAACACCACGGCCTTTGTTTTCAAAGTGAACGTTTGCACTATCACCAACGTTAAAATTAGAGTTATTACCTAAAATAACACCATCACGTCCAGTGAAGTTCAAAGTTGAATACTGACCTAAATTAATTTGACCTGATCCATCGCCACGATCACGAGCGCTATAGCCACCAAAAACATCAGTATCAGTAACATAAGGTCTCATACCAGTCATGGCAATACCTTGACCGATACTCGTATTTAATGTAACAACTGACTTATAACCAGTAGTGAAGTTACCATTACCCACAGCGAAAATACCTGCATTGTGATAACGAGCAGTAGTATTTAAATCGTTGTTAGTATTCATATTAATAGTCAACTGACCGCCGTCAGCAACGTTAACTGTACCATTATTTGCTAAATGAATACCATCACCAATTGCTGAACGATTAATAGTCAAGTTAGCATCAGCTGCTACATTAACCTTAGAACCACTAAAGTTTGCATAATTCCAGCCTTTAACTGTCCAACCATTTTGATTACTGCTACCACTTGCCCAGCTTGTACCTTGTGTTCCAATCGTACCAGTACTTGTTTGATCTTTTAAAGCTGCATTAGCTGCATCAGCTGTTGCACCTTTAATAAGTGAGTTATTTTCATTGACATTAGAAGTAACATTACCCTTAATGTTAACAGTACCATTACCAGAAACAGCACCATTGATAGTAATATCTTGAAGAGTTAAGTTACCAGAATTATTAAGAGATTTTTGACCTAAGTTAAGGACAGCAGCGTCATTGATACCAACAATCGCAAAAGTATTGGTAATTGCTAAGTTAACGTTAGAAGCATCAATACTTCTATCAATGTTAATACCAGCTACTCCACTATTAATTGCTTGTTGAAGTTCACTTGAACTAGTTACAAGCTTGTAATTATTGTTCTTAGCTTGAGCATTAGTAGTAGCTGAACTTGCACGTGGAGTTGCAGCTAATGCTTTACTTTCACTCAATGCTGAAGCTGAAAATAATGCTGCAGTTGAAGACTGATTAGTATTGAAAGTCGTAGTGTTTACCGAAGTAGTTTGATCAGTACTAGTAGTTGATGCGGTCTTAACTGAGTTAGCAGTATCAGTTGTTGCTTTAGCAGTTGCAACTTTAGATTCTACCTTTTGTGCATCAGTAGTTTTATTTTCAGTTGACTTATTATCACTACTTTCCTGAGTTGTCGCAGTGTTAGTCTTATCTTCAGTACTCTTATCTGCTACTGCATCAACTTTATTATCTTCAGTTGCTTTAGTATTTTCTGAAGCCTTATTCTGAGTTGCATCAGTAGTTGATGAAGTCTTGTCTTCACTAGAGGCTTCTGCAAATGTACCTTCATTTTTAGACGCACTAAAAGAAGCTACCTTGCTATCTTGGCCCACCATAGTAGTATCGGTAGTTTTACTTGCCTTATTTTGATCTTCAGAAACAACTTGGTTATAAGCTTTTTGCTTATTTTGTTCATCATTTTTTGATGTTACATCAGTTGTACCTTTTTCAGTATCAGTTGTTGCATCAGCGCGTACAGTTTGAACATTTTGCATGCTCAATATTGCTGTACCAACCAATACAGAAGCTGCACCAACAGAAAACTTACGGATTGAAAAACGTTCTTGTTTATCATCCATTTTTCTTAAACGTTCTTGGTAGTTATTCTTAGATAACATCCCTGTTTCCCTCCATTTACTGTCATAATAAATCACATATTTTGGTCATACTATCTAAATGTTAGTGTTATTATAACATGTATTTTTTATTTCAAAAAATAGGGGGAACGGTTATTTAATTTAATATATTATCTATTATAATGCCTGTTTTTATAGGATTTAGCCTATTTTTATTCAAAAAAGTATGTTCATTTTATGAATAATATTCGAATTTTATGTGTTGTTTTTATATAATGAAGTAATATATAATATTCATTTGTTATTTTATCTTTTATAAAATATTTTTTTGCTAGCAGTTATATTCTTACAATGAAAAAGCACTATTTCTATATGTATACAGAAATAGTGCTTTTGTTTATATTTTTATATAACAAAAAATCTATACTAAATTTGTTATATAACTACTTAAGCCAAGAAAACATGGATTTAAAACCAGTATCTTTTTTCTCAGATTTCTTCTCTTCTTCAGCTGATTTTAATTGCCTTTCCTCTACTTTTTCCATCTTTTCTTGCTCATCTTTATTTTCAATCGGTTTCTTTGTTTTTAAATCTTTCTGTTTCTGCTCAGCCGCTTTCTTAGCTTTTAATTCACCCCATTCGTTAAATGTGTAATATCTAACTAGTGTATCTTCACTAGCATCCCCTACCGTAATCACTTCTTGTTCTGGCACATAATTCATTATTCTAGGTACACCCTGCTTTGGTAAAACCTTTGTTGCATCTTCTGGATCAGTTACATACGATGGTTGATCAACACTAGCTAACAAATTGCCTTTTGCATCAACTGGTACTATACGTCCATTGGCTTTATATATTACAGTAAAATCAAGATCAGCTTTTTTAACTTCTTTTGCTTCAATAATATTCTTATCAGCATGATAGCCATCAATTATCGGTGTTTTTACTGCAGCATAGCGATTTTTATCAACTTTCCAAGCTGTTGTATATTTACCATTGTCTATTAATTCACTAGTATTTTCATCGACTGTTAATGTTCTAGTCCATCGAGCTGCTTGCAAACGAGCTATTGGCGTTTGCTCATCAGCTCCCTGATATTTAACTGTTTCCTTAACTGGCACGCTATACATCGTTGGCTTGATCGGGCGATATGGGTGTTCACTATTCACTGGAATATAGCGAGGCTTCAAAGTATAAGTTACCTTGGTATCAGAAAATGGATCATTAACTGAAATTGTATTATTAACCAGAGCATATCCTTGTACTTCTGGAACTTCTTCGGTAAAAAGTACCCGCACTGGATCATATGGGTCATTAATGTATGGCGAACGCATCGCATTTTTTATTTCATTTCCATGTTCATCAACTGGGATCATTCTTCCAACTGGCATATAAGTAACTGTCGCCATTAAGTCTGTTTCTGTAACTGGATGTTCGCCAATTAAGCCAATATCAGCGCAAAATCCCTTAATAACCGGCGTAGGTGTTGCCTCAAAGATATCTTTATCAGCTAGCCACTCTGTCGTGTACATTCCATTATCAATAACTTCTCTACTTACTTCGTCATAAGTTACTGTTCTTGTCCAGGTAACTATCTGTTCTGCGTCAGCAGGAGTTTGGTCGCCAGCGCCTTGATAATGAACGCGAGCTGTAACAATTCTCCTATAATATGCTGGACTTACTTCCTCTCTAGGATGCTTTTCATCAACGGCAATATATTTATGAACTAATAAGTATGGAACTTCATAGTCTCGTCCCGGATCTTTAATTTCTACTCCTTTAATTGGCTTTAAGACAATATTTTCAAGCTCTAATTTAGGGAAAATTGCCTTCGTTGGATTAATAGAATTAGTGATTAATTGCTTTTTATCTATTTCAGAAAGCTTATTATGATTTGCATCAACTGGAATCAAATAACCATTTGCATAGTACTTAATGTCTTCGCTTAAGTCTTCTTCTACTACGGGACAAGCTACTACTTCTTTAGTTTTAGTATGGTATCCTGCAACAACAGGAACGGCTACTGAAGGATATGTTTCTGTGCTTTGCCACTGACTAGTGTATTCACCTTGAATAATCTTTTTAGTAACCATGTCCATTGTTAGACTACGTTTTAAGACAGCAGTCTGAACTATATCATCTAATTTTTGACCGCTTAAACCTGAAAAAGTAATTTTTCGATGTACTTCTTTTTCATAAAGACGATGATCAATTTCTGAAGAAGGATGATCAGAATTAACGGCTTGTTTTTTATGTCTTAAGGCAATAATAAAGGTTTGAATGTAATCTCTGCTATTTCCAAAGACAGGCTTTTGGTCCTTAGAATCAAAGTCATTATTAATGACTTCATATCCTTTATCTGACAGTTCTTTTAAAGTTTCTGTCGTACTGTAAGAAATTTCTTTGCCGGGCTTACCTTTTAATTCGCCAGAGCTAGCTAATTCTTGATTATTGTTATCAACATCAATAAACTTGATTTCAGCTTTCTGCCTTCTAGCATTTTTCTTATTAGGCAAATAAGTAACGACGTACTCATGCTTAGGCTTTTGAACTGTAACAGCTTCTCCGCCAATTACCGTTTTATCAGGCGTATAATCTAAAACAGCAGGTGTAGCAATTAACGGCAAATAATACTTTTCTGGCTGCCAGGCGCTTAGTGACACTTTCTGCTTAGTAACTTTGTCGTAGATAATTTTTCTATTAAAAGTAACCTCAACTATATTGTCAGCAATATTTTTTTCAAGACCCGTATAATGGACTACTTGCTTTCCTTTAAGTTGCACATCCCCTAATTGACAATCGTATTTTAAATTCTTAGCAGTCACTTCTTCTTGAGCATGTTTAAAAGTGAGCTTGTATTCTTGAGAAGTTTCATTAAAAAAATGTACTTCATTATTCAGATCAAACGGATTATTAACTAATACATAACCAGCAGCTATTAGCTTTTGGACTTCTTCGGCTGTATGATAGTTAACTCTTTCTCCCACTTTTCCATTTAACGTTTCTGAACTTGCCAGCTCAGCTGAATTATTATCTAAATCTATATATTTCACAACAACTGACATTACTTATTCCCTCATCTATTTTGACTGATTTTTAATAACATTTTAGTAGCTTTACTTTCAATTCTTTTTTCTAACCATTATCATAAGGCAGCCCATAATGATACGCAAAAGAAAATCTATTTTTCACTGCAATTATCGTTTCACATGAAACATCTTTAAAATAAGTTTCAAAAAAATTCGATTTTGTGTTTTTATTAACAAAGTCAAGTGTATAATAAAAGACGGTCATACTATTAATTTTGACGGAGGTTGAATTTATGACAAAGATTTTTGCTTACGCTATTCGTAAAGATGAAGAACCTTTCTTAAACGAATGGAAAGATGCTCACAAGGATGTTGAAGTTGAATACACTGACAAGCTTTTGACTCCTGAAACTGCTAAGTTAGCTAAGGGTGCTGACGGTGTTGTTGTTTACCAACAATTAGACTACACCCCTGAAACTCTTCAAGCTTTAGCTGATGCTGGCGTAACTAAGATGTCATTACGTAACGTTGGTGTTGACAACATTGACATGGACAAGGCTAAGGAATTAGGCTTTGAAATCACTAACGTTCCTGTATACTCTCCTGACGCAATTGCTGAACATGCTGCAATCCAAGCTGCTCGTGTACTACGTCAAGACAAGCGTATGGATGAAAAGATGGCTAAGCGCGACTTACGCTGGGCACCTACTATTGGTCGTGAAGTTCGTGACCAAGTTGTTGGTGTTGTTGGTACTGGTCACATTGGTCAAGTATTTATGAGAATTATGGAAGGTTTCGGCGCAAAGGTTATTGCTTACGATATCTTCAAGAACCCAGAACTTGAAAAGAAGGGTTACTACGTTGACTCACTTGATGACTTATACAAGCAAGCTGATGTAATTTCACTTCACGTACCAGATGTTCCAGCTAACGTTCACATGATCAACGACAAGTCAATCGCTGAAATGAAGGACGGCGTTGTAATCGTAAACTGCTCACGTGGTCCACTTGTTGACACTGATGCTGTTATCCGTGGTTTAGACTCAGGTAAGATTTTTGGTTTCGTAATGGACACTTACGAAGGTGAAGTTGGTGTATTTAACAAGGATTGGGAAGGCAAAGAATTCCCAGATGCTCGTTTAGCTGACTTAATCGATCGTCCAAATGTTTTGGTAACTCCACATACTGCTTTCTACACTACTCACGCAGTACGTAACATGGTTGTTAAGGCATTTGACAACAACTTGAAGTTAATCAACGGTGAAAAGCCTGACTCACCAGTTGCTTTAGACAAGAACAAGTTCTAAAGATTAAATTATTGATAATAAAAAAGATCTTGAGATTTTTCTCAAGGTCTTTTTTCTAACTAAAGGATTCTGATATGAAATTACTTCTAACTGGTGATAGCATTATTGCCCGTCCTGAAAACCACTCAATTCCAGAACTTAATTTTCAGCTACAAAAATTTCTTTCTTGTAATATTTACAACACTGCAATTTCAGGAATTAATTCTGGTGGTCTTGCTCTTTCATTACCTAATCTAGTTTTTAACCAGCCTAAGTGTAACTACCTAATTATTTTAGTTGGTACTAATGACTTAGCAACGCATAAGCAAGTTCCTCTTCGTCAATTTGAAAAAAATTTAGAGTTAATTGCATCAAGCATTATTTGGCTTTATTATCCAGAAAAAGTTATCTTTATCACTCCGCCAGCAGTGGATGAAAATAAACAAAGAGTAAGAAACAACCGCTTAGTTATGGAATACGGCAATATTGTTAAAAAAGTAGCTAGTGAATACAAATTTTCAATTATTGATCTTGCAAGTAAAATGCAAGAAAATAAAAACTTTCCCGAAATTTTCAACGGAAAAAAGAATGACGGACTTCACTTCGGAGTCAACGGTTATAAGTTACTAGCAAATTTAATTGTTAAAAAAATAAATCAAATTTCCAATTGACTTCTGGTCCAGATTCGAGTAAAGTTTAGCTAATTTAATATTAAAACGTTGCTTCTATAGAAAGGACTTTACAATGAGTTTGTGGGAAACAAAATTTGCCAAAAAAGGATTAACTTTTGATGATGTACTTTTAATTCCAGCTGAAAGTCATGTGCTGCCTAATGAAGTTAAACTTGATACAAAATTAGCGCCTAATCTTCAGTTGCACATTCCACTTATTTCTGCTGGAATGGACACTGTTACTGAAGGCGATATGGCAATTGCCATGGCCGAAAATGGTGGTTTAGGTGTTATTCACAAGAACCTTTCAATCGAAGCCCAGGTTGAAGAGGTTAAAAAAGCTAAAACTAAAGCTGTTGATCCTAACTTATCTCACCCTGCAGTTGATACTCAAGGCCGTCTTTTAGCTGCCGCTGCTGTTGGCGTTACTAGTGATACTTTTGAACGTGCTGAAGCTTTACTTAAGGCAGGTGCTGACGCAATTGTGATTGATACTGCACATGGTCACTCTGCAGGTGTTCTGCGTAAGATCAAAGAAATTCGCGATCATTTTCCTAAGGCTACTCTGATTGCAGGAAACGTTGCTACTGGCGAAGGAACTGCTGCCTTATTTGACGCTGGTGTTGACGTTGTTAAGGTCGGAATCGGACCTGGTTCAATTTGTACTACTCGTATTGTTGCTGGTGTCGGTGTTCCACAAATTACTGCTATTTATGATGCTGCTAACGTTGCTCAAAAATACGGTAAGAAGATCATTGCCGATGGTGGTATTAAGTACTCTGGGGATGTTGTAAAAGCCTTAGCTGCTGGAGGAAATGCCGTTATGCTCGGTTCAATGTTCTCAGGTACCACTGAAGCACCTGGTACGATTTTCACAAACGAAGGTAAGAAATTTAAGTCCTACCGCGGTATGGGTTCAGTTGGTGCTATGTCTCAACAACACGGCTCTTCTGACCGCTACTTCCAAGGCGGAGTTAACGAAGCAAACAAGTTAGTTCCTGAAGGTGTTGAAGCTTTAGTTCCTTATAAAGGTGACGTTTCAAATATTATTTACCAAATTGACGGTGGTTTACGTGCTGGTATGGGTTACGTTGGTGCTGGTACAATTGAAGAATTGATTGAAAACAGTCAATTTGTTCAAATTACTAACGCTGGTCTTCGCGAATCTCACCCACATGATGTTCAAATGGCTAAAGAAGCTCCTAACTATGGTGGAAGCGACTTGTAAAAATTAGATTCATAATTAAAAGACACCTTAATGGTGTCTTTTTTCTATCTCAAAATTCCTTCAATCTTATCAGCTAAGGCTGGATAAATTGGCAATACATTTTGATGCCATTCATTCTTCCTGATTCTTAGTCCAATAATTGGAACAAAATAATTCACATCATTAACTGCACTGGTGCTGATTTCGCTAACTCCAACGATATAATTAGCTTTATCATAAACTACCGTTAGCAATCCTTTTTCTTTTTGACCAGCATATAAACTACTCTGACTTAGTTCATATTCAACAATTTCAAAATTATCTTTATCCTCAGAAACACTATCAGGGTTAATTCCAGCTTGAGCCAATTGCGGAAAGGCGAATACACCGGTCCCGATCGCAGGATAATTGATTGGCTGACTTAAACCTTTTTCAAGAGAATTGAAAAGATAGTGCGACTGAAACTCTGCTACCGTAGTTAAATTAGGTACATCCTGACTCGTAACATCGCCAATTGCATAAATATTTTTAACGCTTGTTTGTAAATGCTGATCCACATTAATTCCCTTAGGTGAATAGTCAATCTGTGCAGCAGATAAATCGAGCTTTTCAATATTTGACGTACGCCCACTAGCATTCACAACATAATCAGTTACAAGGGAACTGCCTTGATTTAATTCAACAACATATTTATCACTTAATTGTGTAATGCAAGTTGCCTCAGTAGCAAACTTAAATTGAATCCCGCGTTGCACCATTCTAGTAACTAGTTCAGCACTATACTTTTGATAAAAATGTCTTAATACATGTTTTCCTCTAACCAAAATGGTTACTTGACTGCCTGCAGCCGCTAGGAAAGTAGCTAACTCCATCGCCACATAACCCGCGCCAATAAAGGTAACGTGTTCTGAAACTTTATTTAAAGATAATACATCTGAACTATCATGCAAAAACTTAGCCCCTGGAATTGATAGTTCATGCGGTCGTCTCCCAGTTGCGATAATAATTTTATTTCCCTGGAAATACCTTTGATTTACTGCAATTGTTTGTTGATCAATAAAATGTGCACTCCCACTGACTACATCGCAGATCTTGCTAATATTTTTTCTTGTTTCACTTGGCCAACTAGCAAATCGTTCCTTCTTCTCTTTCATTAATTGTGACCAGTTAATCGTCGCAGCCTGTTCAATGCCATGACTTTCTAATTGCCTGCTAAGAAGCGCAGCTTGAACAGCACCATCTAAATAGATTTTTGGTTCACAACCGACATTGGGACAAGTTCCACCGAATAAGCCACTTTCAATCACTAAAATTGATTTACGTTGTGTAGCTAAGAGCTTAATAAATTGATATGCTGCAGGACCTGTTCCTAAAATTATATAATCGTATTTTTTCATAAGATTGCCTCACATTTTTCTTTCATTTTCAGTTTAACAAAGAAAGATGTGAAACCGCTATTATTAGTGTTTGAAAATTTTTATAAGAAAACAACAAAAAGTCAGATTTTTTTGCGTAATTAATATTGTATTGTGAATAGCAAAATTAAAAACTCCATTCATATCTCGTATTTTTCATATATTCTCATTTGGGACCTACAATCCTATTTACAATACGCAAAAAGCAGCTTTGACAGCTGCTTTTATTTTTTGTTTTCAATTTTTAAAATTGTTGGTTTTTTCTTTTTAACTGACTTTACTCCTAAGATATCCAACAAGAAAGTGAAGATTGGTACTCCAACAATTAATCCCCACGTTCCAAGGAAATGCTCACCTGCAAGCAAAACCACAAAGGTATAGAAAATTGGTAATTCCGTTTTACTTGACATGAACTTAGGATTCAAAATGTAGGCTTCAATTGCATGAATTATCATAATAACAATAAAGATATAGATTACATACCTAATTCCGCCTACTGAATAAGCCACAAAACTTAATGGAATCAATGAAATAATTACACCAGCAACTGGAATCAAACTTAGAATAAAGACCATTAAACCAAGCGCAATAATCTGCGGCATTTTCATGATAATTAAGCAAATCATTGTCATCGCAGTATTACATAAGGCAATGAAGAATTGAGCTTCTAAAACCACGCCAAAAGTATTAACAAACTTATTACCAAAGTAGGCAATATCTTTAAACAGCCAAGATAAATGGCGACTATTCAAAAAAGTATGAGAAAATTCGTTCATTGAATCAAGTTCAATAGTATAGAAAAAGCTCATAATTAGTGACATAAAGAACGCAATCGTTAATGTACCCACATTAGTTAAGGCGTGAACCAAGATAGTTACACCATGCTTTGCCTGCGTTGTGATTTCACTATCGCTGATATAATGGTTCAAATATTGCGTTAACCAGTCCATATTATCAGATTGATAAAATTCCATTAAAGAATGACTCATTTTAACAATTTGTTTAATTAATATTGGCATATATATGGTAATCGCAAAATAAATGATCGCAATTACTAATAAATAAGCTAACACAACAATTACCTGCGAAGGCAAGTTTGGCAATTTCTTTTGCGTAAAACGAATTAAGTGCACAATTAAATACGTAAAAATAAACGTTAATAATATTGTATTCATCATTGAACGTGCCGCATATAAGACCAGAATAATTAAGCAGAGCGTAGCCAGGCGATGCACGTTTGTATTCTTTTTAAATTTTTCCCAAACTTGTCCCATTCACTTCACCTCTCCATTTTCTATTTATTATACAACTTCTTAAGGGGGCTTTAGCTAGGCACCAAGCTTTTAATTAACTATAAGAATGGTATAATAGCTTTATATAGCAAATGAAAGCGGTATCTGCAATGAAAAAGTTATGGTGGGGAGCAAATATATATTGGGTTATTCTACTTATCTATGGAGGAATTAAGCTCTTTACTTACAATTTTGATACATCTGAATTAGGTGAAACGGCTAGTTATGCATTAATTATCATGGTACTTATTTCTGCCAGTGTATTAATTATTGAATTTCAAGCCGCTTGGGGCATGTGGCTTCATAATTTCGATAAAAGTAATCAACATGAAAATAAAGTCTAAAAAAAGAAGATGCATCAAAACATCTTCTTTTTGATTGCTCAAAATCACTGGAGCCATAAAAAATTGATAATGCTTCTTTCAACCTGCTTATTATAAGTCAATTGTCCGTGTTCTGCATTTTTACCGACAATTTTGACTACTTGATAAGTCTTAGCCATTGGCGCAACAAGGTATTCAAGCGAAAGTGACGAAGCATTCTTTACAATTCCATCTGAATTACCCCCAATGTTACCAATAATATTTAAAATATCAGTCTGCTTATTTGGATAAAGAGTCCTTAATTTCATCATTTCACGATAAGTAGAATTAGTCTTATTAGGCTTTCCTTCTCTATTCACATGTAAATTGGCAGGCTGGCGAATCGCAATTGGTAGTTGCTTAAAATCAAGTCCATCAAAATGTCCTCCAATTGAAATTTGCTTATTTAGTTTGGGCATCTCAGGATCATGAGCAGTTTGTAATAAGTAATACATAATCGAAATATTTCCCAGGGAATGTCCAACCATATTTATCTTTTTTATTCCGTATTCATTTTGCAAAGTCTGCACAACATTTCTAGCATAGCGACCATGCTCTTTGAAATTCAGCTGGACATTATTGCTATAATTTACCTCTACAATTGGATTTACAGCATTCTTAGAAATAGCGCCGATTAATTTCACTTTACCATTTGCGTCTACATCAGCTCTAATTACCGAATTGGTAACTCCTGCTTTTTGAGCTGCTTTTACCATATTTTCTTCGCTCTTATAATTACTTAAGCCACCATGAAAAAATAGAGTTGGTATCACATTCAAGCTTGTTTTAGGTGTTTGACGCCTTTCAACATAGTATTTAGGTGCCGCATCTGCCTGATTTGGTTTATCTTGATTAGTACAACCAGTCAAAAAAATCACCAAGAAAGCAAGTAAAGAAACTAGTTTATTTTTCACTCTTATTTTCTCTCTTCCTCCATTTTTGTAACTTAGAATCTATCAAATAATTATTATGAATTTCTATACTTTATCCTAAACTAGGTTTAATTTCTTAACTAAAAAGCAAATTATAAATCGATTGCTTTAAAGGATGATTAAGGACCAAATTCATGCCAACTGCACACTTTTGCTTAAGTCCAATTTTTTCTTCTTTGACTGAGTCTTTCTGGATCTCAGCTGTCCCTAAATAATAAAATTCTTTTCCTGCTGCATCACTTCGTTTCACAAATAAGTGCAATTTCATATTTTTATTATGAAGCAATCGTTTTACTTCATCTGAATCTAAGTGACGCGGCGTACGAGTATACCACCGTAAACTATGACCATTTTCAAGCGTATTTTGATAGCGAGCATTACGTTTTTTCTCAGAATCTTTTTGATAAGTGATAAAAATCGGTGTTTCTTTTTCTCCCACGCGATACCCATACATTGGAGCCGAAACATCCTTAGGCCAATTTAGCAGACGACAAACATCTTTACGATCATATTGCTTATACAGAGTAAATTGCGCTTGCGAATTATATTCCCGAGCAAGGGCTAAACCTGTTTTTAGGACATCTTCAAATAGCATTTTAAATTGGTGGTTATCATTTAATGCCTGAAGTAGTTGACTAGACAAGCGATACTCTCCATTTTCTTTTTCAATTAATGGATAACTTCCGTATTGCTCTTTCTTGGTTGTTTTTCCCTGTTTAACGTCAAAAAAATTTAATGATAGAATTTTTTCAACCGAATTAAGTACATCTTCGCTAATATAACAATTTTTGCTCTTAAGCAATTTAGTAAAATCAGCTCTACTGATGTTTTTATCTAAACAACTTTCTAAGAGTAGCAACTCATGCGGTCTCTTTCCAAATAATAACTCCTTCGTCACAAAAGAGAGAGCTGCATTTTGATAATTACCTAAATTTACTTCTTCTCCCATCTTCTTTAAAAAGTCACCATAATGAGCTAGAGCATGATTTTTAGCAAAAACCGTTGGCGCAGTCGTACCATATTGATAAAAATCGTATAAGAGTGGAACACGACCAATCTTTTCTTTCAAGTCTTTATACGACTGCCTTAGTTCGCGCATACTGTCTAGCTTTATCTTTTCAAGAGAAACCAAAATTCTCTGAGAAGCAATCTCTGTAAAGTTAATCGTTGAAACATCAATTACTTGTGGTAACTTGCTTTCTCTAACTGCTTGATCTTTGTCACGACTCTTATCACCATTTAAAGCAATCGGAATTAGATAATTGTTTTTATAATTTCCCAGGAAATCAATCACCGTGACATAATCTTTTCCCGGAAATTTACGAAGGCCTCGACCCAATTGCTGAATAAAAACAATACTTGATTGGGTATTTCGTAACATCACAATTTGATTAAGCGATGGAATATCAATTCCTTCATTAAATAAATCAACGGTAAAAATGTATTCTAATTCACCATTTTCTAACTGATGAGTTACTTCAATACGCTGTTTTTGACTGTCCTCATTAGTAAGCGCACGAGACGGATGCCCTGTCTGACTAAATAATTTTGCTAGCTCTCTTGCTTCTTCTTGCCGACTGCAAAATACTAAGCCCTTTGCTTTCTCTCCGCAATAGCCGTAGTAATCAAGCTGTTTAAGTACATACTCTACTCGCTTTCTAGCGACTAGATCTTTTAACTTACTTGTTTCACTAATTACATGGTTTCCCACTGTATAATCTTCAACGCCCACATAATGAAACGGTGTAAGCATTTGGTCATTTAAGGCATCCTTTAGTCTAATTTCATAAGCTAAATGATAATCAAATATTTCATAAATATTTTGCTTATCCATTCTCTCGGGCGTTGCCGTCATACCTAATAAGAATTTCGGTGCAAAATGATTCAAAATCTTCTGATAAGTTGGAGCTGCCACTCGATGAGCTTCATCAATTAAAATATAGTCAAACTCTTCCGGATCTAATTGTTCGAGTATTTGTTCCTGACTTACAGTTTGAACCGTTCCAAAAAGATACTTTTTATCAAAATCATGTTTATTTCCAGTTAATAAACCATAGTCGCTTTTCTTGCCACCAATTACTCGGTAAAAACTCTCTAAAGCTTTCTTAGCTATTTGTTCTCGGTGAACTAGATACAGAAACTTTTTTGGCTTATATTCCTTAACTGCAAAAGCACCCAAATATGTTTTTCCAGTCCCTGTCGCTGAGACGACTAGCGCTTTTTTGGCTTGTTCTTTTACTAAAGCATTTAAATTCGCTAAAGCTGCTTTTTGCATTTGGTTAGGCAATATTTTCTTGGCTTTCCCTAATGGAAGGTAAGCCGCTTTTTTGACTGGCTGCCAATTTTGTTCATATTCTTTAATCCAAGAACTAGTAAGTATCAAACTATTACTTAAATTATTTTCAATTTGATCGTTAACTTCTGCTACTAGCTGACCGTTTTCATGCGAGGTTACCTTTAGTCCCCACTCGCAATTTTTTAATAAGGCACTTCTAGTAAAATTTGCACTTCCAATTAAAATCGTCTGATAGTCTTCATGATTAAAAATATAACCTTTTGCATGAAAACCAGCTTCCTCACTTAATCGTACCTCTAAATTAGGAATCTTCACTAATTCCTTAAAAACTTTAGGACTATTAAAGCCAAGATAAGTTCCTGTAATTAAGGTACCGTTAACTCCTTTTTTCGCTAATTCCGACATTACTAACTTAAAGGGAACGAGCATATTCTCTGAAATAAAAGCAACTGCCCAGGTAAAAGAGGTACATGACATTAATTCTTGTCGCAAAGTAAACCAAATTTTACTTTGATCATCATTATTTACTAATTGAGGACTAATAAACTCATTTCCCTTATTCTCATTCTTATTGTATAAGCCATTCAAAATTGCATCTTTTAAAACGTTATCCACAGCTTTCACTTCCATCCTAAACTAAAAAAGAAGATCATTTGGATCTTCTCAATTTATCCACAAGTGGACAATTATAAATTAATTTCTAACATAATTGGACAATGGTCTTTTCGCTCGCCAGTATCAAGCATTTCTGACTTAGTTACCTGATCAGCAATTCTATTAGACACGATGTAATAATCAATTCTCCAGCCCGAATTATTAGCCTTGCTGGTCCTAACTCTTTGAGCCCACCAAGAATAAACCCCTTCGACGTTACCATGAACTTTTCTAAATGTATCAGTAAAACCAAGCTTAAGCAACTTATCAAAGTCTTGTCGCTCTTCATCAGTAAAACCAGCGTTATGATGATTACTTTCTGGATGCTTCAAATCAATTGGCGTATGAGCAACGTTATAATCACCACTAGCAATCACAGGTTTGTTTTGATCTAGTTTTTGTAAATATTCTGTATACTTTTCATCCCAAACTTGACGATCATCTAATCGCTTCAATTCATTCCCAGAGTTTGGCGTATAAACCTGGGTAACGTAGTAGTTATCAAACTCTAAAGTTAGAATTCGACCTTCATGATCCATTGGTTCTGGAGCCCCAATTACTGGCTTAGTTACTTCAGGAGCGAGAGTATTTTTATATAAAAACATTGTCCCAGCATAACCTTTTCGTGCAGGTTCTTCAGAAGAACGCCAAACATAATCATAATCAGGAAACATTTCAGCCAAAATTTCTTGATGCTTTTTAGTCGGACCAGTTGACCGTAACTTAGTTTCTTGAATGGCAATAATATCCGGATCTTTTTCTTTAATTGTATTTAAAACGCCGCGCGTAAGCTTGGCACGTGCTGAATCACTAGTTAAAGCAGCATTAAGCGAATCAATATTCCATGAAATTAAACGCATTATTATCTCTTTTCTTACCTAGATTTTTATATCACATTCATTATACTATGAAAAATCAAAACGTCGGCTATAGAAAAGAGCAGTCTGCTAAGACTGCTCTTTTGAGAGAGATTATTTAATTGTGTTGAATATGATTTATTCGCTAGCCCTAGGGCCAAATAGCATCGTCATAATCCATGATACCAAGATAACTAGAATAATAGCACCTAACAGTGATGGAACAATTGCCATTCCCGCTACTTGCGGACCCCAGGCGCCAAGCAAGGCCTCGCCTAGAGATGAGCCTACTAGCCCAGCAATAATATTTGCAATCCAGTTCATTGAGCCACCCTTATGAGTAATGGCTCCTGCAATTAACCCGATTACGCCTCCGACAATCAAAACCCAAATCCAGTGAAGCATGGGGATCGCCTCCTATTTCTAATTTAGTAGTAATTTATTCTAAGTCTTCTTTTACTTTAGTAGCCTTAGATTTTACCTTTCCTTTAGCTTGTTGAGCTTTTCCTTCTAATTCACGGGCTTTATCGCCAGTGACTTTTCCTTCTACTTCTTTAAGTTTTCCTGCTACTTTGTCTTTAATTCCATGTTTATCTTTCATCATAATTAGGTATCCTTTCCTAAAACACATAAAAGATTGTTTTAGCTAGCTAGCTTCAATCCTCATGACTGATTAACCTAATCATATCAAGCACTAGTCGATAAAGATATTCTGGGATCTTCAAAATAGCAAGCTTAACATTTCCTTAATAACTTGCTATGTACATTAATCATAAATTAATTTTTTGTACGTATATCGCTTTCATTTTTAATAAATGCGAGGCGTTAAATCTAACTTATAGTGCCTTCTATGATATATTTACCCTAAAAAACAATAGTCAGGAGGTTTTCTTATGCTTACTGTATACGATAAAAATGGATCCACAACATCAGACAATCTATTATCAGCTAAACTTGCTATATTAGTTAATCCTACTTCTGAAGAATTAACCAATATAGAAAAAACAATCGGCTGTGACGCGCATGTCTTTACTAAACAAACGTCTGCTACTGAAGTATCACATTTTAATATCTTGCCCAAATGTAAAATTAAAAATGCTAGAATTTTTGTGTCCTTTAATTTTGACGCTGGGCAAACTAAAGTTGAAGATGCGATTTATCCCACAATTGCGATCTTCAATTCTCAGCAACTAATCTTAGTTCTACAAAAAAATCCAGCACCTACTTTAGAAGATCAAAAGGCAATTGCTAAATTATCAGTTGAAGATCTTTTAATTAAGCAATTACTATATCAAAACCATTGCTTTAATGAAGAATTAAATAAAATAAAGCAACAACTTGATCAGTTAGATCATGCAGCAAGAACTACTACCAAAACTAAATCTTTAAAAGAAGCAACTGACTTAACTAGGACTTTGGTCTATTTTAATCACACAATGGATGACCAAGTTTCTTCTATTGAAGCTCTAACTGATTTTCTTAAAGAGCAGCATTCAGCCAATTCAATTTTTATCATTGATCTACTACTTTCTCAGCGCCGGATTACTAAGAAGATTAAAGTTTATCGTGATCTTTTAGAATCAATTAATGGCCTTTTCTCAGCAATGATGGATAACCATTTAAACAATTTGATGAAATATCTTGATTCAATTGCTCTAATCATCTCAATTCCAGCTTTAATTAGTGGGATCTGGGGGATGAATGTTGGCGGATTACCAGGTAAAGATAATGAATTTGGCTTTTTATGGGTAATCTTATTTGGAGCTGCCTTAGCCATTATTTCGGCTTTATTCTTACGAAAAAAGAATTATCTAAAATAATCATGTCTATCTTTTTAGTCAATCCTAATTAATCTTAAGATTTTAAGTAAGGATATTGGGCATAACTTGGCACTTCATCCCAAACAACAGTATGACCTGCGCCATGAGAACAAAAAACAGAATTAGGTGTATTGTTAATATCAGAAACTGGATCGTAATTTGCATCCGCAATAACTTCAGCACTGCTTTTACATTCTTGATATCCTGCAAATAAACATTCTAATTGACCACTACCATGTGAGTAATTCCTAACTTCAGTTGCATAATCTTGCATCTGTGCTACTGGCGCTTGACCAGTAATCGTTACGATATCATGATCACTTTCTCCGATTTTAAATTTTCCGCCCATTTTCTCAATATCATTGATTGCACGACCAACCTGGTCTTGATTAATCCTTAAAGTAAATTGATACCAAGGCTCAAGTAAAGATACTTGATTTTGTGCTTTTAACTCCATTAAACCTTGTCGCACTGCACGATAGGTCGCTTCTCTAAAGTCGCCACCAACTGTATGAACATTGCTACCGCGACCGCCGATTAGCGTAATTTCAACATCAGTTAGAGGTGAGCCGGTTAAAACACCCAGATGTTCTTTGTTAGCTAGACTCTCCATTACTTGGTCTTGCCATTTTTTAGGTAAGACTTCTAGACTGCATTCATTTTTAAAAACTAAGCCGCTGCCTAGCTTACCAGGCTTTAGCAATAAGTGCACTTCCGCATAGTGTCTTAAAGGCTCAAAATGACCTACTCCTTCAACTGAGTTTCTAATACTTTCTTGATATAGAATCTTGCCTTGAGTAAATTCAACCTCTAAGTTAAAACGATCATGCAAAATCTGTTGAAGAATTTCTAACTGGATCTTCCCCATTACGTCAATGCTAATTTCTTCTGTTTGCTTATCCCACTTAACATGCAGTTGCGGATTTTCATCTTCTAGCTGTCTTAGAGCCGCTAAAGTCGCATGCGTCTTATCCGGTGTAGTTTGCACTGCATAATTTAAAACTGGCTGCATTGTAAAGTTCATTTGATCCTTTTCAAATCCTATACCCTGACCAGGATAAGTTGTTTTCAGTCCGCTAACAGCAACAATTTCGCCAGCTTGAACACTCGAAACCACTTCATACTTATTACCGTTATAGAGACGAATTTCGTTTACCTTTTCATCGGGCATTAGCTCACTTTTTGCTCTTAATTCGCCGCCAGTAACTTTTAGCCAAGTTAAGCGCTCGCCTTTCTCATCGTGAGAAATCTTAAAAATACGGCTAGCAAATTTCTCAGAATACTCTATTTTCTTAGTCCACTTATCTAGTCCCTGTAAAAATTCAGCTACGCCTTTTAATTTTAAGGCAGCACCAAAATAAACTGGAAAAACTTTTCTTTGAGAGATCAAATCTTGGATTTCTTTATCTTTTATCTGACCAGATTCTAGATATTCTTCTAAAATTGCCTCATCTGCTGTAGCAATTTTTTCATAAAAATCAGAATCTTCATCCCCAAACTCAACACAGCTGTCATCGAGTGTACTTAAGTCATGAAGAACCTTCTCCTTATCAGCCTTTAACGTGTCCATCTTATTAACAAAAATAAAAGTTGGAATCTTGTGACTTTTTAATAAGTTCCAAAGCGTCTGTGTATAGGCAGTTACGCCTTCACTAGCCGACACAACTAAAATTGCATAGTCTAATACGCTAAGCGTCTCTTCCATTTCCTGGGCAAAGTCAATGTGGCCGGGAGTATCTAAGAGGAGTAATTCGCTATTTTCAGTTTTAATGCGCGCCATATGAGAAAAGATCGTAATTCCGCGTTTCTTTTCTAAATTGTCATTGTCTAAATATGCAGTTCCTTTATCAACTGCACCTAGTTTTCTTAACGTACCGCTTTGATAAAGTAAGCCTTCTGATAGAGTAGTCTTGCCTGCATCAACGTGGGCTAGAATTCCTATTGTTACTTTTTTCATTAGTTTATTTTTCCAAAAATTATAGATAGTACTTTTTAGTATTATTATAGCAAGCGATACAGCAAAAAAAGGAAGTTCAAAATAGAACTTCCTTTTACTTATGAATTATATTTATGAATTGCAATAGCTAGAGTATCGTCTACTTAATTAATAAAAAATATAACTTCTAACAATCTTAATCGTGACTTCTACTTGAGCTATTTCACACCATTAATATAGCACGTTTTTGCAAAATATGAAAGCGGTTTATTTATTTTCTTAGTATATTTTACTTTCCCCATATTCTTAATAAAAACTTATCTACACTTTCTCTCAATTTCGTAATATGATTAATATCAAAATATAGTTTAATTTTTTATAAGAAGGTTTAGAATATGTTTTCAATTTTATTAGCCTTATTGATTATTTGGCTTTTCTGGAAACTAGGAATTGGCATGCTAAAAATTGTTGGTTTCTTAATCATCGTTGGCTTGCTATTTGCCTTCGTTTCTTACCTAGTATTGCCGCTATTAGCATTAATCGCAATTGGCGGTCTTCTGGGACTAGTTTTTTCACGTTAATCAAGACAGCCTCAGTGCTGTCTTTTTTACTAGCATTTTCTTTGACTTTACTATCTATCTTCTCTAGACTGAAAGGAAATAGGTTAATATATTTAATTCGAGGTAATCTATATGCCAATAAAAATTATTACAGATTCAACTGCGAATATCACAGCTGATCAAATTGACGGAATTGATCACGTTACAGTTCCTTTATCGCTTCACGTTGATGGCAAGCTTTGGATGGATACGCCTGATATTGATTTAGATAAGTTTCTTCATACGCTAAAACACACTAAGAGTAAATCTACTTCTGCTTGCCCTAACGTAAATGACTGGCTAAAAGCCTTTGAGGGCAGCGATGAAATTTTTGTAATTACTTTAACTAGCGCACTTTCTGGTAGTTATAATTCAGCTACCCAAGCCGCAAAAATCTATCATGAAAAGAATCCTAAAGCTAAGATCTTAGTTTTTGATTCTCGCTCAGCTGGTCCTCAATTAAGATTACTAGCTGAAAAAATTGCCAGTCTAGCAAGTGCTGGTAAGTCTTTTGAAGAAATTGTTAAAGCTACAGAAGAATATCAACACAAACTTGATTTAATGTTTGCCTTGCAAGACTTAACTAACTTAGGAAATAATGGCCGTATCCCACCAGCAGTCGCAAAAATCGCTGGTTTGTTGAAGCTTTTCGTTATCGGAACTGCCAACAATAAAGGTGAATTTGAACTTTTAGGCAAGGCACGCGGTGCTAAGAAAGCTAGAAGAAAGCTCTTAGATGAAATGGTCAAAGCAGGCTACAAAGGCGGCCGTGTTCAAATCGATCACGTTCAAAATGAAGGTTCTGCACTAAGCATGAAAGAGATTATCCTAGATAACTTCCCAGATGCTAAAGTTACTCTCGAAGAATGCGGTGCCCTTTGCAGTTTCTACGCCGAAAATGGCGGTTTAATGGTTGGTTTTGAAAAAGAATAGTATGTAACACAAAAGGAGTGCCTCACGCACTCCTTTTAATATGCTTTTTGAAAATCATTTTGCATTATTTTTACAAATTCAGGATAAGTTTCGACCTCAAATAAGGGATGAAGACCAATAGTATCTTTTCTGTGACGATGATTATACCAAATACTATCAAAGCCGTATTTTTCAGCACCTAAAATATCTGACTGCAACCCATCCCCAAAGAACAAGGTTTCATTCGGACCAATTTCAGTTCTACTAAAGAAATAATCAAAGGCATGTGGATCAGGCTTAGAATAATGTGCCTCTTCAGACGTTACAATTAAGTCAAAGTAGTCCTTAATTCCAGCTAACTCTAAGCGGTGACGCTGCATAAACTTTTCGCCGTTACTTAATACAGTTAACTTATATCCCTGCTTCTTCGCAAACCTAAGCGTGTCTTCTACACCAGGCAACAACTGGTGCGCTTCGCCAAAATAAGAACGGTATTCGTTCATCCATTCATTACCATCTACCTCTAGATTAAAATGCTCTTTAATAAAATCATGAAAAGTCATCTCACTTAGCTCATCATACGTAATCTCACCTAATTCAAGCCTGCGCCAAAGCCCTTGATTATAAGTATGATATTGTTTCTGCAAATCAGAAGAAAGAGGCAACTTGTGCGATTTAAATAATGCATGCAAAGATGAATCTTCCGTAGCCGCAAAGTCGATCAAAGTATCATCAACGTCAAAAATTAATTGTTTATATTTCAAGTAGCAACCCTTCTTCTATTTAAGTTAGTAATTTTGATTATAGCAGAACATGGCAGATTTTAGTTTTTCAAATTACTTAAAGATTAGTGGTAAGATTAGAATGGTTAGAAGTTAATATATTGTTAGAGAGAAGTAATACTATGACACGTGCACAAATGAAACAAGCTGCAAAAGATCAACTACGCGGCAATTGGGGCTGGGCTATTTGCCTAACTATCTTTGCCTGGTTAGTTAACGCAGTTATTATGGATCTCAACCGCTGGATCTGGACTGGAAAAGACTTCACTTATACTGTTCTACGCTTTAATAAAGATAACTTAATTCAAGGATACAAGCCCGCCTATAACCTATCAGAAATTATTGTTGGTTTAATTACCGGTTTAATTTTATGGGGAGTTGCCTACACAATCTTAGATTTCGTTGAAACAGGCAAGATGGAGCCTTGGTATTCTGGTATTTTTAGTGCTTATAGCAACGGACGCTTTAAGAATAGTTTATTTACCCTATTTATGACTAATTTATTCGTTAGTTTATGGACCATTTTATTTATTATTCCTGGTTTTATTAAAGGTTATTCCTATGCCATGACACCTTATATCTTAAAAGATAAGTTTTCAGCTGGTCAAACTGATATTGGAGCAACTGAAGCTATTACCGAAAGTCGTAAGTTAATGGATGGACATAAGATGGACTTATTTGTTCTAGACTTAAGTTTCATTGGTTGGGGCTTACTTGGTTTAATCACTTGCGGTATTGGATTTATTTGGATTACTCCTTACTACCGTCAAACTAAAGCCAACTTTTATCGTTCTTTAGTTGCTAATAATTAAATATTACATAAAAATAACCGCTATAGCGCCTGAGCGTTGTAGCGGTTATTTTTTATTCATCGACTAAAGTAATTCTTTCTTTATGGTGTTCTGGGTGAACAATCTCATTTACAACTAAGCGTGCCATTGTGCCCGAAGTTACTTTAGATTCATTGTTATTGTTGTAGAGCAAAGTATCATTACCTAACATATACCCCGCAGCTTCTGGACCTGCTTCAAAGGTTAAGGCTGGTGAAATTCCGAGCCAATCTACATCTTCGACTTGCTTTAAATAATTCAACTCATTCAACTGTTCTTTTGGTGTATTAATCCAGTTTTCAGAGCCTGTTAATTTCTTAATATCTTCAACGACTAAGTGATTATCAATTCCAGTTCTAAGACTGCCAGCACCTAAAATAAAAATTACTCTAATATCTTTATTCTTAGCTAGACCGCATAACTTAGTAGCAAGCTTTACCTGATCTCTTGCTTTTTCAGGCTTAGTCCCAAAGGCGTCAACAATCACATTAAATTGTTGGAGTAAACTGTCATCCATTGTTAAAACGTCACCAATTAAGAGTTTAGCATCCTTACCTAAGACTCTTTTAGCCTTATCTTCATCTCTAACAATTCCAGTTACCTCTAAGTCCTTATTTTGACTAGCTAACTTATAAATTGCACTTCCTGCCATGCCTGAAGCACCAATAATACCTACTTTCATTATAATTTCTCCTCTCTGTGTTTTATCTGTTACCTTAGCTTAGCATGAAAAAAGATAAGTAGGATAATATTTGGTTTTTAAATTTAAAATCAATAGTATAGCAAGATTATGAGACTTACTGCCGTAAAACAACAGAAAAACTATTTTTAATTAAAAGTAATCATAAAATGAAACGTCGCCCTTAACAAAATCAGTATTAACTGGATGATTTTCTTTAACAAAGCCTAATTGAACTGCCTGCTTTAAAGTTAAGTGGCCTAATAAAACTTTCGTCCAGTTGGTCAGAGAAGCTGTATAATCTGGATCGGTTTCGACTTCTCTTACCCTTGGTTCGTTAGCATTGTCAATTAACCAGACACCGTTATTTTCAGCAATAATATCATCGTTAGTGACTTCAATAGTTAGTTTCTTATTATTAACTAAAGGCGATGCTTCCAACACTTGCTTAATATTAATGATTCTAGTCATCATGTAAGGTAAGATTTTAACGGTGATTCCTTCTTGTTCTGGGAAGAATTCTTCTAACAAGCTTTCTTCAGGCATTTTCACATAGTACTTCAAATCACTTGAACTGTGACTTGCAATAATGCTTAGTAAAGCTTTAGCTGCTTGCGGAGTTTGATAATACATTTCTTCTACTCGAAAATTGCGCTCAACAATTCGGTAAAACATATACCCCTGTGGTTGCTGCTTTTTATCAAAATAAACACAAATTGATCTGCCAGGATAATAAGTATCTAATCGATCCCACCACCATTCTGCGCGAACTACTGTATTTCTTTGATCATCTTGATTGAGTTTAGCCTGATATAGCTTAATTACTGCGTTTTTTAGGGATGAATCACTCCATCTTCCGCGAACTACTTTTCCCTCTTGGACAGCCTTAAAGAAGCGCAGGTAGGCTGGCTGAATTTGATACATTTTTTCATAAATAGCATTTTCATAGCCATAGCGACGATAAAAAGTCTCTGAAAATGGAGCTAAGTTAGAAATTGCATAATTCTGGTCATGTAGTTCTAACATAATTTCCTTCATCAAACGGTTAATATCGCCTTGACCACGATTTTCAGGATAAGAAGCAACATAGCCAACTCCGCCCATTTTAACCTTTTTAGCAAAAATCATACTCTTAAATTTATTTACCATAATATAGCTAGCAAGATGGCCGTCTTTATATTCGCCAAAGCTCATACTATGGTTATAACGACTTAAAAAGTTGGGATCCTCACGTATATCATTATTTTTTAAAAAAGCATACTCAACTAATGGCGCTATTTGATCTAAAGTTTCTTTATCTTGATTTAGCTTCATCTGCTTTTACCTTTTCTAATATTTCGCAATTTATTTCTACATCTTATTATATCAAGTTAAAAGAGTAACAAAAAAAGCCCTAACCATCAGATTAGGACTTTTAACTTGTGCTGACTAAAGGATTCGAACCTTCGACCTCATCATTACTAATGACGTGCTCTGCCAACTGAGCTAAGTCAGCATTTCTCACAACGTCTACTAGTATATCAGATGATTTTATAAAAAGCAAAACTTTTTTATGGTAAATCGTGTCCTGCAGCAAAATATAAATCATACCATTCTTGATTAGTCAGCTCAATATCTGCACCCTTGGCAGAATCGACAATATGAGCTGGTGTCATAGTTCCCATAATGACTTGAACCTGTCCAGGCCATCTAAGAATCCAAGCTGCCGCAACTGCATTTTTACCAACGCCATATTTATCTCCGATTTCCTGCAATTTCTTATTTAATTCAGGAAAGGCCGGATTATTGATAAATGTACCTTCGAATGTTCCATATTGAAATGGTGACCAAGCCTGCAAAGTAATGTGATTCATCCGTAGAAATTCAAGCAAACTACCATCGTGATTAATAGAAGCATCATCAGTCATATTAGTATGCAAGCCAAAATCAATCATCCCTGTGTGCATTAATCCAAACTGCACCTGATCAAACATTAAAGGCTGACTTACTGCATTTTGAAGCATCTTAAACTGAGCAGGATTAAAGTTTGATACACCAAAGAATCTAACTTTACCGGTAGCTTGCAAGACATCAAAGGCTTGTTTAATTACTTCTAGATCCATCAAGACATCTGGTCTATGTAAGACTAGGCAGTCTAAGTAATCAATATCCATTCTCTTCAAAATACCATCAACAGCATTCAAAATATGCTCTTTAGTAAATTCATAGCGTGAGCCATAAACCAACGATCCATGGCTTCCATTTGGCCCTACGACAATTCCAGTCTTTGATTGAATAAATAAATCTTCACGTTTAACGTCAGATAATTTTAGTGCCTTACCAAAAACTTTTTCTGAATTTCCACGTCCATAAATATCTGCCGAATCAATAAAATTTACTCCAGCTTCATATGCCACGTTAATTGCAGCAGCTCCTTCTTCTGGAGTTCTAGTCCCCATCCGCATAACGCCTAAAGCGAGAGCTGGAATATCTAAACTTGTTTTTCCTAATTTTGTTGTTTTCATTTTCTTTATCTTTTCTATCTTCATGCAAACGATTACATTTAAATGATACAAATATTTATGGGCTACGTGAAGTTCTTTCAACAAAAAAGCCATTTTTAATGCAACAATTTAGCATTAAAAATGGCTAATTCTTTAATCTTCGTCTTTTACTACTTTAATTCTGTGAACCCAAACTAATGACATAACAATACCAAAGAATAGACCCCCAATTATACTAGAAGGAATCTCAATCCAGGTCCAAGAACCATCACCGTAGCTAGTCAGAAAATTTAGGATCAACATCATAATTCCAAAAAATAAACCTGACATCATTCCTCTTATCCAAGCAGACTTTTTAGCATTAGAGACTTCATTTTTTTCTATCTCATTATCCGTTAATTTAAATTTCTTGGATTGAAACATTACATAAAAACTAACAATCATTAGCATTACAAAAAAACTACCGCTAAGAAAAATGTATGCAACGTTTGCTCCATAGAAAGAAATTAAAACCAGAGAAATTAAGAATGCTGCATCCATCCCTAAAAAGAAAATAAAAAATGCCCTATTCCCAATTCGATTCATAACTTGACGCTTCTGCTCATCAAGTGGACCAGAAATTCCGTACCAAAATTTCATATATTTTTCGAATCTAGTTTCTTTTGCTTTCATTCTTAAACATCTCCATCCCAGAATAATGTATTTAAATCTGTATCTAACTCATGCGCTAACTTCAAACATAAATCTAATGAAGGATTATATTTATCATTTTCAATTAAATTTATTGTTTGCCTAGCAACATCTATCCTTTTAGCTAATGCCATCTGTGATAAGCCTTTTTGCTTTCGATATTCTTTAACTCTGTTCATGGCAATTCTTTCTATCATTCTTATAAGTCATATATATGTGACTTTTTATACTTTAAGTATAATATTTATTTCAGAATTGTCAATTATATATGACATATTTTGTTAACAAACAGGTAGATCTATAAATACTAAGCTTTATTCTGATACTCCATTAGTTAAATCATTGACCATCCAATTACGTATTGAACCACAGCAATAAAAAACTAAAACAAGGCGTATTACGGTATTACGTAAACTTATTTCAGTTCTCTAGTGTATTAATTAAAAATGATGCCAATTATAAACGCTATTGCTATTAAGGAAATTAGTAGTTTTTTCATATTCAGATAATTATGCTTTTGATATAATTGCTGTAACCGCTTTATAAATAAGGAGTAAATTATGATTAAGACAATTTTATTCGATGTAGATGGCACTATTGTTGATATACAAAAGGTTGTTCTTTCCACATTCAAAGAGGTTATTAAAGAATATTTAAATACAAATGTTAATATTAACGATTTAGCCTTTGCATTGGGAATTCCTGGAAGAGATGCCATTAAGCATTTTACTAAGAATAAAGTATTGATCAATAAAATGGCTAAAAGTTGGTCTGAAAAAGCTAGTAACCGAGTTGATGAAGATACATTATTTAATAATATCCCCGAAACTATCAAATCTCTATCTCAAAAGGGAATTACTTTAGGAATTGTTACTTCAAAAACTAAACAAGAATATATTAATGAAGTCGGTCACTTTGGACTAGATGATTATTTCGATGTAATTGTTACTGCAAGTGATACTAAGAATCATAAACCTAATCCTGAGCCATTAAATTTCGCAATAAGTAAACTTGGTGTAGATCGTACTGAAACGCTTTATGTAGGTGATACCAAATATGATATGTTAACTGCTAACGCCGCTAAAGTGAAATTTGCTTTAGCCAATTGGGGAGCACATGAAGAACTTCCTGAAGCAGATTATCAATTAAATAACCCAATTAATTTAGAAGAAATAGTTAAAAGATAATTATTTAGTACTACAATTGGCTTTAAAATTGTTAATATCTTTATTGGCTAATAAATTAATTACTTTATCTCATCTTGAACGTGTCAAAAAATATAATAGCTCGAACCAAGAAGGATTATCTCTAATACTGAAGATAATCCTTTTCAAATACCTAAACACAAAAAAGGCTTAACGCTTGCTCCCAAACCTTTTTATTCTAGTTCAAAGCAAAGAAAAAACTATCAAATCAGTATTTTAAGAAATAATTTGATAGCTTTTAATTAAATATGAGCACAAAAAATGCTGACTAAAGGATTCGAACCTTCGACCTCATCATTACTAGTGACGTGCTCTGCCAACTGAGCTAAGTCAGCCTGTTTATATGACAATTATGTATTTAACCATATTATATGTTTCTGTACAAGAGATTTTTTAAACTTTTTACTTAAATGAATATTCGACTAAATCTGGGCTACAATAAAAGCGTATCTGTTATATAGAAGGGATTAATTATGGTAGGTTTAACATCACTTTCAACTGAATTAGATTGGTTACTACGAATTTTAGTTGCCGCTCTTTGCGGAACAGCAATCGGCTATGAACGTGCCACTCAAAGAAAAAGCGCAGGCATTAGAACTCACATGGTTGTTGCCGTCGCCTCTGCTCTATTTATGCTAGTTTCTAAATATGGCTTCTTTGACTTATTATCACTACATGATATTTCACTTGATCCATCAAGAATTGCAGCTCAAATTGTAACTGGAATTTCCTTTATTGGTGCCGGTACAATCCTAGTTAGACGAGAACAGATTTCTGGTTTAACTACTGCAGCTGGTGTTTGGGCAACTGCTGCTATCGGTATGGCAGTGGGTGCTGGAATGTATGTCATCGGAATTGTCAGCACAGTCTTTTTATTCATTATCCAAATTATTTTTCATGATGATACATTTATTAATTTTATTATTCTTCATGTTCGCTTTAACGTTCAAATTGAAGCCAATAACCGTCCCGACGTTCTCAATGAATTGAAAAAAGAACTAGCTTTAAACGAAGTTGAACAAATTTCTATTAAAATTATTGATGTAACTTCCGAACACATTGTTGTTAATGTAGATGGCGTCATCAAGAATAGAAAAGATGAAAATGACATCATCCTAGCTCTTGAAAAAGACCAAAATATTCGCCGAATTAATTCTACTCACGGAGCAAAATAAAATTATAGAAACCGTTTTCAAAATATGCTAAGATATGTGTGTAACTTAATATACTAAGTTACACACTTTTTTTGAATATTAATTGAATAGAATATTGAGGATTTATTATGAGCTACATTTATACTTTACGTTATGTTTTCGATCCACGTACTAATACGCCTGAGAAAGATAGAAAACTCTTAGATTTTGTACAAAAAGCCAAAATTGATGACGTGGCTTTTATTATTAATGGCGAAGAATTAAACCACAGTCATCTAACCAAGGAAGAAACACAAGTCTGGCTTGATGCGATTATCCCCCTACAAAAGCAATTAGCTAAGCTTGATGTTACTACGAGTCTAAATCCATGGACAACTATTATGCACTCTGATCGCGGATTTAGCGTTAATCCTGAAATTGGCTTTAATACTTTTGTCGATATTAATGGCAATCAAGCTAAAGACATGGCTTGTCCAGCAGATCCAACTTGGCGTAAGTATTTAGCTGATAGGTATGCTCAATATGCTTCGATTCATCCACGTCGTTTATGGATGGAAGACGATTTTCGGCATTATAACCATACTCCATTGAAGTTAATGTGTTTTTGCGACTATCATATGAAACTATATCAAGAAAAATTGGGTAAAGCAGAAAGCCGTGCAGAATTTGTTAAAAATATGCTTAAACCTGGCGAACCTACTATTGAGCGAAAAATTTATCTTGATCAAGCACGTAAGGAAATGATCGAAAACGAGCACTTAATTGAACAAGCAGTTCACAAAGTTAGTCCTAATACTGATTTAGGACAAATGACTTCATTTCCTGATTGGCATGCTATTGAAGGCAGAGACTGGGCTAGTTTATTTGACGCCCAAGCAGGTCCTGGACATCCTCGCGTAGCACGTCCACACTTACCGTCCTATAACGAAGTTGCTCCTTTAATTTATGGTCGTAAATTCGAAGAATATAGTCGACCTACGGCTGCCTTTTTAGGACCTCGGGCTGAGCTTTATCCAGAATTAGAAAATTCAATGTGGACACCGCAAGTAAAATCTAATACCTTTATTGACTTTCAAATTATTACCACAGCACTTCTCGGAGCTAAAGGAATCATGCTTAATATCTTTGACATGATGGGCAATGGTGTAAACGAAGATTGGGGCTATGACAAAATGTTAGCTGATATTAAGCCTTTTGCTTCTGCCCTAGCTGACCATCGCCTTAACATGCAAAAATTACGTGGTATTAAAGTTTTAGTAGATCAAGACTCTGCTTATACTGCTCACACAACTTTAGGAAAAGAACCAGAAGAGCTACTTCCACATGAAAAAAATTGGGCTAGTTTATTAGCAAGTTTCGGTTTTGCGACAACTATTCTTCCTGTTCAAGATGACCTTGCAATTGAAAATCAAACCATTGCAATTGCTGGTCAATTATTACGCAACCTTTCAAATGAACAAATCACTAATCTAATCACTAAAAACACAGTTCTGCTTGACGGTGAAAGTATCCAGGTTTTACTAGACAGAAAGATAGGCAATTTACTTCATATTCAAAGTGCTAAATGGCATCCATGCAAGAGTGGCTACCAATCATTTGAACAAGCCGATGGCACAACTGTTCAAGGTGTTAAGAACCCTCGTATTACGATGCTGCAACATACTGGCAACTATCTACAGCTAGACTATCAAGCAGATAGTAATGTTAAGATTTGGAGTTCAGCCTATAATTCGATCGACCAAAAACTTGGAAACTTCATGGCCGTTATTGATGATCACATAATTGTATTACCAATGGATCAAGATCCAAAACACGGTTGGGAATCACAATTTTCATCTTATAAGCAAGGTTTAATGCAACAAATTCTAGCTAGCGTTGAACCAATTGACTATTTAATCAATATGCCTCACGTCAAATTAAACATTCAAGAAAACGTTAAAATTGTCTGGCTAGCCAATTTCAACTTAGATGGTTACCAAAAGATCAACTGGCATTTAAGTAAACCCCTACCTTCTAATACAGCCACTTTAATTCGAAGACGTGATAATAGCGTTGAAAAAGAAGTAGTGAAAATTAAAGTAACAGATAATGTTGCTACAATTAAGGCTCCTTTATCTCCTCTTGAAACTATCCAATTAATATTCTAATCACTAAGAAGAGCAACTTAGCTCTTCTTTTTTGTTGCTTCTAATGAGCATCAAGCGTCCTCTTTTATCTTTAAGCAAAAAAGCATTAAAATGAAAGTACTATATCCGTTAACGAAAGGACTTTTATCTTGGGTAAAGTACTTGATTATGTTCGCTGGCGGGGTGATCTAACATTAGATCGGGAACCATTCAACAGTTTAGATGCAGGTCTTTTCGCTGCTTTTGCTTACCTTCCTTTTGATTCCAGTGTTAAAGGTCATACGCTTGAGGCAGCTACAAAACGCTTAATACAAAGGAAAACCTTAATTCACTCAGATAAATTAGAGGCAGAACTAGTAAATTTAAGCGACCGCTATAAAAATATGCACTTTCTCGACTGGTCGCACCTTTCTCAAAAAAAGCCCCCCGTCCAATTCACTGCAATGACAATTGAATTAGATTCAAAAACTATTCTGGTGGCTTACCGTGGAACTGACGGATCGATGGTAGGACTGAACGAAGACGTCGATATGAGTTATCAGCCAGAAATCTTTGGTCAAAGTGTAGCAGCAGATTATCTAGATAAAATGGCTAAAGCTTACCCTGATAAGAAAATCTACACAGTAGGCCACTCAAAAGGTGGAAATTTCGCCGCTTATGCACTTTATGCAGCTTCCCCTCGCCTTCAAGACAGAGTCATTAAGGCTTATAGTTTCGATGGACCTGGTTTTATGAAAGAAATGTATAACCAGATTGAATTTCGACGCGTAATTCCAAAAATGATGACTTATGTTCCTGAAGGATCAATTTTTGGAATGATGCTTGACCACCCAGAACGTGTTATCGTAGTTAAAAGTAGAATGAAGCACTTAATGAAGCAGCATAATCCTTTACATTGGGAAGTAGCGCGAAATAGCTTCGTAATGGCACCAGGTTTAAGCAACGCAAGCAGAATTATTAGAAGTACCTTTATTTCTTGGAATACCAAGATTCCACGTGAAAAGCGCGAAGCTTTTTGGTTAGCCTTCTTTACTGCATTAGAATCTCAAAAAATTACTGAGGCTAGTCAACTAACAACTAATAAAATTCGTGGTGCAATTCAATTTAGCCATGCCTATCTTGCCCTTGATCCTGACGCACGCTTAATTGCTAACGAGATTATCTCTGACATTACAGCAACTGCTCGTCAGTACATTAACCTTCCTTTTCTTAGCCATAATGAACACTTAAAGCCACTAGGCAATGACTCAAGCAAAGGTCCAATTGTTGATGATTCCTACGATGGCAGTTAATTATATGTTTCATGTGAAACAAAAAGCAACTTCAAATTGAAGTTGCTTTTTTAAATATAAACATTAATATGAATTACTTATTCTTTAAAGCTTCTTTAGCTAATTCAAAATCACCTAAAGTTGCAGAGCCATTATCTGCAACGGCTGGACGAACAATTAATTCATCAACATCTGGAGTTGCTACATAGTTATTGTTGAACTCTTTAAAGAATCCGCGAACTTGTACCAGATCCTGATCATTTAAAACTGATCCACCAACAACCATTACATCAGGACGCATAGTCATATAAGCATTAAACAATAATTGTGCTACATAGTAAGACACATAAGTAAATACTTTATGGTCTCTAGGTAATTTCTCACCCGGAATGCCGGTCCTTCCCTCGAGTGAAGGACCCGCTGCCATCCCTTCAACACATTTATTACCATGGAATGGACATTTTCCAGTATAGTTATCGCCTGGATAAGGAGTTACTAACATATGTCCCATTTCTGGATGATTATTTAGACCAATAAACTTCCCGGCTTGAACTGCACCAGCACCAATTCCTGTTCCGATTGTTACATAAAAGTAAGTCTTAGAATTATCTCTGCCACGCGCAATATATTCACCGTAGCAAGATGCATTAACATCGGTAGTCATTACAACTGGAATACCCAATTCTTTTTCAAAAGTGCCTTTAACATTTGTTCCAGACCAGCCACGCTTAGGCGTATCTAAGATGTAACCAAATGTTCTTGAATTTGAATTGATATCAATTGGACCAAAAGTTCCGATTCCTAAAGCAGATACTGGATGTTCTTTAAAAAACTCAACACTTTTTGCTAAAGTTTCTTTTGCATCAGTTGTTGGGATTCTCTTCTTTGCTACAACTTCGCCGCTTTCTGTATCTTGAACTGCCAAGATAAATTTAGTACCACCGGCTTCAATACTACCTACATATTTACCTTCTACCATTTAACTTACACTTTCTCATTTAATTATTTCTTAAAAAGATAGACTTTTAACTCTTCCAGTATAGCTAATTAATGAAACGCTTACAAATTATTTTTTAAGCCTCATTATGAGTATAGTCAAGATTTGAAAAACGATTGTATGGCTTGGAGAACATCAATTTAACTGTTCCGCGTGTACCAGAACGGTTCTTTTCGATAATTACTTCTACTTCGCCATTATCTTCTTCCGCCTCAACTTCACCCTCATCATCTTCATCCCGTTCATCGCGGTAATAGTCATCACGATAAAGAAAGGCAACAATATCAGCATCCTGTTCAATAGAACCGGATTCACGAATATCAGATAAGACCGGTCGCTTATCTTGACGTTGTTCAACCGAACGAGAAAGCTGTGATAAAGCGATAACTGGAATATGTAGTTCTTTGGCTAACTTCTTTAATTGCCGCGAAATTGCAGAAACTTCTTGCTGACGCGATTCACTACGTGGTCCTTCAATTAACTGCAAGTAGTCGATTACAATTAACCCTAAGTTTCCCTTTTCTTTAGCTAATCTACGTGCTTTAGCCCGAATTTCACTCATCTTAATTCCAGGCGTGTCATCTATATAGATACTTGTATTGTCTAAAGAACCTGCCGCAACAACTAATTTGCGCCATTCTTCATCAGTTAATTGACCAGTTCTAAGGTGTTGTGAATCAATCAAGCCTTCTGAAGCCAGCATTCTTTGAACTAGCTGTTCAGCTCCCATTTCTAGTGAAAACATAGCAACAGTTTTATCAGTTTTTAGGCCTACAAATTGCGCTACGTTTAAAGCAAAGGCAGTTTTACCAACACCAGGACGAGCAGCTAAGATAATCAACTCATCATCGTGAAAACCAGTAGTCATCTTATCTAATTCAGAAAATCCTGACGGCAAACCCGTAACTGTATTTCCATCATCAGGAATAGAGTTAATCTCCTCCATAGTTGTGTTTAAGACATCATGAATAGACTTAAACCCACCACTAGCATTATCCTGTGAGACGCCCATTATTTGGCTTTCAGCGTCATCTAAGATATCAGTTACATCATCAGAACCCTCAATGGCATTTTGAATAATTCTTTGACTAGTAGAAATTAGATTTCTGAGAATTGCCTTACGTTTTACAATCTTAGCGTAATAAGTAAGGTGGGCTGCTGTTGGCGTTGCCATTGACAATTCCGTTACATATGCAATCCCACCAATATCATCTACCTGATTATTTTTCTTTAACTCATCCTGCAGAGTTACTGGGTCAATTACTTCCTCACGATCAGAAATATTAAGCATCGCCTGAAAAACAATTCTATTTGCGTGCTCATAGAAATCATCAGGTTGTAATATATCTGAAGCATCAATAATGGCTTCTGGATCTAAAAAGACGGCCCCTAGGACCGCCTTCTCTGCTTCACTATCATGGGGAATTTGTTGAGAAACAACATTATCCATTATTAGTCTTGCTCCGTAATGTGAACGCGAATTACTGCTTCTACGCCTTTAAATAGCTTAACAGGTACATTTGTGTATCCTAAAGATTTAATTGGCTCTGGAAGCTCCAATTTACGCTTGTCGACTTTAATACCATATTGCTTTTCAAGTCCTTCAACAATCTTCTTACTTGAAATAGAGCCGAATAAACGAGAGTCAGTGCCAGCTTTAGACTTAAAGTTTACGATAGTCTTGTCATCTTCAAGTTTTTTCTTAATATCCTCAGCTGCTGCTTTTTCTGCTTCGTAAGCATCTTTTTCTGCCTTTTGAACACGTTTTAAGGTATTTAAGTTGGAGCTAGTAGCTTCTTTTGCATAACCATTTTTAATCAAAAAATTCTGAGCGTAGCCATCGGGTACGTTCTTAACTTCTCCACGCTTACCTTTACCCTTCATGTCTTTAATAAAAATAACCTTCATGAATTTCACTCCTATTCATTTTCTTTAAGATATTCATTAATTGCAGCAAGCAACTTATCTTTAGCTTCTTCAACTGTTACGCCCTTAATTTGAGTTGCTGCATTAGACAAGTGACCACCGCCACCTAGCTTCTCCATAATTACTTGAACGTTAACATTTCCCATTGAACGGGCCGAAATTCCAATTACATCTTTACTGCGTCTAGTTAATGCAAAACTGGCATCTACATGCTCAAGAGATAAAGCAGTATCTGCAGCCTGAGCAGTAATAATTGGATCATAGATCTTATTATCTTCTCCCATTAAGAGCGCCATATTTGGTTCAATCATGTCAATAGTAGAAACTAAATGACTTCTTTGCAAGTAATTATCAATATTTTCCTTCAAAAGCTCAGATACGACCTGAGTATCTGCTCCAATTGATCGCAAGTAACTTGCAGCATCAAAAGTTCTAGTCCCTGTTCTCAAGGAGAATTCTTTTGAATCAACCGTAATACCAGCTAGCATTGCTGAAGCTTCTAAGTCAGTTAAGACTCCCTCGCCACCTTGCGGTTGGTATTCAATCATTTCTGTTACTAGCTCACACGTTGAGGACGCATATGGTTCAATATATACGAGCATTGGGTTTTCCGGGAATTCTTCCCCCCGACGGTGATGGTCAATAATGATTAAACGATTCTTTAAGCGCTTATAAAGTTCAGGATCATAAGTAATACTGTACTTAGAATGATCTGTTAAAACTAAAAGTGACTCATCCGTTGCTGCTTCAAGAGCATCTTTAGGTGAAATAAATACATCCTTATCAATTCCAGCAGCTTGCATTTTAGCGATTAAGCGTCCTACATCATAATTGACATGGTCAACATCTACTACGACGCTAGCTTTTACACCATGAATTCTAGCAATTTTAACAATTCCAATCGCTGAACCGATAGCATCTAAGTCTGGATTTCGATGTCCTTGAACAAAGACGTGATCAACGCCTTTAAATAATTCTACCAAAGCTTGAGAAACCATTCGAGCTCTTACTCGCGTACGTTTTTCCATTGGATTAGATTTTCCACCATAAAAGCGGGCTTCATGACCTGATTGTTTTACAACAACTTGGTCGCCCCCACGTCCTAAGGCTAAATCTAGATTAGATTGTGCTTGGTCAGCAATCTCATTTAAGCTTTCAGATCCAAAAGCAATCCCAATTGATAGGGTCAACGGCATATTCTTTCTACTTGATTCAGTTCTAACCTTATCCAAAATAGAAAACTTATTATCTTCCATCTTGGCTAAATCGTGCATATGCGTTAACAAAATAAAGTGATCTTCATCTATACGCTTAAGATATGAATTAAATTGACCTGCATACTTGCTCAGGGTAGTTTGAACGTATGAACTCATATTTGTTAAGTTTTGATCGCCCATTGCTTGGCTTAATTCATCATAGTTATCAATAAATATTAAGCCAATTGCCAATCTTTCTTGTTTATACTTTTCTTCAATATTTGCGTAACGCGTAATATCAAGTAAATAAACCACACCTAAATCATCCTGGACGACCATCTCAAACTTTCGGTCGCCCCATTTGATAATTTTATTTTGCTTACTATTAGACTTAATAGCATCATCAATGTATTTGGCTAATTCTTTATCAACTGAAGAGATCGAAGAGCCAATAATATCTTTATCATGCAGATACATCTGTAGATATGGATTAATCCATTGAATCTGTCGGTCCTTATCGTAAAGCATAATTCCAAGTGGCATTTTGATCATTGCCTCTTGTTCACCGCGCTTGATACGATATGAAAGATTAGCAGCATAGTTGTTTGTATTACCAGCTAGAACATAAATGCCATATACTGCAAAAATAACCGTCAAGATAAACAGTAGCACCATTGCTAGTCCAAATAACGGACTAATTAGCATCCCAATAATAGCTCCCAATAAGGATAAGACTAGGACAATAATCAATGATGCTGTTAAACGCGTATCTTTAACAAATTCAGGCAATTCTAATTTGCGTAAAAAGCCTTTCATTGAAATTCCTTCCTGTTATAGCATTAATATCATAAAAAACATATACTACATCATTTTATATTATACATCAAAAAATGCTTGCTCATCATCTAAGCTAAGCAAGCATTATAGCATATTGTGTCGACGTAAATACCAAAGTAAAATTGCCATTACGATAATCGAACCAACAGTAATTATTACCCAATCAAATGGATTATGAAAAATAGGTAAGTCCACATTCATTCCAAAAAATCCTGTTACAATCGTTGGAATTGTTAAAAGAAGTGACCAGACAGTCAAAAACTGCATCGTATTGTTCAAGTTATTATTCAAAATATTATTGGATGTTTTAGATATTTATTCAGTCACTTCGCTATAAATTTTGATCATTTGCGAGGACTGCTGAACTTCAATAATAATGTCATCACACATTTCTTCTTCAGACGCATTCATATGAAGACCTGATTTTTTATTTTTTAAGCTCTCAAGCATCATTAGATTAGTCCTAATTGAGCTAGACAAATAAACTAAACTTTTTTCAACTTGTGATAACTCTTGCAAGTCTTTATTGTGAATCCTCTCACTTAAGTGATTATCTAAAACCAGTCTCTGACTATTCAGCTGACTCAAGGCTCTTTGAAAATATTTAGTAACTGCAAATAAAATTGCAAAAATCAGTTCTTTTTCACTATGAATATGTTCATCTGGCTTCTGCCTAAATTCTTCAATCATATAAGTTGTGTCAGGAGAATGAACTGTAAAAAGAGTATGTCCAACCATCAAAAACTTAATTGGTAAAGTAGTGAAATGGTCTGCATCTGCTGTTGGCCAAACTGGCACATCATAAACTAACAAATCACTATTGGTAATGTAGTCATGATCAAAGTGGGGACGCTCGTGAAGGTCGGTGATATAAGAAATAATTTCTGAAGTTAAATCAAAGTCATCCTTCAATAATCTTATATCATGATCATCACAGTTATAAATATCGTACCATTTATAGTCAAAATCAATATTTCCGGCTAATTTTTGCTTAATAATCATGACAATCCCTCCGTTTACTTCTTTTATAATACCGCAAAAAATAAAATAAAAAGAGTAGCATATGCTACTCTTTTATTATTTTTGATCTGTTTTATTAGTCTTCTGCGACAAATGGCAATAAGCCCATAACACGAGCTCTCTTAATAGCAACAGTCAACTTACGTTGATTCTTTGCGCTAGTGCCAGTGACACGACGTGGTAAGATCTTACCTCTTTCAGAGATAAAACGTTTCAACAAATCAACATCCTTGTAGTCGATGTAGTCAATGTGGTTAGCTGCAATGAAGTCAACCTTACGACGACGGCCACCTCTTCTTTGTTGAGCCATATCAAAGATCCTTTCTAATTAAATTTAAAATGGGAGATCATCATCCGAGATATCAATAGTGCTACCTGAATCTGCAAATGGATCTTGCGGTTTATTGCTTTCTCCACCAGCAGGAGCATTATTAGTGCTTGGTGCACTTGATCCACCAAAGTTATTGGTACTTGGAGCATTTCCTCCTTGCGGAGCAAAATTACCACCATTAGTCTGACGATTTTCACGGTCGCGACGTGATTCTAGTAAAGAGAAATTATCAACGATGACTTCAGTCACGTAGACTCTCTTACCATCTTTATCATCATACGTTCTAGTTTGAATCCGACCTTGAATACCAACTAGTGAACCCTTGGAAGTAAAGTTAGCAAAATTCTCTGCAGCTTTACGCCAAATTACACAGCTGACGAAATCAGCACCACGTTCACCTTGACTATTGGTGTATTGACGGTCAACAGCTAGAGTAAACGTAGCAACTGAGATTCCACTCCCGGTTGTACGTAAATCAGGATCACGTGTTAAACGGCCAACAAGTACAACATTATTAATCATACTTTTGTCCCCTTCCTAATTCACGAAAACAAATTATTTATCTAATTTTACAGTCATTGAACGTAAAACTTGGTTATCAATACGAGAAAGACGACCAAATTCATCAACTGGTTCAGAGTTTTCTGCAACGAAAGTCATAATGTGATAAGTACCTTCACGGTATTTTTCAATTTCGTATGCAAAACGTCTCTTACCCCAATCTTTAGATTCAAGTTCTTCAGCACCGTTGTCAGTAACAACTTTATCGAAGCGATCGATCAATGCTTTCTTTGAATCTTCGTCAATATCAGGCTTGATGATGTAAGTAACTTCGTACTTAGTTTTTGCCATAATAATTGCACCTCCTCTTGGACTAAATGGTTCTTGTTAAAATCAAGAACAAGGAGTAATGAATAATATTACTCACAATGTTTGATTTTATCACAGAAACAAAAAAATTACCAAATATTTTTCACGCGATCCTGAGTTACATTACTCAATTATTATTACGCAAAAATTTGGTAATTTTTTTATTTATTAATTTTCTTCTACTGGTTCTTTTTCATCAGTTGCTTCTTCGTCTTCATCATTAGCCTTCGGTACTGCAGTAATACTTGCAACTTGAGCACCATCATCAACCTTGATTAAACGTACACCTAAAGTAGCTCGACCAGTTTGAGAAACGTCATCAACGTCAAAACGAATCATAACGCCAGCACTAGTGATTAACATGATATCTTCATCACCATTAACTACTGTTACACCTGCTAAAGGACCATTCTTTTCAGTAATGTTGGCAGTTTTAATTCCTTTACCACCACGTCCCTTAACTGGATATTCAGAAGCTGCGGTCCGCTTTCCGTATCCTTTTTCAGAAATTACTAATACTTCTGAATCAGGTTCTAAAATATCAGATCCGACTACGTAATCGTTGTCTCTTAGATTAATTCCGCGTACACCTGCTGCAGTTCTACCCATTGAGCGAACATCATTTTCATTAAAGGTAACCGCATAGCCTAAATGAGTTCCAATAAGGATATTTTGCTTACCATCAGTAGTTAAAACGTTATTTAACTCATCCCCATCGCGAAGAGTCAAGGCAATCAAACCACTACGACGGATATTTTGAAATTCACTAACTTTTGTTCTCTTGACTGTTCCCATCTTAGTAACAAAGAAGAGATAGTTATCATCTGCGCCTTCCGGAACATTAATTACCGCTTGAATCTTTTCACCCTTATCGAGCTCTAGCAAGTTAACGATTGGCAATCCTTTAGCGTTTCTACCAAATTCTGGAATTTCATAAGCCTTCTTTGAGTAAACCTTACCTAAGTTAGTAAAGAATAACAAAAAGTCATGGGTACTTGAGAAGATCAAGTGATTGATAAAGTCATCATCTTGTACTCCCATTCCCTTTATTCCGCGTCCACCACGGTTTTGTACTTTAAATTCATCAGCTGGCATCCGCTTAATGTAGCCATTGTGAGTGAGAGTTAGCAATACATCTTTTTGTTCAATTAAATCTTCATCTTCAATTGAAACTGCTTCGCCTTCCGCAATCTTAGTTCGTCTATCATCACCAAAACGCTTTTGAATATCAAGCAATTCATTGTAGATAATTTCATCGATTCGTTCTGGCTTAGCGAGAATATCTTTGTAATCTGCAATTTTTGCTTGTAAATCTTGATATTCAGCTTCAATCTTGTCTCGCTCTAAACCTGTTAAACGAACCAGACGCATATCCAAAATAGCTTGAGATTGACGATCATCTAAGCCAAAGTTTTGAATCAATTGTGCTTTAGCAATATCGCTATTTTGGGATCCACGAATAATCTTAATGATTTCATCAATATGATCTAGCGCAATTCTCAATCCAGCTAAAATATGTGCTCTAGCTTCAGCCTTCTTTAATTCAAACTTAGTTCTGCGAGTAATAACATCTTCTTGATGGTGAAGATAGTATTCAAGCATTTGCTTCAAAGTTAAGAAGTGTGGAGCGCCGTTAACAATCGCAACCATATTCATACCGAAGTTTGCCTGCATTTGGGTTTCTTTAAATAAGTTATTCAAAACCACGCTAGCACTTGCATCCCGGCGAATATCAATCGTAATTCTCATACCAGTCTGGTCTGATTCATCACGAACTCCAGTAATACCATCAATTATTTTTTCACGAGCTAAATCTGCAATTTTCTTAACTAATTCAGCCTTATTTACTAAGTATGGTAATTCACTAACTACGATTCGTTCACGGCCATTCTTTTCTGTTTCGATATTAGTCTTTGCACGAACAACGATATTACCTTTACCTGTTTCATATGCGCGGTAAATGCCGCCACGTCCCATTACAATACCGCCAGTTGGAAAATCAGGACCAGGAATGACCTTCATTAAGTCTTTGGTAGTAACATCTGGATTATCCATCAACATATGGATCCCACTAATTACTTCCGCCAAATTATGTGGTGGAATATTAGTCGTCATACCAACAGCAATACCGCTAGCACCATTTACAAGTAAGTTAGGAATTCTGGCAGGTAAAACTACCGGCTCATTTTCCGTATCATCATAGTTACGTTGCCAGTCAATCGTTTCTTTATTGATATCGCGAAGCATTTCAACCGCAATTTTGCTCATTTTTGCCTCGGTATAACGCATTGCGGCTGGTTCATCCCCATCGACAGAACCAAAGTTTCCGTGTCCATCAACTAGCATATAACGATATGAAAAGTCTTGAGCCATGTGAGCCATAGCTAAGTAAATTGAGGAGTCACCATGTGGGTGAAACTTACCCATAACTTCTCCAACAATTCTGGCACTCTTTTTGTACTGTTTATCTGGTGTAACTCCTAGTTCATGCATTCCGTAAAGAATACGACGTTGTACAGGCTTTAGACCATCCCGAACGTCAGGTAAGGCACGAGCCACAATAACTGACATAGCATAATCTAAGAAAGAGCTACGCATCGTATGGGTCAAATCAACATTACGTATTCTGTGATCTTGAGGTTGATTTTCGTTAGCCATCTAAAGCCTCCTAAGCATCTAAATTCTCAACGTATTTAGCGTTCTTTTCAATAAATTCTCGTCTTGGACCTACTTCATTCCCCATCAAAAGATCAAAGACCTTATCAGCGTCTTCAGCGTATTCAGGACTTACTCTATCTAAACGACGATTTTCTGGGTTCATAGTCGTTTCCCATAGCTGTTCTGGATCCATTTCTCCTAGTCCCTTATAACGTTGAACAACCGGCTTAGGGCTTGGCTGAAGCGTACCTAGATAATCATGTAACTCTTCATCTGTATCTAAATACTTCTCTATCTTACCTTGACGAACTTGGTATAGAGGTGGACGAGCGATATAAACATAGCCTTTTTCAATCATTGGACGCATGTAATTGTAGAAGAGAGTCAAAAGCAAAGTTCTAATGTGAGCACCGTCAACATCGGCATCTGTCATAATAATTAACTTGTGATATCTTGCTTTTGACACGTCAAAATCAGCACCAAATCCAGTACCTAAAGCTGTAAAGAGCGATCTAATTTCTTGATTTGCAAGAATTCGATCCATTGAAGCCTTTTCAACGTTCAAAATTTTACCTCTAATTGGCAAAATAGCCTGAGTTAAACGTGAACGTCCTTGTTTTGCTGATCCACCGGCTGAGTTACCCTCGACAATGAATAATTCAGAAATACTTGGATCATTACTAGTGTTGTCGGCTAATTTTCCTGGCAAGTTAGCAATTTCAAGACCTGACTTCTTACGTGTAACTTCACGAGCTCGTTTAGCAGCAGTTCTCGCTCTTTCAGCAAGTTGACCCTTTTCAACAATCTTACGACCAACAGAAGGATTTTCCATTAAGAAGCGGCTAAATGTTTCTGAAAATGCCCGATCCACTGCAGTTCTTGCATCAGAGTTTCCTAATTTTGTCTTCGTCTGACCTTCGAATTGAGGGTTAGGGTGCTTAACAGAAACAACAGCTGTAATTCCTTCACGAATATCCTCACCAGATAAGTTATCGTCCTTGTCCTTTAGGATCTTAGCCTTATGAGCATAATCATTAACTACACGAGTTAAAGCTGTCTTAAATCCAGCTTCGTGCATTCCGCCTTCGTAGGTGTGAATGTTGTTAGCAAAAGTCATTAAAGTTGTCTTATAACCATTGGTATATTGCAAGGCAACTTCAACATCAATTCCTTCGTAATTACCTTCAACATAAATTGGTTCATCAAATAGGACTTCTTGGCCCTTATTTAAAAAGGCAACGTATTCCTTGATACCGCCCTCAAAGTGGTAGACATCAGTTTCAGCACTTTCTTTACGTTTATCAGTAAAGGTCAACTTTAAGCCTTTGTTTAAGAAAGCAAGTTCACGAATTCTGTTCTTTAAGATTTTGTCGTCAAAAGTTGTAGTTTCAGTAAAAATATCTGGATCAGGGTAAAAATGAACAATTGTTCCATGTTCTTCAAGAGGAACTGTTCCAATTTGTTTCATTTCTCCTACGACACGGCCATGATCAAAGGAAATTGCATACTTCTTTCCATCTCTCATAACTGTAACATCAAGCTTAGTTGAAAGAGCATTTACTACAGAAGCACCAACACCGTGAAGACCACCAGATACCTTGTATCCGCCACCGCCGAATTTACCACCGGCATGCAAAACAGTAAATACAGTTTCTAAGGCTGGACGACCGGTTTTTGCTTGAATATCGACAGGGATACCACGTCCATCGTCTTGAACGGTTACACTGCCATCTTCATTAACAGTAATTTCAATTTTGGTTGCAAAACCAGCTAATCGTTCATCAATACTATTATCAATAATTTCCCAAACAAGGTGGTGTAAACCTTGGCTACTAGTTGAGCCAATATACATACCTGGGCGTTTTCTAACTGCTTCAAGTCCACCTAAAACTTGAATTTGACTTGCGTTGTAAGTATCAGCACGTTTTTCAAAGTCTTTAGCTTTATTTAATGCTGCCTTGCTCTTATCTTCTGCCATTTAACTCTCCTTTGCACTGATCGTTCCAGCAGAAATGTGATAAACCTTAGGTTCCTTCACGATTTCCCAAGAAATACCTTCTAAATCTGTCGTTGTTATAAATGTTTGCGTTTTGCCATGAATATAGTTCAATAAACGGCTCTGTCTTCGATGATCTAACTCACTCATCACATCATCTAATAACAGAATTGGATATTCTTGCGTCAATTCATGTACTAATTGAATCTCGGCTAACTTGACGCTTAGAGAAATCGTCCGTTGCTGTCCTTGAGATGCAAAATCATGGGCATTTTTTTCATTAATTAAAAACTCCAAGTCATCTCGATGCGGGCCACTTAGAGTAGTGCCCTTTCGAATTTCATTAGGACGATTTTTCTTATAACTAGTAATAACTTTTCGATAAATGGTCTCTACATTATCCTCTGGGATAATTTCCTTAACTGATGGACGGTAAAAAATCTGCAATTTTTCAGCTTGACCACTAATCTCGCTATGAGCAGCTTTAGCGTAGGAATTGAGTTTTTTGATGTATTTTATTCTTCGCGATATTATCTCTGCTGCAATTCCTGCCAGCTGATCAGATAAGACATCTAAAAAAACTTGATCATTTGCTTTTTTGATGCTTAGTTGCTTTAAATAATTGTTTCTCTGTTGCAGTACCTGACGATACTGACTTGAAAAATATAGATATTCTGAATTAATCTGCCCAAACTCTAAATCCATAAATCTCCGTCTAACAGATGGTGCTCCCTTAACTAGGGCTAAATCTTCTGGAGAAAACAAAATTGCATTCATTTGCCCAACATAAGCAGAAAGCTTCTTTTGCTCCAAGCGATTTACCCAAGCCTTTTTTCCATTAGCTGTTAAACGTAATTTAAGCTCTACTTGCAGTTGGCTTTTATGAACTCGACCTTGTAAACCGGCAAATTTACTGCCAAAGCGAATTAATTCTTTATCGCTATTAGTTCGATGGGATCGTGTTAGGGCTAAAAAATAAATTGCCTCAAGTAAATTAGTTTTTCCTTGGGCATTCGGACCAATAAAAATATTTACATGAGGATCAAAATCTGTTTTTAATTCTTTAAAATTCCTAAAGTCTTTCAATTCAAAGTTTGCGAGATACATTGGCTACTCTGAAACAAATTCATACTCTTCTCCAGCTAAGTTCAATACATCGCCTGCATGTATTTTCTTTCCGCGACGATCTTCAAGTTCGCCATTTAACTTAACAGGATTTTCTTTTAGATACCATTTAGCTTGACCACCAGAAGAAATCACGCTTTCTTCTTTTAAAAATTGAGTAAGCGTAATATATTCTCCCTTAATTGTGAATTTTTTGATAATATCACCCCATTTACCTTGTCATACCTGGTTATTATACCGTTTTTTTATGTGAAATTCAATTTTATGAGGCATTATAGCCTTTTTTAAGCCATTTTCTCCTAATTTAATATGACTATACTTAACTAGAGAAAAATTCGTTTAATCAGGCTAAATTTAGCTTTTAAGTACAACAAGAAAAAAAGAGCTACCAAAGTAGCTCTTTTTCAGGCATTTAAAATGTTCTCACTGGAGTAATCAGTTGCGTAAAGTTGACATCCTGCTTTGCAGGTACAACTGTAAATGGTCTCAATGGCTGCGTAAAGTTCATAATAATGGAATCAGTAATTGATGCGCGCAAAGCCTCTCTTAAATAGTCAGGGTTAAATGAAATTGTCAAACCTTCGCCTTCAAGCTTCTTAAAACTAATTTCTTCTTCCACATTACCTATCTCTGGAGAATCACCTTGAAGCTTAACTAATTGATTTTGAACATCAAGAGTCATTTTTACTACGTTATTTCGACTTTCATGCGTAAGAAGACTTGCACGTTCTAGAGACCTAGCTAAAACTGGCAGTTCAAATTCAACAGAAGTAGTAGATTCAGTTGGAATTAAACGATCAGTATCTGGATATTGACCATCAAGCAAACGGGAATAGAATGCAATATTTCCGACTTCAAATAAAACTTGGTTCTCACCTGGATTTACTGTAATTTCAGGATCGTTTTCACCAATAATTCTAGCTAATTCTACTAAACTCTTTCCTGGAATTATTAAGTCAGTACTAGTTTGTGGGCCGTTTTCTAAAGAAATTTGACGCTGTGATAAACGGTGACTGTCGGTAGCAACTGCCTTAATTGATGAGTTATTAAAAATGAAATTAACACCTGTTAAAGTAGGACGACTTTCTTGAGTAGCAACAGCAAAAACAGTTTCATTAATAATTTCTCTAAAAGTTTTACCTGAAATCTTAAATGAGGCATCAGTAGAAATTTCTGGTAGATGAGGATAGTTATTTGCATCCAAGCCATTGATCATAAATTCAGTATTTTCAGAAACAATTTTAGTCTGGAAGCTTTCTCTTACTTCAAATGAAAAGTCTTTACCAGGTAATTTTTTAACGATCTCACTAAAAAAGCGTGCAGGTAAAACAATCGAACCTGTAGATTGAACAACTAGATCATCGTTTACAGGAATCTGAATTTCGATCGAAATGTCAGTGTCACTACCGGTTAAAGTTAGCATCTCATCAGTAAGGTTAAGTTTTATACCACTTAAAATTGGAATAGTTGCACGTGAAGAAATTGCACGCATTACATTATTTAGGTTTTCGAGGAATAAATTACGATTAATTGTAAACTGCATCGTTTACCTCCTGTGAAGTTATATGTACTTTGTCTTATTTATTTAATTATATATTTAAATACTTAGAAGTAGTAGTAGGGCCAGTGGAATCTGTGGGAAAGTAGTCAAACACCTGAATAAAACGGACTTTTGTCTGTTTAATGGATGTGGACAAAAGAAGAACTTATCCACATGTTATTAACTTTTAGTGTTCAAGCATTGCTTTTAAATCATACACAGCTGCTTTAATTTCGGCATCGGTTTTTAAGGCACGAGAAATTTTATCGCAGGCATGCATAACCGTGGTATGATCTTTGCCACCAAACTCTTGTCCAATTTTAGGTAAGCTGGAATCTGTTAACTCACGTGACAAATACATCGCAATTTGCCGCGGGACAACAATTTGTTTTACCCGTTTCTTTCCCTTTAGTTCTGTAGTTGAAGTTTGAAAGTAATTTGCGACAACTTCTTGGATTTTTGAGATTTGAAGTCCTCTATTTTTTTGAACAAGTTTTAGGTCTGCTAAAGCTTCTTTTGCTAAATCAACGTTAATATCTTCACGTTCAATTGTTGCATGGGCTTGAACTTTAACTAAAGCGCCTTCGAGTTCTCGAATATTGGTATCAACTTGCGAAGCAATATAGTCAAGGGTACTGTCATCAATTGCCAAACCATCTGTTTCAGCTTTTTTACGTAAAATTGCAATTCTAGTTTCTAAATCAGGTGGCGTAATTTCAACTTGTAAGCCCCAGGCGAATCGAGAAACCAATCGTTCTGATAATTCAGGAATTTCAGTTGGCAGACGATCACTAGTCATAACAATCTGTTTTTGATCATTATAAAGAGTTTCAAAAGTATGGAAAAACTCCTCTTGAATCCCCTCTTTTTTAGAGAAGAATTGAATATCATCTACTAATAGCAGATCACAATTTCGATATTTATTACGAAATTCAGCTTGAGTTTTGTTTTTTATCGAATTAATAAAGTCATTTACAAAAGTCTCACTTTGAATGTAGACCACTTTTGCATGGGGTTTTTCGGCTAGCATTTGATGGCCGATAGCTTGCATTAAGTGCGTCTTACCTAAACCCACACCACCAAAGATAAATAAAGGATTATAAAAACTTCCTGGGTTATCGGCAACTGCTAAAGCGGCTCCGGCTGCTAGCTTATTTCCTTCACCCTGAACAAAGGTATCAAAAGTGTACTTACTGTTTAATTGAAGATCTTGAGCAAATTCGTCACGGCGATCCTCTAATATTTCTTGATTAGTTTTAATTCTTGGTTTTGGCGTAACTAGACGTTCAGGTCCTTCTTTACCTGCCACTTCGAATTTTGGTTGAATTTCCATGTCTGCATAAGCATACGCCTCTTGAATCAGTTGAGAAGCCAAGTTCTTTTCCCAATACCCTTTTGCAACTGGAGATTCAACAGCAATTATCATTTCTTTTGTCTTTTTATTAAAGGAAATAGGTTTAGTATTTTTAAACCAAGCGTTATAGGCAACGGTGCTGTAGCTTTTTTTCATCTCAGCATTGAAAAATTGCCAAAATTTATCTAAATCAAACAAAAAAATTCCTCCAAGTACTGTATTATCCACAGATTAAGTCAAAATAAGTTTAGCATGAATTTTTAAAGTTTTCCACAAGGAACAAAAATAACTAACAAATTCACAAGTTTGTGGAAAAAAGATAATAGAAA